>NVQL02000019.1 GCA_002400495.2 Alphaproteobacteria bacterium | reverse complement strand
GCCGATTGACCCAGAAGATGAAAGCACATGGGGCAAAGTTGCCCGTAATGCGGCCTGTCCGTGCGGCAGCGGCAAAAAATATAAGCATTGTCATGGGAAATTTTAGAGGCTGAAGCGAGTTCTGAATTTAGTTTATGAACTCAAAACCTGCTGAAACTCAGGGCAGCGTCCTGCGAATGCTCTGGAAGTTTGCATTTTTGCTTGGCACTGCGTGCGTTCGCTCCGCTCTCTAGCTAAGCCACTCAGCCGCTGGTCGGGTGCGAATTCACCACCCGAAGCGATTTCATTAAGCTAAGTTAGCTAGAGTTTGGTGAAACTCCGAGTATAGGTGCCATATAGTTTACTCATTGTGCTTTTCATGGAAAAAGAGTCCGATCCCGAAGGGTGAGGCAAGGCCGACTGGCCGTCGGGCGGTTAGCCCGTAGCAAGCTTGCGGAGGCAAGCGCCCGCAGGGGCCACTAGCCCACCGAAAGGTGGGCGTAAAAATGAAGTACCCGAGTATAGGCAGGATATTTCCCCGCATAGGCTGCAAAAAGACAGTTAGCTGATAGCAAAGGCTCTGGAAGCCCCTACCCCGCCCGACTAAAAAGCTGAATATAATTTATAGACATATCACCCGCCAACGAAAACCGATCACTCAACGGGTTATACCTCACCCCCGTCTCATCAATCATCTTCAAGCCCAAAGCCTCCGTCATATCCTGCAATTCTTTCGGCACAATAAACTGGCTCCACACATGCGTCCCCTTAGGCAACCACCCAAGCACATATTCCACCCCAATAATCGCCATCGCAAAGCTTTTAAAATTACGGTTCAACGTCGCAATAAACATAATCCCACCAGGCTTCAACATATCCGCACAAGAAGACAAAAACAACGGCACATCAGCCACATGTTCAATCACTTCCATATTCAAAATCACATCAAATTTCTCACCCGCAGCCTGCAAATCTTCTGAAGTCGTCGCCCGATAATCAATCTCCAGCCCCTGCTCCATCGCATGCGCGCTCGCAATTTTCACATTCTTCTCCGCCGCATCCGCCCCAACAATCTCTGCGCCAAGTTTAAAAATAGGCTCAGTCAACAACCCACCACCGCAGCCAATATCCAACATGCGCAAGCCTTTATAAGGCGCTCTCGGGTCAAACCCCTCAGCCGCTTCAAGCCCAAAATGTTCAAAAATTTTACTGCGTATATATTTAAGCCGAATCGGGTTAAACTTATGCAAAGGCGCAAATTTACCCTTCGGATCCCACCATTGCTCAGCAATTTTTACAAAGTTTGCCACGTCATCAGGGTTGATGGTGGTCGATTTAACAGCTTCAGTCATGCACAGGCTCATTTACATTCATTTTCCACATCATACCCCAAATCACCCACAGCTCAAGCCATTTGATGCCCCGCCTACACCTTATTTTGGCCTTTATTGTTTGATATTTACCCCACATAAAACCAAGGATAACCATTCTGATAACCTTTTGTTAACCTTACTTGCCTAAATTTGATCTAAAAGAGTTATGCGTAATCGAAAGCTGGAAAAAATACATGACGAACAAACATTTTGGCGCCTTTAAAAGCCTCTCATCACTTATTATCGCAGCAACATTGCTAAGCGTTACACCAGTTTTTGCTGACGATCCAGAGCCGATCTCGCAACATAAAGATTGGACAGTTTTTGCTTATGAAGAAGCGGGCAAAAAAACCTGTTTCGCAGTTACCCAACCAACCGAAAGCTTACCTGCAGGCGTAAGACGCGGTTCTATTTTCTTTTCCGTCACCCATAGCCAGACTGACAAAACAACCAATGCAGTTAGCGTCGCTATGGGCTATCCTTTGCGCGAAAACAGCACCCCAACCATCACCGTTGGCAGTAAAACCTTTTCCATGTTCGCGCAGGCCGAAACCGCGTGGCCAGCAGGCGATAATGTGCAATCAGCCCTTGTCGCGGCCATGAAACGCGGCCAAAAAATGATCATTAAAGGCACATCCAGCCGTGGCACCAACACCACAGACACTTATTCTCTGTCAGGCATCACTGCCGCCATTGGCGCTGCCAAAACTCATTGTAATCTCTAGTAAAATCCATTCTGGTTTCACCTCTAGATTCTAAACATTTACAGCCCTTACATTTTCAGCTATATACGCTGCAAAGTAAGGGCTTTTTTATGCCTATCAATATTATGAGCACTCCACATGTCACATACGTTAGATATTGCCAAAATAAACCAAAATTCCGCCACTCCTGATTTGGCGCAAGACGGCCTCACAACGCCGTCAGACGAAGCGCTACCCAATTTAGTCGGCATGCCGCGCGAAACCCTAAAACAAATCTTGGCCGATTTAGGTGTAAAAGACAAAGCCATCAAAATGCGCAGCGCCCAAATTTGGCATTGGCTCTACATTGCAGGCGTCACAGATTTCAATGACATGCTCAATGTAAACAAAGACTTGCGCAATATGATGGCCGAAAGATATTCCATAGAACGCCCCGAAGTGGTCGAAGAACAAATCTCAGTCGATGGCACCCGCAAATGGCTAATGCGCATGCCCAAGCAAAAAGGCGATCTTGTCGGCCATGAGGTCGAATGCGTTTACATTCCCGAGCAAACCCGCGGCACATTATGCGTTTCAAGCCAAGTCGGCTGCACATTATCTTGCACATTCTGCCACACAGGCACCCAACGCATGGTGCGTAACTTAACCTCCGAAGAAATCATCGCCCAAATCATGGTGGCACGCGATCGCATTGGCGATTGGCCGAGTATGGATCGGGTCAACGACTCAAACTTGCCACAAACTGGCCGCATGATCAGTAATATTGTCTATATGGGCATGGGCGAGCCACTCTATAATTATGAGCATGTTAAAAACGCCATCAATATAATGGCCGATGGCGATGGCATTTCACTATCCCGCCGCCGCATCACATTGTCCACTTCAGGTGTGGTCAATTTCATCGATAAAATCGGCGAAGAAACGGGATGTATGTTGGCCATCAGCTTACATGCCGTTGATGATGACGTGCGTGATGTCCTCGTGCCCATCAACAAAAAATTCAACCTAGAAACCTTGCTCGAAGCCTGCCGCAATTACCCAGGCGTATCCAACGCAAGGCGCGTCACATTCGAATATGTCATGCTCAAAGACATTAATGATTCAATCGCCGATGCCAAAAAGTTGGTGACATTACTCAAAGGCATCCCCGCCAAAATCAACCTCATTCCGTTCAACCCGTGGCCGGGTAGCGAATATGAATGTTCCGAGTGGGAGCAAATCGAAAAATTCGCCGAAGTGATCAACCGCGCTGGCTACGCGAGTCCGATCCGCACCCCGCGCGGCCGCGACATTATGGCAGCTTGCGGCCAGCTTAAATCCGAGAGTAAAATCAGTAGAAAACCCCGCATTCAAAAAGGTGATGCAACATAATGTTAAAAGCCCTCAACATCGTCATGGCCTATCTCATCGGCTGTATTTTCACCGCCATCTGCGTGGCGTTGACTTATTATCTGCCACAAGTGTCAACAGGCACCGAGCTTGACAGCAAAAACATGGTCGATATGATTATGGTGGTGATTGTCTCACTGGTTATTTTTCCTTCACCATTAACCCTCATTTTTGGCCTATTCGCCTATTTCAAAAAAATTCAATCACCCTATTTCTATATGCTATACGGGGTTTTCGCCATCATGATCACCTTGGCTTTCATCCCGGGTTTACAAGGCGTTGAGGGCGATGATGCCAGCCTTTGGGTGCCGTTCATTGGCGTCGTGACCAACGCATTGGCAGGTTATTTATTCTGGTATTTAGCCATCCGACAACCCTTGCCAAAGACTCAACAAACCTAATTCAAAAACAAATTTGTAAAACAAACGGAAATTAAAATGGACAAAAAAGACATAAATAAAGTGGTGCTTGCCTATTCTGGCGGTTTAGATACCAGCATTATTTTAAAATGGCTACAGCAAGAATATGATTGCGAAGTCGTCACTTTCACCGCCGATCTCGGCCAAGGTGAAGAACTAGAACCCGCCCGCGCCAAAGCCGAACTACTCGGCATTAAAGAAATCTACATCGAAGACGTGCGCGAAGAATTCGTCAAAGACTATGTCTTCCCCATGTTCCGCGCCAACGCCCTATATGAAGGCGTTTACCTACTCGGCACAGCCATCGCCCGCCCACTCATTTCCAAAAAACAAATCGAAATTGCCGAAAAAACTGGCGCCGATGCCGTCTCTCATGGCGCGACAGGCAAAGGCAATGACCAAGTGCGGTTCGAACTCGGCTATTATGCCCTAAACCCCGACATTAAAGTCATCGCCCCGTGGCGCGAATGGGATTTATCAAGCCGTACCAAACTTATCGAATTTGCCGAAAAGAACCAAATTCCCATCGCCAAAGACAAACGCGGCGAAGCGCCATTTTCTGTCGATGCCAACTTGCTACACACCTCATCTGAAGGCAAAGCCTTGGAAGACCCAAGCGTCGAAGCCCCAGAATATGTTTACCAACGCACCGTCAGCCCCGAAGCTGCGCCCGACAAACCAACCTATGTTGAAATCGGCTTCGAAGCAGGCGATCCTGTCTCCGTCGATGGCGTCATCCTCAGCCCCGCAAGCTTGCTAACCCGCCTCAACGAGCTCGGCGGCGCCAATGGCATTGGCCGCCTCGACCTCGTCGAAGGCCGCTATGTCGGCATGAAATCCCGCGGTATATACGAAACCCCGGGCGGCACCATCATGCTCACCGCACACAGAGGCATTGAAAGCATCACCTTAGATCGCGGTGCCATGCATCTCAAAGATGAGCTGATGCCAAGATATGCCGAGATTATCTATAACGGCTTCTGGTTCAGCCCAGAACGCGAAATGCTACAAGCCATGATCAACAAAGCCTCAGAACCCGTTTGGGGCACAGTCGTGGTCAAACTCTACAAAGGCAGCGTATCAGTGGTCAGCCGCAAATCACCATATTCTCTATATAGTGAAGCTCATGTAACCTTCGAAGAAGATAATGTTTATGATCATAATGACGCCGCTGGCTTCATTAAACTCAACGCATTACGCTTACAATTGCTCGCCAAACGTAAGAAAAAAATGAACATGTAGCTTTTAGATACTTATAAACCAAAGGCGTAATTCTCACGAATTACGCCTTTTTTTGTTGAATTTAACTCAAATAGTCATTTGAAATTAACCATGTTTCTGCTTAAAAGTTGCACTGTATTCAAAGTTAATGTTAATTTGCCGCACTATTATGCGGAATATGGAGACACACATGTTCGAAGAATTTAAGAAATTTGCCATGAAAGGCAATATGGTCGACCTAGCCATTGGTTTTATTTTAGGCGGCGCATTTGGCACCATCGTCAAATCTCTAGTCAACGATATAATCATGCCCCCCATCGGCCTACTATTGGGCGGCGTAGATTTCTCAAACCTATTCATTCTACTCAAAGGCGAAGGCCCTTTCGCCACAGTAGAAGCCGCCGCCGAAGCAGGCGCAGTCACCCTAAATTATGGCCTATTCATCAATAATTGCATCAGCTTCCTAATTCTAGCCGTCGTATTATTCTTCATCGTCAAAGCCATCAACACCGCCAAAGAAGCCATGGCAAAAACCGAACAAGAAGAAGCCGCGAAACCCGCAGAGCCACCAGCACAAGAAGTGCTACTAGGTGAAATCCGCGATCTTCTAAAAAAATAAAAATTCACAAATACAGCGCGTAAAGCCGCACTCTACCTGGTGAGTGCGGCTTTTTTTACGGCAAAAAAGCAAATCCAGAATTTCTATCCACCCCTTACATCCAAACCCACCACTCATTTCAGTGAGCCCAATCTATCATGGGAAAAGGGTCCGAAGCCGATAGGCTGAGGCAAGGCCGACTGGCCGTCGCGCGGTTAGCGCGTAGCAAGCACGCGGAGGCGTGCGCCCGCAGGGGCTCACTAGCGTGCCTTAAGGCACGCGTAAAAATGCAAACTTCCAGAGCATAGGCAGGACGCCGCCCAGTGATAGCTGAAAAGTTGTGAAGTGGAAATTTTGCGTAGGACTCGCAACCAATGAACCAGCATTAGCCACTGCAAAGACATAAGAAAGTTAGCACTCCTGCCAATACTCGGGTACTTCATTCATACGTTCGCTTAAGCTCACTGTTGACACTTGCGTGCGCTCCATACGCTTCGCGTACTGCGCTTGCCGACCGCGCGTTCGTCTTCAGCGGCTTCGAACGGCCGCTGTCGCGCTCACTGATATGGCCTTTGCTTGGACACAGGAGCCAAAAATCACGGATAGAGCAAGCCTTCAGACCATGCGTTTCCATTCCGCAGAAATTCCCGCCGCTCATGCAACCGAAAATCCTTCATTTGCATCACTTCAATACGGTGCGGCACCACCCGATAGCCCGACCAAAAGTCAGGCCGATGCATCTTACCCATTGGTAATTTAAGCCCCGCCTTAGCCACCCGTTTCAGCAAATGCCCATGGCTTTCAAGCGGCTGGCTTTGTTTCGATGCCCATGCCCCAATACGGCTTTGTAGCGCCCGGCTATCAAAATAAGCATCCGCCTGCGCATCACTCACCTGCTCGCACACCCCTTCAATACGTACCTGAACATCCATATCATCCCAATGAAAACACAACGAAACCTTAGCATTTTCAGCAATCTCCCCGCCCTTTCGCGAGGTTAAATTGGTGTAAAAAACAAACCCTTGCTCATCCCACGCCTTCAACAACACATTACGGTTAGACGGCTGACCATCAGCCGAAACCGTTGCCAAATTCATCGCATCAGGATATTTCACGTTTTTATTTTTCTTAGCTTTTTCAAACCAATATTCAAACAATTCAAACGGGTTTTGTGCAACCATTTTTCACCTCAATTTCATCTTGTTCACCAGTCTAATGCCATATCAACACAAAATCGAGTTCATTATACCCCTCACTCATCAAAATTTTTGACTATATAAACTCACCCAAACCATGCTTAATGCACCCATGAATTCTCAAACAATAAAATCAACAAACCCAAAACTCAGTATTTGGGTGCTCATAGCCATTGCCTCCATTGGCACTTTAGCGCTTAATATCTTTGTGCCCTCCATGCCCAGCTTGGTCACCAGCCTAAGCACAACCCAAAGCATGGCACAACTCACCCTCACTTTTTACCTATTGTCATTAGCATTTGCCCAGCTCATTGTCGGGCCATTATCCGATAAATACGGCCGCCGCCCCATACTCCTGCTCGGCATTTTAATATATGTCATCGCCAGCCTCGCCTGTGCCTTTACCGCCAACGTCGAAACTCTTATTTTCTCCCGTATCTTCCAAGCTTTGGGCGGCTGTTGTGGCATCGTCATCACCCGCGCCATCATCCGCGATGTTTATAGCAAATCCGAAGGCGTGGTTATCTTAAGCTACCTCACGGCTGCCATTACGTTGGCCCCCATGTTAGCCCCCATATTAGGTGCATTTCTCGATCAATGGGCAAGTTGGCGTGCCAGCTTTTATTTTGTCGCGGCTTTTGGTGTGCTCATCGGCCTCATCGCCCTAAAAGGCCTGTATGAAACCAATTTCAACCTCACCAAATCAATGAATTTTTCCACCATACCCGCCCAATATTGGTCATTGCTCAAAGAGCCAGAATTTCTCGGCTATGCATTGGCTGTGGCATTTAACAATTCGGTATTTTTCAGCTTCATCGCAGGCGCACCATTTATCATTGCCGATGTCATGCATCTAGGCCCCAGCACTTACGCGTTTTATTTCCTACTCGTCAGCGGCGGCTATATGGCAGGTAATTTCCTAGCTGGTCGTTTTGCCAATAGAATCAGAACTCAAAAAATGATCAACATCGGGATCATCATTATGTTGATCGGCATTATGGCCGCCCTCTACGGCTATTCTATCGGCTATTCCCACCCAATTATCCTATTTGGTCCGATGGGCTTCATCGCCCTTTCAGCAGGCCTCATCAGCCCCAATGCCATAGCAGGCCTGCTCAATGTACGGCCAGACATTGCAGGCACCGCTGCTGGCCTTTCGGGCTTCTTACAAATGTTATCAGGCGCTTTGGGCACATTTATGGTCGGCATATTCCACCAGCAGTCGGGCTTTTCCATGGTTGGGTTTATGACATTTTTTGCCATTCTTATGGTCATCAGTTTTTACGGTCTGGTCGACCGCAAGTCAAAAAAGGCAGAAAATGCTTAAAACTGCCCCCCTTCAAATCAAAAAACCCCACATCGCTATATTAATATTCCTCTCGGCATTAAGCCCCGTGGCGATGAATATCTTTATTCCCTCCATGCCCAATTTAACCGAAAGCCTAAACACCCAACATAACATCGCACAACTCACCCTCACATTCTATTTAGTCGCCTTTGCCATCGCCCAACTCATCCATGGCCCGCTATCAGATAGGTTTGGCAGACGCCCAATATTACTCGCAGGCGTAGTTATTTTTATTACAGCCAGCCTAGGCTGCGCTTTTGCTTACAACGTAGAACAACTCATCATTGGCCGTATATTTCAGGCCACAGGCGGTTGCGCAGGCGTGGTGCTCACCCGCGCCATTGTCCGCGATTTATACGAGCGCAATAAAGCCGCAAGCTTACTTGGCTATATGACCATGATCATGGCCTTAGCCCCGCTCATGTCACCCACAATCGGCGGTTTTATCGATCAATATTCGGGTTGGCGCACCAGTTTTTATTTCGTCGCCATCATGGGCATCATTGCCTTTATTTTGGCGTTTAAATTCCTGCACGAAACCAATAATCAACTGATTGACAGCATTAATGTCAGCGAAATATCCGCTAAATATTTTACCTTGCTCAAAGAAAGACAATATATCAGCTTTGTCTGCGGCATGGCTTTTTCTTCTTCAGTGTTTTTCAGCTTTATCGCAGGCGCGCCATTTTTAGTCACTAAAATCCTACATTTAGAACCTAGTGTTTACGGCTTTTATTTTGTCATGGTGTCACTCGGCTATATGGTTGGCAATTTCCTATCAGGCAAACTCACCACCCGTTTGGGCAGCTATAAAATGTTCATGCTGTCCAATCTTGTGCTGATCATTGGCATGATTATACTGCTGGTTGCTAGTTATATCGGCATCAGCCAACCTGTCTATATTTTCGCCCCCATGGCCATCGTCGCCTGCGCCAATGGCTTGGCCATCCCTTCTGCCATGGCCAGCGCGCTTTCCATCAGGCCAGAAATTGCCGGCACCGCCTCAGGCCTAGCAGGCTTCACCCAAATCGCCTTAGGCGCTTTTGCCACCTTTATCGTGGGCTATTTTCACAACGGTACCACCAGCCCGATGATCATCAGCATGGTGGTTGGCGGCCTTTTAAGCATATTATGCTTTGTAATCTTGGTAAAAAAAGATAGTGTTTAATACATTATGCTAAATAACAATTCGTTCAAAGCCATCCTCGCCACCATTCTCGCACTCATCGCCTTTGCCGCCAATTCTGTTTTGGCGCGCTTGGCACTTGAGGTGCCCGATATAGACCCAGGCTCTTTCACCACAATCAGGCTCATTTCAGGCGCGGTTATGCTGTTTATTTTGGTGCTCATCCTCAGGCCAAAACAACCACTAAATACCCAAATCAAATACCCCATCAAAACCCTCTATCAAAAAGCCATGTTATTCGAGCTCGAAGCCCGCGGCAGTTGGACATCGGCTTTCATGCTGTTTCTTTACGCCAGCTGCTTTTCATTCGCTTATGTGGTATTAGACACCGCAACAGGCGCACTCATATTGTTTGGCGCGGTGCAAATCACCATGATTATAATGTCGCTATTTAACGGCAAAAAACTACATGCCAGCGAATGGGCAGGCTTGATTTTGGCATTTTTAGGCTTTGTCTATCTCATCTATCCCAATTTAGGCTCACCCACACTTTACGGGTTTGTCCTCATGGCAATTGCAGGCATTGGCTGGGGCGTTTATTCGGTGCGTGGCCGCGATAGCCTCAACCCCTTGCTCGACACCACGTTTAATTTCATACGCGCAGTGCCCTTTGCAGGCTTTTTTTCGATACTCAATTTGTCAAATCTCAGCCTCGGCTCAGATGGCATTTATTATGCCATCATTTCAGGCGCACTCACCTCGGGCATTGGCTATGCCATCTGGTATGTCGCGCTTAAAAACCTGCAACTCACCACAGCCGCTGTGGTGCAATTGTCAGTGCCCATCATTGCCGCCATTGGCGGGGTGATGTTTGTCAATGAAAGTCTAACTTTACGACTAGTCATTTCCACCATCATTATTTTGGGTGGTATTTTGCTGGTAATTTTTGGCCGCGCATCATTCAAAATAAAAGCCAAATAAACTTACCCAAAAACTTAACTTGGGATTTGAATTTTTTTAACATAGATGATAAGAATGTTAGCGCTAACTTTCATTCATGAAAACCAACCATTTTTCGGGTAATATTCATTAACCGACAAGAGATAGGAAATATTTTGACAGATTCTATATTCAACCCCCACGGCAAACATCTCATTGCAGGCGAATGGGTCAGCAGCGACGCTAAATTCACTTCAACCCCAGCAAGCGGCGAAAGCTTCGAATTTTCAGCCGCCAACCCAGCATTGGTCGATACCGCCGTACAAGCCGCCGAGCAAGCTTTTTTAAGCTATGGCTATTCATCTAATGCCGACCGCGCCAAATTCCTCAACACCATCGCTGATGAAGTTGAAAAACGTGCCGAACAAATCACCGAAATTGGCTCTAACGAAACAGGCCTACCAACCGCCCGCCTACAAGGCGAACGCGGCCGCACAATGGGTCAATTACGTCTTTTCGCGAGCCACATTGAAGCAGGCGATTATCTCGACAAACGTTTCGATGAAGCCCTGCCCGACCGCGCACCTTTACCGCGCCCAGATTTGCGCATGATGCAACGCCCCATTGGCCCAGTTGCCGTATTTGGCGCATCCAACTTCCCCTTGGCCTTTTCAGCTTTAGGCGGCGATACCGCATCAGCTTTAGCCGCTGGTTGCCCCGTAATTGTCAAAGCCCATAACGCCCACCCAGGCACTTGCGAAATCATGGCCGAAGCCGTGCATGCTGCCATTAAAATTTGTGGCATTCATCCAGGCGTGTTCAGCCTTCTCCAAGCCAATAGCCGCGATGTCGGCCAAGCTTTGGTAAAACATCCACTCATCAATGCCGTTGGTTTTACGGGCTCATTAGGTGGTGGCCGCGCATTGTTCGATCTTTGCACAAGCCGCGAAACCCCCATTCCTTTCTTTGGCGAATTAGGCTCAGTCAACCCCATGTTCCTATTGCCCGAAGCTTTATCAGCCCGTGGCGAAAGCTTGGCAACAAGCTGGGCAGGCTCACTCACCATGGGCGCAGGCCAATTCTGCACCAACCCGGGTGTTGCCGTGGTCATTAAAGGTGACGCAGCTGATGCTTTCATTAAAGCCACCACCGCAGCACTAGAACCAATCGGCGCCCAAACCATGCTCACCGAAGGCATTGCACAAGCATACCAAAGCGGCAATAAGCTAATTTCCGAATCAGTTGGTGTGCAAGAATTGTTCACCTCGACCTGTGATTTGCGCCAAGCCAGCCCTTATTTATACCAAACCACTGGTGACACCTGGTTGGCCAATGAAGCAATAACCGAAGAAGTTTTCGGCCCATTGGGAATCATCATCACCGCTAATGACCAAGCACAAATGATTGAAATCGCTAATGGTTTAAAAGGCCAACTAACCTGCACCTTGCATTTAGATGATGGCGATACAACGCTAGGCCAAAGCCTACTGCCAATTCTAGAACGCAAAGCAGGCCGTATTTTGGCCAACGGATTCCCCACAGGGGTTGAAGTTAGCGACACAATGGTGCATGGTGGCCCATATCCAGCGTCCACCAATTTTGGTGCAACATCTGTGGGTACGATGGCAATCAGGCGTTTCTTACGCCCTGTCTGTTATCAAAATATCCCCGCAAGTCTGCTACCTGCAGACTTAAAATCATAGCTGGAACGAAATCTAGTTGAGTGCGGGGGACCTCATCTATGTTGATGGACAAGTGCTAAGAATAAGCACAATGTCCATCAACATAGGTGGAGCACTTATTCACTTAAGTGCTGCGCTTCTATAATAACAATTCAATCACGGTTTTTTGAGATTACACGCGACAAAAAATATTGCATAAAGAATCAAGTCAATTCAGCAAGGTCGCATTATGAAAAAATATCTCCCTCTCATCATTGCCATCTTGCTATTGGCCCTCGCTTATTTAACAGGTTATAGCAAATATATAGGGCTAGCTTGGTATGGCAAAGCCACATTGATAGGCGGCGCAGGCGGCATTATCCTCACACTTGGGGCATATTGGTTCGATAAAAATCGGCTCAACATTACGCTCATCGCCCTATTCGCCATCACCACCGCAGTCACCTATTATTACGCCCGTATCTTCATTGATTCGGCCGATTTCGAACCAACCGCAGGCTTTGTCTGGTATATCGGCTACCACATTGGCGTGGCTTTATTCATTCCGACGGTGGCATATATTTTGCAAAAAATTCTACCACAATCTGCGTCGATTGAGTAAACACTTCCTCGCCACTAATTTTACCAACCGCTCCCATAAATTTCATAATCGGCAACAAACTGCCCACATCATGATAATTTAAATGCTGCGCGCCCGCAATCATATGAGTTTCAAACCCGGCATGAGTAACAGGCTCTAAAAAATCCATACTGCCGTTGTTAAACTCACTATACATCATTAAATAAGGCACATTTATCAGCGCCAATGGTGTCGCTGAAAACACACCACCGTCCAAATTCACTACGGCTTTTATTCGGTTGTCAGTCCTGCCCAATTCTGTCGCCACCCCGCCACCAACAGAAAGCCCAATAGCCCCAACATTCTGCAAATCAATGACATTTTCATCCACCGCCCCAACCCTGCCAAGTAGTTCACCCAATTTATCCAACATAAACTGGCTGTCAGCCGCCCGCCGCATCACAATGCCCGCCATACCACTGCTATTTTGAATTTGTTGTAAAGTCAATTCAGCACGCTTTTCTTGGCTAATTTCATCTTTTGCCAAAATGGACAATAGCTGTTTATCCATAGCTTTTTCGGCGTCACTCAAACCCGCTTGGATACGCTTATATTCAACATCTTGTTCTTCATGGCGCACGCTCAGCACTACATAACCACGGCTCGCTAGCCCTTCAAGCAAACGGTTATTATCCGCCGCAATCGAAATGAGAGCATGGTTATATATGATCACAGGATAAGGTTTTTTCGCCGTCAGAAACGGCATTTCTATATATGAATGGGTTTTTATATTTTTCAAATAAAGTGCTAGATATCTAACGACAGCAGGAAATTTTTCATTCTTATAAAATTCACTCCAAATCCCATCCCGTTTATAGTGACCATATTCCCCACTCGCAGGATACCAAATTTTAGCAAATAAATGCCGCACCTCGTCACCATCTCGTCGTTCATATGCTGCGGATACAGTGCCAATATCATAATGCCCCGTTGGCTTCGAAAGCTTTATCAATGGCATATAATGGCTCAAGAACACAGATAATAATGTAAGCAGAAACGCAAAAACAAACCCCACTAATTTTATAATAATATGCACATCAAACTGCCAATAAAAAGCAGCAAACATACCCAAAAAAGCCATATAAAACGGCAGCATTTGCCACCGCCATGGAGTCAGAAATAGCTGCAACACAATTAAAGTCAAAATAATCGCATAAGCCCAGCCAAAATCTAACTTTACCCAGCTGGTGAGTAATAATAAAACCCCACCAATATTTATCAATATTTCTAACAATGCCATAGTCAGCGCCTTCCCTCCGCCAAATACCCCATAACAAAGTCAGCTAGGTCCTTGGAAAATTCTTCCGCACCCAACCCCAAATTCCAAGAAGATTGCGCGTCATTATGCAGCAATTTTCCCAAAAACATCATGTTATAAAAATAGCTCACCATCGCCGCCACTTGCGTGATATTTCGCCCAGCCAGTTCACCTGCCCATTGACTCAACATAGCTTCAAATCCGTGTAAGGCTCGTTTTTCTTGCGCCTGCCAATGCCCACCCAACAGCTCTGGCCGCAAACGCGAATATAAATAAGCGGGCCGCATCACATAGCTTAACGCATCAAATTGCCGCCATGCTGCAAGAGCTATCCGTTGCAAAACTTCACGTAAGTTTTCCGCGCTTTGCACATCAGGTAGATTTTGCGCGACCTCATTCCAAACCCGAACCTTCTCAATATATAAAGCAATTAAAATCGAAATCAGCGCATCCTTATTCTCAAATCTTTGATATATGGATGCAGCCGATACACCCGCCTTAGCCGATAATTTGGCAATATTAATGGCCTCAAAACTCTCCACCTGCAAAAGCTCATCCATAGCCTGCATAATCTTGTCACGGGTGATTTGCGACCTTTTCTGAACCGCCTTTTTAGCACCCTTTTCAACCATTAAGCTCATTCAACCTCCAAATACCTATATAAACATGATTCATATTTATATATAGAAAACTCATTTTGTATAGGTAAAAGTTCATTTTTCATGGATAAAAGTCCATTTATCGAACCATCGGTTCATTTGACAAACTCAACCAATATCGTTATATCTTATAACGTTATATATAATAACGATATTATTATTAACGATATTAGCAACATCGTTACAAACGGAAATGAAATAAAACATGCTAAATCCGCTATTTCAGAATACTGGCTTCCTTCTGTCCATGGTTGCCGCACAAGCCACCAAAATCTATGAAGATGCAGTGGCTGAAATGGGCCTACATCCGCATCATATAGGCCTACTTGAGGTAGTTTCCACCCAACAACCCATTGTTCAATCACGCATCGCAGAGCAACTCGCAATTTTCAAACCCGTCATCGTCACTTTGGTCAATGAACTAGAGGCTAAGAGCCTTGTACAGCGCCAACCTCATCCAACTGACAAGCGCGCATTTGAAATCTATTTACAGCCCAAAGGCGCGCAAATATTGGCCAAAATTCACCAAGCCAGCGCCACAATATTGGCCGAATTCCTCTCCCCACTAACTGATTCAGAGCAAAAGCAATTCCACGCCAATCTCATCAAGCTATCAGGCCAAAAAAACTAAAATGTCCATAACACAACCGCAAAAAACTAACCTACAGTCGCAAAAACCCAATCTACAACTGCAAAAACCCAATTTAAAGTCTCTTGCTCCATTCATCCTAGTTCCCGTCATAGTCGGCCAAATCCCCTCCGGCCTCGCCCTCGCACTAAAACCCGACATCATCACCGATATTGGCCTAGACATACTGCCCATCCCCGCTTGGTTTTTCATCTCTTTATGGGTAGTCATTTATGCAGGCATGGGTATTACCTCATGGAAAATCCTGTCCCTCGATACCAAAAACATTAAATGCATTCCTGTCGGCATTTTGGCCAGCGGTTTTCTCACCACGCATTTTTTCTGGTTCACACAAAGCTTCCGCACCACGGCTATTTTAGACGCACTCGGCATCATCATCTCATTCACGGCTTATTGGGTCTGCGCCCAATATTCCCGCAAAGCCACATATTGGTTGTTGCCTTGGGTCATCTGGATGCCAATAACCTTCGCGCTCAAAATCGCCGCACTCAATGGCCTATTTGGCTAAAACCATTTCAGCGCCGCAGCAGACCAAATAATATCATTTTGGTTTGCGCCGCAATGCCATCATTAAGCTGCTCCTCACTCATCTCCTCAAGCGATATATAAGTCTGATGCTGTATCATCGCACTGCCAAATAACAGCAAAGCCGCTGCCTCTATATCTGCATCTATCGTCAACATACCCGCTGCCTGCATATCACCCAAAATTGGCAACAGCATCGCCACAATCTGCATGTCCATGGCCACCAATTCAGCAACAAGGTGGGCATCCAGTACAAATAACTGCGCAAATATCTGGCGCATAATGGCCTTTGGAAATAAAATCGTCGCACGGGTCACAATTTGCAAAATAGATGTCACATCAGCCAAAGCAACATCACGCGTCATTTCCCCCTCGCTTCGTTTTGGCGCTATGGCGGTTAGGTTTTGAGTCAAATCCCCAAATATCGCAATCAGTAAAATAGGCTTCGAACCATAATAATTATACAAAGTACCTGCCGCAATCTCCGCCCGCTCCGCAATACTTTCCATCGAAGTCCCTTCAAACCCTTGTTTCCTAAACAAATATGTCGCGGCTTTGATGATGGCATTCTGCGTGCGAACCCGCTTTTTCTGCATAATCTTAGTCATAGTTTTATAGTCTATTCATTTTTATAGTTGACTCTAATTTTATAGTGCCTATATATCTAATCAATAGCAAATAATTTTTACAATTGGAAATAAAAATGAAAGTCTTAGTCTCAGGCGCAGGCATTGCAGGCTTAACCTCAGCCTTTTGGCTCACTCACTATGGTTTTGATGTCACCGTCATCGAACGCGCGCCCGAAATTCGCGACGAAGGCTATATGGTCGATTTTTACGGCGAAGGCGTGCAAATCGCCAAAGCCATGGGCATATTAGAAAAATTATACGCACTAAGCGCCAATCTAAAAACCGTCGACATTGTCAACAACAATAGCAAAATCGTTGGCAGCATGAAAATATCCGACATTCAAAAAGCCATGACAGACAGCAATTCAGGTTATATGCCACTCATGCGCGGCCATTTAGAACGCACCATATACGAGGCTCTGCCCGATCAAGTCAAATTCCATTTCGCCACCACCATAACCCATATCGACAATTCACCAGATGCCGCCAAAGTCACATTTTCCAATGGCGATACAGAAGAGTTTGACATCGTCATCGGCGCCGAAGGCATTCACAGCACCACCCGCACACTTATTTTCGGAGAAGAGGAAAAATTCAAAGTCTCAATGGATGCTCAAGTCGCCATTGTGCGCTTAGCAGGCGCAGCCAACGGCAATATCAACGTCGCCAAAACCAATATGGCCATTGGCAATTTCCTCGCCACAGTCCCCACCAAAAATGGCGATTTAATTGCAGTTTTCGCCTATAATTCAACCGCCCCAACCCCACGCAATCATGACGATGCGTTAGCAATGTTACGAAAAATATACAGCCCCCAAAAGCAATTCACCAACAACATCATCAACCAAATCACTGACGATACCTATATTTATATCGATGAAGTGGCACAAATCCGCATGCCAAAATGGTGCGAAAACCGCGTGGCTTTAGTCGGCGATGCTTCTGCCTGCCTCACCCTACTTTCGGGCCAAGGCTCACTGATGGCCATGGCCGAGTCTTACATATTGGCGCGTGAATTGTCATTAGCCAAAGGTGATTACAAAACCGCCTTCAAAAATTACGAAAAAAACCTCATGCCAACCATCGCTCAAAAAGCCATAGATTCAGCCAAAGTCACCATTCTGATACCCAAAAACTGGCTCAGCTATCAAATGTTCAAACTGATATTCCGCTTTATGAAATTCCCCATGGTGCAAAAAATGGTGTTCAAACAATATATGAAACCCACCATTTTTGACCAAGGTTACCCCTTAGAAAATGCCTAAAGACCAGAACAAGTCTAACGCGCCGCCCACAATAAGCCGCGCTCTAGTATTGTCCGCATTTGTGGGTGCTTAAATTCATCAGCCGTATGGCCAAGCGCACTATAAAATACCCGCGCTTTATGATATTTATGCTTCCACACCACAGGCATAACAACCCCGTCAATATGCGCATCATATTCACCCGTAAAAGTCGTCGTCGCCAACACCTCAATCGCCGGGTCAACGTGCAAATAATATTGCTCACTATGATAATCAAAATCACCAACACCCGCCACAATCGGGTCATCAGGCTTGGTAATCTGAACGCTATAATCAATAATATTGCCAGGATGCGCCACCCATTGACCGCCCGTCATAAATTGATAAGCCGTCTCAGCTCTAAAACTATCACCCATCGCCCCATGACAACCCGCTAACCCACTGCCTGCTTTCACCGCAGCAATCAGGTTTTCAACTTCTTCTTTTTCAATAGTCGCTTGGGTAAACATCGGCACAATCAGGTCAAAATCGCCCAATTTAGGGTCGGCAAACGCCGCCGTACCCGCCACCAATGTCACGTCAAAACCGTTGGCTTCCAATATATCTTTCACCACATTACCAGTGGCTTCAGGTGTATGGCCTTCCCAGCCACCCCATGCAATCAGTGCAGTTTTTTTACTCATTTTAATCTCCAATTTTTCCAAATTCTATAGCATCAGATAAAGCGGCAGGCCGCCCACATTGATGCTCTAATTTTACAATTCTTTCTTCATCCGCAGCAGTCTGAATGGCTTGCATCACCTCTAACACATGCAAAGATAACTCAAGCCCTGCACGGTGCGGGCGGTCAGAAACAATGGCTTGCGCCATATCCGCCAAGCCCAAAATTCGATAATCACCATCACCATAAATATGGCTCTGTTCAACCGTTTCCCAGTCATCCAAACCAGCCGATATTTTTATCTCGCCTTCAAATTTATTCGGATCAGCCACCAACATAGAACCTTTTTGCCCATAAATTTCAATCGGGCTATGCTCATGCTTATGCACATCAAAACTCTGCGTCATGGTCACCGTTGCACCACTCGCAAACTGCATAATACCCGAGAAATGCGTATCAACCGCAACATCAAAACTCTCGCCCTCGCGATCGCCAGATTTTATAGTCCGCTCTTTATACGTAGCCTTCGCCATACCAACCACCGCATCAACAGGCCCCAACATGTTAATCAAAGCCGTAATATAATAAGGCCCCATATCGAGCATCGGCCCACCACCAGCTTGGTAATAAAAATCAGGGTTCGGATGCCATCTTTCATGGCCAGGGCACATCATAAATGCCGTTCCCGCCACCACATCACCGATAAGACCATCGTCAATCACTTTACGCGCCGTCTGGTGCGCACCGCCTAAAAATGTATCAGGCGCACAACCCACCCGCAGGCCTTTGGCCTTGGCAGCATTGGCCAACTCAGTGGCCTCAGCCAAATTCAACGCCAACGGTTTTTCACTATAGACATGCTTGCCAGCAGCAATCACCTGCAAACCCACTTCCACATGATATTGCGGCGTGGTCAGGTTCAAAACAATGTCAATATCATCAGCCGCCAACAAATCAGCCACACTTAAGGCTTTCAAGCCATAAGTTTCAGCCTTGGCATGCGCCGCATCCATATTAATGTCAGCCACCGCCACCATTTTCAATACGTCAAATTGCGGCGCCGCTTTAAAATAAGCGTCAGAAATATTGCCGCAACCAATCACACCCACATTAATTATGGTCATTAAAACCTCCCAATTTCATTTATTTTCCGCCAATATTAACGTTAAAACAAAACCAAGCAAGCCTTTTGTCGCCAATAATAAAATAAAAAGAAAGGTGGTGATCTCGACAGGAATTGAACCTGTGACCCCCAGATTAGGAATCTGGTGCTCTATCCGACTGAGCTACGAGACCAACAACCCCTATTTAGCAGAGCCCCCGCCCACAAGCCATTAAAAAGCGCATCAATTCACAAGCTGCGCGACAAGCGCTATATTATTAGCAGGCATTTCAATCTGCGCCTTAACCTCAAGCCCAAATCCCAACAGATTGTCAACCACATCCTCAATATTCTTATAGCCAATCAGTGGGTTTCGCGCCCGCAAATCAGCATGAAATTTCTCATCACCCAAAGATGTCAAAACCCCATCACGCATAAACGGCCCATAAATAAAAACCCGCCCATCTTTATGAAGCAGATCCGCCGCCCCACGCATAAAATTCACCATGTCAGCCTGCGAAATCAAATGCAACAAATTGACCATCATAATAAAATCCACCCGATTTAATTCATCCGCCCAACCCTTTACGCCAATATCCACATGCCGCGCAGCCGCCAAATTCTCAAGCTTCAAATACCTTCCCCAAGCGTCAACACTCGCCCGCCGATCAGCATCAATATCCGATGGCTGCCAGTTCAAACTAGCAAACTTCTGCGCAAAATGGCTGATATGCTGCCCCGTGCCACCGGCAATTTCCAACACATTGCCAGCTTTCGGCAAATGTTCGGCCAGTACAGCTTCAATCGCATCCCGATTACGCCCCGCAGCAGGTGCAAACATCCGCCCATCTTCTTCTGTCACTCGCATAACTCACTCCCCATTCGCATGCCTATTTGGTAACACGCCATAACCAATAAGCCAACGCAGGAAACCCAATAATTTCCAACAAAAACGAAGGCATAATCGCAGCGCTCAATACAATCTCCATATCCAACGCACTCAACCGAAACAAACCAGCCAAACCAATCAATAAACACAAATAAATCAATGTCGAACACACAAAATCAAGCTTAAACCCACCAACAAAAAACAGCAACCCAACCCCAAACCAAACCCCGCCCAAAAACCGAAAATGATTATCCTGAACTCCATAAGCTGTTTCATTAGATATTTGAACAAAATCAGCTGATGACAACCAACCAAGTGTGCTAATACCGCCCAAGCCAACATTCAGCCCCATCATCATGACCACCGCACCAACTAACCATAATACAAATTTTAACATAATTGTAACACCTTCTAATTAATATAGAGCCTACATAGCCACAAAATCTAAATGAGTCAATCATTAATTATACGCGTTACAATTAATGCAGAAAAGAGAATAATATGTCAGCAAAAATGGGTCGCAAACCACGCAACAAGGCGCAAATCAACGCCGTACGTGAAAAAATTATCAATCACGCGTTAAAATTATTTCAAAATGAAGGCTATGAAGCCATCTCCATGCGGCGTTTAGCAAAACAGGTCGGCTGCGCCCCGATGACCATTTATGCACATTTTGATGGCAAAATAAACATTCTGCAACACCTATGGGCAGTCGTGCTGGAAACCGTGTTCAGCCAAATCCACAACAATATCAAAACCAGCAAAAACCCAACTGAGCGCCTCAACATCGCTGCCCAAACCTTCGCCCAATATTGGATCGAAAACCCCGATCACTTCCGCTTGGTATTCATGTCAGCAGGCATCACACGGCCAGATGTCGATTCATTCCTCAAAAACAAAACCACATTGTCGCATTTCAAATTCTTCTCAGGCCTAGTCATGTTAGCTCTAGCCGACACCCACACACCTAACAGCGCCGAAGTCAAAGCCAAAACCGATGGCCTCATCAGCGCCCTCATCGGCATTGTTTTTTGCGCCAACACCATTGCCGATTACCCGTGGACGAAACCAGAAGACATGGTCAACCTCATGCTCACCACCCTGTTAACCAGCAAAGCATAAATCAATCACTTGACATTTCAACCTAAGTTGGTAACTTGTAAATTACCAACTTAGGAAATCCAAATTGATCGCAGCACCCCTTAAAACATTTTCAACCACCCAACAAATGGTATTTGATGCCCTAGGCAACCCTGTACGCCGCCAAATCATTGAACTCTTGGCCAACCCCCCCCACACAGTGCGCGATATTGCCCAGCAATTCCCCATCAGCCGCCCCGCCATTTCCAAACATCTGTTATTGCTCGAGCATGCAGGGCTGATCACCCACCAAACCAAAGGCAACCGCAACCTTTACCATTTACAACAACAAGGTTTTGAACAAGCCCAAGATTGGCTCGAAAACTATTGGAACCAAGCCTTTAACCGATTTCGCCTGCTTGCCGAAAACACCCAACAAAAACCCAAACAAAAAGACCCCGCCCATGGCTGAACCTTTCATCAAAACCATGCGCATCACTTGTTCCATCGAGCATGCTTTCACCACATTCACCCAGCAAATCAACCTATGGTGGCCACCAAACCATCGAAAGTTTGAAGGCTCAACAATAAAACTCGAAACTCATATTGGCGGCAGTTTCTACGAAGTCGCACCCGATGGTCAACAAGCCATATTAGGCGAAGTCCTAAGCCTCAACCCACCGTTTGACATCACATACACTTGGAACCCAGGCAAAATAACCAAGCCCACCCAAGTCACCATCAGCTTCACGCAAGATGACGATGAGACAATTATGCAAGTCACCCACATCGAAGCAGATTCAGCGTTGGGCGACAAATGGCCACAACGCCTCACATTATTCACCCGCGGCTGGCAAGCCGTCTTCACCGCTTATGCCGATTTCATCAAAACTAATCTTTAAAGGAGAAAATATAATGGAACTCAATTTCGGAAACCTAAACTGGTTAGCCATCATCGCCTGCATCATAGTCGGACAAATATTCCTAACCGTCTGGTTTTTAGTCATATTTGGCGAACCATGGGCCAAAGCCTATGGCGCGGCCGATAAAAAACAACACACCGCCGAAATCCCATCTTACACATACGGCATTGGCCTAGTGTGCATGATATTGCTTAGTTTCGGCTTGGCATTATTCCAACAAGCCACAGGCGTCGACACCCTTGAATCTGGCATCACATTCGGCATTATGATAGCCATATTCTTCGCCATCGCCACCGCCCTACCGGGCTACGCATTTCAAAAAAGATGGTCAACGGCAATTTTAGCCATTGGCAGCCAAACCGTACTCATCATCATTCTCTCTGCTATATTAGGCGCTTGGCAATGATTAGGCTAAAAACCCCACCTAGCTCAAGAACCCCACCTAGCTTAAGAACCAGAGCCAAAAACTAATGGTAAAAAACCCTGCCGCGGTGCTGATCAGCAATACATTGCTTGCCACATTCACACCGCGGTTGTAATAAGTGGCAAAAATATAAGTATTCACCCCCGCAGGCATCGAGGCCAGCAAAATAAATATCCGCGATATATCATGCGGCGCGTCTAATATTTTTATCAAAACCAACCACAAAATAAACGGCTGCACCATCAGCTTCATCGTCGCAAAAACCGCCGCCTGCAACCAAACAGATGATAACTTATACTGCACCAACACCCCACCAATGCCAAATAAAGCGCAGGGCAACACAGCGCCCGCCAACATTTCTGTCGTCACATCCAAAATATTGGGCATTTCAAAGCCCACAATATTGCTCAAAAACCCGCACAAAATACCAATCACAATCGGCTGGGTTACAATATTTTTAGCCGCAATTTTAAACGTGCGGCTTAATGGTTGTGCATCACGCCGCTGCAATTCCATGGTCACCATGCCAACTGTATATAATATCGGCGCATGAATGCCCAAAACAGTCAGCATTAAAACCATGCCCTCATCGCCATATGCCCGCTGAATCAACGGCAAACCAATCAATAACCCATTGATAAAACAACCACTAAAAGCCACAGCCACCGCTTCACCAGGCCGCCGCTTAAACACGGCACGCGCGATAAAAATACCCACAAAGAATATAAAAAACGAAGTCAGATAATAAGGCCCGACATATTCAATACGAAAAGCCTCACTAAATTCCATCGACGATATTGACCGAAACAGCAAAACAGGCGCGGCGATATTATTGACAAACCGCGTCAGTGCATTAACCCCTTGCGCAGGAAAATAATTTGCCCGCACCATGCCATAACCAAGCAACATGAGTAAAAAAACTGGCGCAATGACCGAAAATATAAATGACATGGTTTTTTTATAACCTGTTTTTTTAAAATAGATATAACTAAAACATCAGCTTAAATACCAATTCTCACATGGCGCTTGACTGAATTTTATATTAACGATATTTACCTAAGGTAAAACCGAGGAAAAAATCATGTTTTCAGTAAAACGCGAAGATTTTGGCAAAGATTTTGTATTTGGCGCCGCCACCGCCGCCTATCAAATTGAAGGCGGACAATTAGACGGCCGCGGCCCTTCCATCTGGGATAGCTTTTCCCGCACCCCCGGCAATACACATAATTTCGAATCAGGCGTACAAGCCTGTGATCATTATAACCTCTGGCCACAAGACCTTGATTTAATTCAAGATGCAGGCTTCGATGCCTATCGCTTTTCACTGTCATGGCCACGCCTCATCCCCGAAGGCACAGGCACAGTAAACCAAAAAGGCCTCGATTATTACGACCGCCTCATCGATGGCATGCTAGAGCGCAACATCAAACCTTTTGCCACATTATACCATTGGGATCTACCCTCCCCCTTGCAAGACAAAGGCGGCTGGATGAACCGCGACATAGCCAGCTGGTTTGCCGATTACGCAGCCTTAGTGCAACAAAAATACGGCGACCGCATCGAAACCACCGCCACCATAAATGAGCCATGGTGCGTGTCATTCCTATCACATTTCCTCGGCGCTCATGCCCCAGGCTACAAAGACATCCGCGCCACAGCCCGCGCCATGCATCATGTACTTTTCGCCCACGGTAAAGCCGTCGAAGCCATCCGTGCCGAAGGCGGCGACAATCTCGGCATCGTGCTTAATTTCGAGTGGGATATGCCCGCCACAGACAGCGCCGACGACAAAAAAGCCGCCCACATTGCCGATGGTATTTTTAACCGCTGGTTCCTAGATGGCGTATTCAAAGGCCAATATCCCGATGATATGCTCGAAGCTTTCGGCGACAATATGCCCAAAGGCTTCGATGCTGACATGAAAACCGTCTCCACCCCACTAGATTGGCTCGGCGTAAACTATTACACAAGACGCGTAGTAGAATATGATGCCAACCTCCCCGTTTTCCCCGTAAAACCAGTAGAAGGCGGCCTAGAAACCACCGAAATGGGTTGGGAAATTTTCCCCAAAGGCCTAGAAAATATCCTCACCCGCATCTCAGACGATTACACAAAAATCCCCATGTATGTAACCGAAAACGGCATGGCCGAAGTAGAAGGCATGGATGACCCAAGACGCGTAAAATATTACAACGACCACCTACAAGCCGTCCTAGACGCCAAATCCAAAGGCGCCAACATGCAAGGTTATTTCGCATGGTCATTGTTAGATAATTACGAATGGGCAGAGGGCTATAACAAACGCTTCGGCCTAGTGCATGTTGACTATGAAACCCAAAAACGCACTCCAAAAGCATCATACCGAGCATTCCAAGGCTTGCTACATAACACCTGAATACATAATGCATTTCAGTGGCGCACCGAAACTCAGAGCATCGCCAAACTCGAGCTAACTCAGCGTAATGACGATAGGTTAGGTGGTGAATCAGCCCCCAACCAGCGGCTGAGTGGCTTAGCAAGCACGCGGAGGCGTGCGCCCGCAGGGGCCACTAGCCCACCGAAAGGTGGGCGTAAAAATGCAGACTTCCAGAGCATCAACAACCAGCCAACTGTCTTTTTACAGCCTGTACGGGGAAGTACCCTGCCTAAGCTCTGGAAGTCTCATTTATACGTTCGACTTCGCCTCTCTGTTAGCACTGCGTGCGTTCGCTCCGCTCTCTAGCCACGCCTAACGGCGACGCGCAGTCGCGCTTGCCTCAGCCTAAAGGCTTCGGACTCTTTTCCCAAGCAAAGCACAATGAACAACAATTTAGCACCAGAGTTCGGAGCGTCACCAAACTCCAGTTCACTAAGCATAATGCGGTTAGGTTAGGTGGTGATTTTACCGCTGATCAGCGGCGGAGTGGCTTAAGCTAGAGAGCGGAGCGAACGCACGCAGTGCCAAACATAATGCAAACTTCCAGAGCATTAACAATAGCAAAACATCACGCCTCTACCGCCACTTCTTCCGCCCCCCACCAATCGCAATCATCACACCCAAGCCACCAATCATCAACATCGCAACCTTTAGCCCAAACAATTCCCCCAACAACCCAATCAACGGCGGCCCCACAAACACCCCCAACATAGTCGCATTCGCAATAGACGTAATCGCCAACGCATGCACCACATTTGGCGTCCGCCCCGCCGCACTAAACGCCAGCGGGATGATATTCGCCGCCCCAACCCCAATAATCATAAAACCCGATGCACTCAGCAAAGCCCAAGGCGCAAAAACCACCAACAACATGCCCAAAGCAATCAAAATACCACCGCTCACCACAATCGGCTTTTCACCAATTCTATCAATAATCGGCCCAGCTGCAAACCGCGCCACCGCCATCGAGCCGCTAAACATAGCCAACCCCGCCGCAGCCACACTCCCACTCGCATTCTTTATGTCAGTTAAAAATAACGCGCTCCAATTATTGGCACTGCCTTCAGTTAAATTAGTTAAAAATGCCAACATCACCAACGCCAAAATCGCCATATTAGGCAGTCTAAAGCGCTTCCCCGCACGCTTAGCCCGCGCAATCGCCTTCGTCGGCAAAAATTTCGGGTAAGTCCACATGCCCAAAGCAATCAACATCACAGAAACCATCGCAGCCCCCATGCCATCATTCAACCCCAGTGCAAATAAACCACTACCCACTATGGTCGCCAGCAAAATACCCACACTAAAAAACGCATGAAACAACGACATACTGGCCTTACCACGCGCTATTTCAACCAATGACCCCTGTATAGATTTACCAATATTCAACGTCGCACAAGACATGCCCAATATAAACAGACCAACCACCAATACCCAAATATCCCAAGCCATAATCGGCAAAATAACCGCAATGGGTGCCCAAATATAAGCCACAAATAACAACGGCCGCTCGCCAAACCGCGCCGCCAACCGCCCCAAAATAGGCTGCGCCACCGCACCGCCTAATGGTTGCGACAACAATATAAAGCCCAGCGATACATTGTCGATATTCAACCGCGCCACCACACTGGGTATATGCACAAACCACATGCCCAATATCATGCCAAACAGCACAAATGACAAACAAACCGCCAAAACCGCACTTTTCACCTGCGTATCACTATATTGAACTTTATTTTTATTTTGAATTGCCGCCATCCTCATCAAAATACCGAACCACCCGCGCAGGGCTACCAACCGCCACACACCGTGCAGGTATATCTTTAGTCACCACACTGCCCGCACCAATGGTTGTGCCATCACCAATTGTCACACCACCCATAATAATCGCGCCGCCACCTATCCAACATTTCTCACCAACAACAATCGGCTTCGATATGTTCATACCAATGTCACTCGCATCATTTTTACCTGTAAAAAACCCAATCAGCCGCTCCGATATACGCTCATCAGGGTGCGCAGGGTGGCTAGTGGCCAAAAACTGCACATGCGGGCCAACAAGCGTCATATCTCCAATGGTAATTTTATTGCCGTCTAAAAATGTGCATCCCATATTGATAAACCCACTGCCCAAATGCACGTGGCAACCAAAATCAATATAAAATGGTTCAACAATTTTTACATTATCACCGCCCGAACCAAATATTTTGCCCAAAGCCACTTGCCGCGCCACTTCATCTTCTTCGGGTATCGCCTGATAGGCCTTCATATTGGCACGCCCTTGCGCCGCCAATGCCAATATTTCGGCATCCAAACCAAAATATGGTTCAGCTGCTAACATTTTCTCATATTCTGTTGGTTTTTTGGCCATTTACTTTTCTCCCCACTCAAGTAAACTTATATAAATTCAAAATATAAACAACGAAAAACCTTCATGAATCCAGCGCCAAAATCAAAAACCTACCGCAACATACTCGCCTCTGGCCTTTATCTTTTGGCGGGTGGCCATGCCTATGCCAGCTGCAACCTCACCCAAGGCGGCAGCGATAAAATCATCCAAGTGGTCGATGGCGATACGGTGATTCTTTCCTCAGGCAAACAAGTCCGCATGGTCGGCACCCAAGCGCCAAAACTAACCCTCAATCGCAAAAATTTCATCGATTGGCCATTAGCTGACACCGCCAAAATTGAACTCGAAAACATCGTCTTGGGCAAACAAGTCACACTAAAATATGGCGGCCTAAAAACCGATCGCCACCGCCGCATTTTAGCCCACCTATTCATTAAAGGTGATAACGGCCAGGACATTTGGTTACAAGAGCATATGCTGAAACAAGGTCTTGCCCGCACCTATAGCTTTAAAGACAACCGCTCCTGCATCACCGAATTACTCACCGCCGAAAATTCAGCACGCGTTACAAATAAAAACATTTGGGCACATGAATATTACAACATCATCCATGCCACCGACCTTAAAACCCTCGACCAAAAGCATGGCACATACCAGCTAATCGAAGGCAAATTACTTAAATTCGAATATAGATATGGCCAATTATATTTCAATTTTGGCCAAAATTACCGCACAGATTTCACCATAAATGTGCCCAAACGCCACCGCAT
Source organism: Alphaproteobacteria bacterium (assembly GCA_002400495.2). GTDB lineage: Bacteria > Pseudomonadota > Alphaproteobacteria > Rhizobiales > OSC116 > OCS116. Next base: position 28,047 of record NVQL02000019.1, on the reverse strand, counting down.
GGCTTTTGCCCAGTCAAACCTAGATTTCAAAAACATGGTTGGCAAAACCATCCGCGTCCGTGGATGGCTAGAAAAACGCGGCGGCCCCATGATAGAGGCCACCCACCCCGAACAATTAGAATTTCTCGATTAAAAACTCGTATCAATGCCATGCGCTTTAAAAGTCACCGCCAAAGCGTCACTCAATGGCGTGTGCGGCACATCACCCAATAAAGCTTCAAGCTTATCTTGGTTTAAGCTTTGCGCCACATTAGCCATAAAGCGCAACTCCAACATTTCACGAAACGCCTTATTAAATATACCAATAATGCGAATCATACCCCACGGAAATTTACCAATTTTAAGCTGATTGCCCGTAACTTGCCTCACCGCATCAACCATTTCCATACCCGTTAAATCATGCCCCGCACTATGGAAAACCTCAAACAAATCAAGTTCTTTACGTTTTTCAAGCAATGCCGCACCAATTTTTCCCAAATCAGGCAAATAAGCCCAAGCATGTTTTTTATCTTTAGCACCCGACAACCAAATTTTACCCTTAGGCACATTATCCAACACTAAATATTTAAAAAAACTACTGTCACTCGATCCTGGCCCCCAATAATCTCCCGCCCGCAACACAATAATTTGCACCCCTTGAGTTTGCGCAAAATGTGCCATGCTCTGTTCCAATTGTTTGCGAAACCCACCCTTTTTGGTAATCGGGTTTTGCGCCGATTGCTCGTCATATACAGACCCATCATCAGGCGAAAAATTATAAATATTGCCCGCAAATAATATAGTCGCATTCAATGTTTTGGCCGCTTGCATCACATTATTGGTAATTTCAGGCATCAATTCCGCCCATTTGTCATAAGGCATATTAATGCCATGCACAATCACCTCACAATCTTTGCCAGCCGCCAACAAATCATCCATATTCATCGCGTTACCTTTAAACAAAGTCACATTTACATTTTTCAACATGGCATCATGCTTAAATTTATCTAGATCGCGTAACAATAAATGAACTTGCCACCCATCATCTAACAACGCCTGCGCCTGCGCCCTGCCAAAATTACCCGTCACGCCCAATATCAATGCTTTTTTCATGATTAAATCCTTCAAATTGTAGATATGTTATATTTAGTCCAAACAAAAACTTATAATAAGCCGCAAATTATGGTAGCTAGATATACATAAATGAATACGGAACAAAAATATGCGAGACGTTGATTGGAATCTATTAAACAGCTTTTTAGCCGTCGCCAATATGGGCAGCCTGTCCAAAGCCGCAGCTCAATTAGGCAGCACTCAACCAACCATTGGCCGCCACATCGAACAACTCGAAACTCACCTCAACATCCGCTTGTTTGACCGCACCCAAAAGGGTTATAAAATCACCGAACTCGGCATGCAGCTTGCCGAACAAGCCAAAAGCATGAAACAATTTGCCGATAACATCAGCCTCATCGCAGCAGGCAAATCCCAGCAAGTGGCAGGCACAGTGCGCATCACCGCCTCCGAGATGGTCGCGGTCAACCACCTACCCCAAGCCATCCGCCACATCCGCAATCTTCACCCCGAAATAAATTTTGAAATCGTCGCCAATAACCGCACCGATAACCTGCTAGAGCGCGAGGCAGACATCGCCATCCGCATGTACCAACCCAATCAAGACGATTTAATCTGCCGCAAGGTCAATGATTTGGCAATGGGCATTTATGTCAGCCAAAATTACCCGCGTTTTGATGAATTAATGGCATTAACCCCCACTGATATAACCAAATTCCTATCCCATGATTTTATCGGTTATGACCGCGACACCATGATCATTGACGGTTTTAAACAATTGGGCATTAAATCTAACGGCAAAGACATTGGTAAACATCATTTCAACATCAGATCCGATTCCCAAGAAGTGAACTGGCACAGCCTTAAAGCAGGCCTTGGCATAGGCTTTCAGGTGGTCAGCCTGTGCCAAACTCATGCCGATTTACATCCCGTTTTTACCAATTATGATCTTGGCACCATGCCCATTTGGGTCACTGCCCACCGCGAGGTCAAAACATCACGCCGAATTAGGCTTGTTTACGATCAACTTTGCGACTATTTTAGCAAAATATAGTTTAGAAATTGGGGCAAGAATGTTATTTATTAAATCGTTGATATTCAATGTGGTTTTTTACATTCACATGATTATGTGGCTCGTGGTCTGCATCATCGCCCTGCCTTTCCCCAAAGCCATGACCCGTTGGGTTATGGTATCTTGGGCGCATCAAGTGCCTTATTTGCTAAAATGGATTTGCAATATAGAGATTGAAGCCCGTGGCTTGCATAACATTCCCGACAGAAAATTATTGGTCGCCTGTAATCATCAATCCTTCTTAGAGATTATTTTGCTAGCTAAATATCTCAAATTTCCCATTATGCTGTTTAAAGTCAGCCTCGGCCGCATTCCCGCTTTTGGCTGGGCATTATATAAATTACGCTTCATCCCCATTGTGCGTGGTGGCCGTGCCAAAACCATAAAATTCATTGTCAAAGAGTCAAAATCTCGTATTTTGCACAACGGCCAAGTGATGATTTTCCCCGAAGGCACCCGCGTTGCACCCGGCGAGGTTGTGAAATTAAAACAAGGTGTTATTGCCATTTACGAGGCTTTGCATCTCGATTGCCTACCCGTTGCACAAAATTCTGGCCTGTTCTGGGCACGCAACTCATTCATGCGCTATCCCGGCAAAGTGATTATTGATTTCATGCCAGTGATTGATAAAGATTTAGAGCGTGAAAAATTCACCGAACAATTGCACAGCACCATGATGACCAAAAAAGTCGCGCTTGAGCAAGAAAGCTTCCGCGCCACCAACCCGCCACCAGCCGCAAAAACAGCAAAATGGCTAGAGGCGGCCAAACACCAAACCATCATCATTAAAGACGGCCAAGTTAAAATTGATGGCGTTATTACCAAAGTTGACTAGAGGGCACATTATGGCACACATAAAAATGGATCGCATTTTCGTAAAAATACTATCCCTTTTGCAAAAAAACGGCCGCATTTCCAATTCCGACCTATCAGAACAAGTAAATTTAAGCGCCAGCCCCTGCCACCAACGCATGCGCAAACTAGAAAAGTCTGGCATTATCAAAGGCTATATGGCGCGGCTAGACCTATCAAAACTCCGCCATCACGATACAATCATTGCCGAGGTCGCCCTCAATTCCCACAATATGGAAAGCTTCGTACAGTTCGAGCAATATGCCCGCAACCACAACCGCATCGTCGAATGTTTCAAAGTCTCAGGCCCCTTCGATTATTTCGTCCGCTTCATCTGCAAAGATATGGAAGAATATAACAAACTTTCCGACGAAATCCTAAGCGAAACCAACGCCGCCACCTGCAAAAGCTTCGTCGTCCTACAACACGTAAAAGAATTCACCGGCTACCCCCTTGATGAACTAGTCGATGATGCGCCTGAATATATTTAACATTTTTTACACCCACCTTCGGTGGGCTAGCGGCACTAGCGTGCGTTCGCTCCGCTCTCTTGCCACGCCTAACGGCGACGCGCAGTCGCGCTTGCCTCAGCCTACGGCTTCAGACCCTTTTTCCACGAAAAGCACACCGAGTAAACTATATAGCACCTATACTCGGCGCTCCGCCAAACTCCAGCTCACTAAGCGTAATGCAGCCAATTTAGGTGCCAAATTCGCCCCCGACCAGCGGCTGAGTGGCTTAGCTAGAGAGCGGAGCGAACGCACGCAGTGCCAAACATAAAGCAAACTTCCAGAGCATAGGCAGTACAGCCAACTTTCTTATGTCTTTAACATCGACAACCGCAGGCTCAGCACCCGCAACCCCAGCACAAACCTCAACATCACAACTTCTCAGCAACCACAGGGCAGCATCCTGCCAACACCCTGGAAGTCAGCATTTTTACGTTCGCTACGCTCTCTAGTGAGCCCCTGCGGGCGCGATACTCCGTATCGCTTGCTACGCCTAACGGCGACGCGCAGTCGCGCTTGCCTCAGCCTACGGCTTCGGACCCTTTTCCCAAGCAAAGCACACTGAATAAACTATATGGCACCTATACTCGGAGTCTCACTAAGCATAATGCGGTAAGGTTGGGTGGTGAATTTGCTCCCGATCAGCGGCTGAGTGGCTTAGCAAGCGAACGGAGTTCGCGCACGCAGTGCCAAACATAATGCAAACTTCCAGAGCATAAGCAGTACAGCCAACTTTCTTAAGGGATTCTCAGAAATAGATAGAAACTCCGAATTTGCTTTGCATTCCCCTCCGTTTCCCTCTATATCTTCTGCAAAAATAATCCGCACCTAAGTAGGAGTTTGTATGGCACGGATAGTCATGAAATTTGGCGGCACCAGCGTGGCAGATATTGACTGCATACGCAATGTTGCCAAACATGTAAAACGCGAAATTGATGGCGGCAACCAAGTCGCCGTTGTGCTCAGCGCCATGTCAGGCACCACCAACCAATTGATCGATTGGACGCGTGAAGCCAGTCCAATGCATGACGCCCGCGAATATGACGCCATTGTCGCCACTGGCGAACAAATCACCATCGGTTTATTGTCAGTCATGCTGCAATCCATGGGCGTCAACGCACGCTCTTGGCTCGGCTGGCAAATTCCCATTAAAACCTCAAATATACATGGCGCCGCCCGCATCGAAGATATCGATGGCACAGAAATAATAAAACGCATGCAAGATGAAAGCCAAGTGGCGGTCATTGCAGGCTTCCAAGGCCTCGCAGATGATGGCCGCATCACCACATTAGGCCGCGGCGGGTCAGACACCACAGCCGTCGCCATTGCCGCCGCCATCCAAGCTGACATTTGCGACATTTACACCGATGTCGACGGCGTCTACACCACCGACCCGCGCATCGTGCCCAATGCCAAAAAACTCAACCGCATTTCTTACGAAGAAATGCTCGAAATGGCTTCATTGGGCGCCAAAGTTTTGCTCACCCGCTCGGTCGAATTGGCGATGATTCACAAAGTGCGCCTTGCGGTGCGCTCCAGCTTCGAAGACCCCGAGACCGCCCGCCCGACAAGAGACAGCGATTTCACAAATTTAACAACAGGCATCAGCAATCACCCAGGCACACTGGTCTGTGATGAGGACGAAATTATGGAACAAGAACTTGTAAGCGGCATCACTTATTCAAAAGATGAAGCCAAAGTCACATTGGTCAATATATCCGACAAACCTGGCATTTCAGCGCGTATTTTTATTCCTTTGTCCGAAGCCAATGTCAATGTTGATATGATTGTGCAAAATGTTTCCGAAGATGGTAAATTTACCAATATGACCTTCACCGTACCCGAAGGTGATCTTAATAAAGCGCTTAAAGTTATTGAAGATAATGCCGAAAATATCGGTTATGAAAAAATCTTATCCGCCACTTCGATCGTTAAAATTTCAGTCATCGGCGTGGGCATGCGCTCACATGCAGGTGTGGCGGCAAAAATGTTCGAAACCTTGGCCAAAAAAGGCATAAACATCATTGCCATCACCACCAGCGAAATAAAAGTCAGCGTGCTGATAGATGCCGAATATATCGAATTGGCAGTGCGCGCCTTGCATACTGCTTATGATTTAGATGTGAATTAATTTACAAACCCGTTTATTAACTATATAATGGACAAAACGGCAGCACGAATCGATTTAAATTCAAAGTAGAAGCTATCAAAAAAAGGCCACAACTTGAGTGATCGTGAACAAAATAATCAACCTTCTTCAACTCCAGAAGCAGCACCAGCTGCTGTGAGTCCAGATACAGCGCCAGCTGTCATAAGCATCGAGTCTGGCCAACCAATGACGGCCTTTGCTGCAGGCCCACAGCAAATTCTGCGCGATTTGCGCGAAATTATGGCCAGCCAAGATAATGATGATCAAACCCGCCTCGACAAAATCACCCTGCTGGTTTCAAGCAATATGCAGGCCGAAGTGTCCTCTATATATTTGGTATTAAACACGGGCGAGCTAGAACTTTTCGCCACCGAAGGCCTCAATAAAGATGCGGTTCACACCGCCAAAATGCCTGCTGGCCAAGGCTTGATCAGCTATATCGCTAAAACTGCAGCTCATCTAAACTTACCCAACGCCCGCTCACATCCCAATTTCGTGTTTCTGCCCGAGACCGGCGAAGATGTCTATCATAGCTTTTTAGGCGTACCCATTTTAAAACACGGCATTTCAATTGGTGTCTTGACCGTGCAAAATAAAAGCATGCGCATTTATTCCGAAGAAGAATGCGAAGTTTTATACACCGTCTCTATGCTGCTAGCCGAAGTCATTTCAACCAGCAAAAGCATTCGCTTATCAGGCGTGGTCAGTGGCCAAGATGATAAGCCAGAAATTGTCGATGCCACCCACAGCATGCCCGTCAACCTCAAAGGCATTTCATTTTCAAGCGGCATAGCCATTGGCCATGTTGTATTGCATCAACCACGTATTAAAATCACCAACCTCATGTCTGATGATGTCGAGGCCGAGCATAAACGTCTAAGCCAAGCCATCCGCACATTACGCGCCTCAATCGCCGATATGTTAGAAAATCCAGATCTGGCCCATACAGGTGAACATCGCGACATTCTCGAAACCTTTTTAATGTTTGCCAACGATCGTGGTTGGAAACGCAAAATACACGAAGCGCTAACCAAAGGCATCACCGCCGAAATTGCGGTCGAAAAAGTGCAAATCTCCACCCGCGCCCAAATGTTGCGCCAAGCCGACCCTTATTTGCGCGAGAGATTGCACGATTTAGATGATTTAGGCAACCGCCTGCTGCGCATATTGACCAACAATCAAGCCACATCCGTCTCTGCCGAATTGCCCGATGACACCATTTTAGTGGCACGTAATTTAGGCCCCGCCGAATTGCTAGATTATGACCAAAACAAATTAAAAGGCTTGGTGCTCGAAGAAGGTGCCACCAACAGCCACGCTGGCATTGTCGCCCGCGCATTGGGCATACCTGCCATTGGCGGCGTGGCCGATATATTCAATTATATCGAACAAAATGACCCCGTCATTATCGATGCTGAAACTGCCGAGCTATATTTACGCCCGCGTAATGAAATCCTCAATAGTTTCATCGATAAAAAAGCCCTGTTTGCCGAAAAACAACAAGAATACGCAAAAATTCGCCTATTGCCCGCCAAATCAATTGACAATCAAGACATCGATCTGATGATCAATGCAGGCCTAGATGTCGATTTAGAACATTTTGACGAAAGCGGCGCTCAAGGCATTGGCCTCTACCGCACCGAAGTGCAATTAATGCTATTGTCCAAATATCCTGGCAAAGACGCACTCACCGCTAATTATAAAAAAGCCTTTGATCAATTAGGCGATAAAAAAATCACCTTTCGCACCTTTGATGTCGGTGGCGATAAAGTCCTGCCTTATATAAGAAGCACCAAAGAAGAAAATCCAGCCTTAGGGTGGCGTGCCATCCGCATGGCGCTCGATCGCCCCGGCCTATTTCGCCATCAATTGCGCGCTTTATTAATGGCCGCCCGCGGCCATGAGCTTAACATCATGTTCCCAATGGTTGCCGATATTTCCGAATTTCGCCAAGCCAAAAAATTTGTTGAAGGCGAAAAAGCCAAACTAAAAGCTAAAAATATTGGCATGCCCACTAAGATTAATCTGGGTGTGATGATTGAAGTGCCTGCACTTTTATGGCAATTATCGGCTTTGTTTGATGAGGTTGATTTTGCCTCGGTTGGCAGCAATGATTTGTTGCAATTCACCTATGCTGCCGATCGCGGCAATCCTTTATTGCAAGGCCGTTATCATAGCCTCACCACACCTATCCTCAACATGTTACGCACCATTGTTGTCGCCGCCAATGCCGCCAACATTCCTTTATCTTTATGCGGTGAAATTGCTGGCAGGCCCAAATTAGCCTTGGCTTTACTGGGCATTGGCTTTAAACATCTTTCAATGAATAGCGCCTCAGTTGGCCCGGTAAAAATGATGGTTAGATCACTTGATTTGCAAAAATTTAGCTTATTTTTAAACCAGCATTTAGATAGTAATTGCGAAGGTATAAATGATATAATTTCCGATTATATTGCTGAAAACAACATAAAGATAAATGTTTAAATCCCGCACATAGTTATATTCTTGCCACAACTAAGTAAAAAAAATCGTCCTAAGCCTTTATTTAACTAGTCTTAAACCTATATTTATTTTATAAATAAGCTCGAATTTTGTTTACAAAGCCCGCCCATGTCAGATATTAGTAATAGAAACCCCAACTCTGCCGCAACGAGCCTTCGGCCAAGTGACACAGAAGAGAGTAATAAATTGGCTGAAGAAAATCAGATCAAACAACAAAATTTAACTGATCTCGGCGCTCAATTTAAACAAGCCCGCGAAGCGCTTGGTTATAATATTTCTGATTTAAATGAACATACAGGCCTATCTACTATCGAGCTAGAAGCTGTCGAACAAGGCTCATTTCAACATGTCGAGCAGCAAGATTATGTCGAATATTATATACACACTTATGCTGCATTGCTCAGCCTTGATGCTGATCAGGTTTTAGCCACTTTCAGGCAAAATTATCATGAGCCTGAAGCCACCTCCACAGGTGATGAGCAAGACATCTACCAAATAGATGATGTCGATATAGACATTCATGATGAAGACCAATATGAAGACGCCTTCACCGATGAAGCCCGCAAAACATTGGAAGCGCTGGATGCCTCAGGCATCGATAGCCTCAAAGCCAACGATCAACCCGAAGATGAGCAAGACGCTGATTTAGCTAATCATGTAGAGCCAACCCCCACTCAAGAAATAACCGGTATACAACCCCTTACCATCCATGAGCCAATCACCTCAAACCCAAAAAGCAAACCATTCCCTTGGCTTAAATTAATTCTGTCAATTATCTTAGTTTTGGTTGCCGCTGGCGGTGCCTATTACGCCAATTTAAAATATGGCTCTGGCCAAACCTTAAATCAAATCAGCAACCAAATTACCGAAAGTGTCACCAGTTCAAGTGACGATAAACCCAATAATGATACCAGCGCCATCAGCGTCAGTACTGACGCCAATGCCAACAATGATAGTAATATTAGTATTGTCAAAGATACTGACCGTGTGCCGGAAGGCCAGAAAGCCAAAAAAATAGGCACATTAGACAGCAAAATCATCACCCAAGGTTCTGACGACCTCAACGCTCCAACCGCCGTAATGGTGCAAAAACCATTGGTTTTAATTAGCCAACCAGAGGTCGGCACTTCCGGCCAAACCACCGAAAATATCGGCGATCTCATCACCGATACCGGCGAAAATAGCGCAGCAGAAAACGCCATCGCCCCGACTGATGCCATCAGCCAAACCATTAATGACGATTTGGTCGAAACCGCAAACATCGCTGCCGCAGAGGAAGCCGCAAAACAAACCAGCGCAGGCGATCTGCAAGTACCCGTAGATCCAATCCAACAAGCATTGGCACAATTGCCGACAGACAATGAAAAATTTAGCCTACATGCCAGCGAAAACAGTTGGATTCTGATCGAAGATGATGCCGCCCAAATCCTATTTTCAGGCGAGCTAACTCCCGAAAAAATATTCACTTTTCCTAAAATTGTAGGTGTGATTATTTCCCTCGCTGACGCAGGTGTACTAGACGTTTATAAAGGCAAACAATTACTCGGTAAATTGGGTGTAAAAGATGAAACACTCGACCTTGTCTCTGTTGAACAACGCTTTAACCAATTTTCAAATTAGCCAAATTTCAAACTAGAAAGTTAGCTCTGACCGCCTCACAAAGTTGATGGCTGCATTGCCAAAGTAAAATATGATTAAACAAGAAAAAATCGATCAATTACTCAGTCGTTTCGATGCCATCGAGTCTGAACTTTCCTCAGGCCCACCTGCCGATAAATTAATCGCCCTATCAAAAGAGCATGCCGAACTATCACCGGTGATTGAAATGCTGCGCAAAATCATCAGCGCCCGCGATGAAATCGCCGATTTAAAAGAAATTCAAGCCGATAAAGATTCCGATGCCGAAATGCTCGAAATGGCCAAACAAGAAATTTCCGATCTCGAAAAAAGCCTGCCCAAACTTGAGCATGACTTACAAATTCAGCTATTACCCAAAGACATGGCCGATGAGAAAAACGCCATTCTAGAAATCCGCGCTGGCACAGGCGGTGATGAAGCAGCCCTTTTCGCAGGCGATTTATTTCGCATGTATCAACGCTATGCGTCACTCAACGGCTGGAAGGTCGAAACCATGTCAGCCAGCTCATCCGAGCGCGGCGGCTTTAAAGAGATCATCGCCTCAGTCACTGGCAAAGGCGTGTTTGCCAAACTAAAATACGAGTCTGGCGTGCACCGCGTGCAACGTGTGCCTTCTACTGAATCGGGCGGACGGGTGCATACCTCAGCCGCCACAGTTGCAGTATTGCCCGAGGCCGAAGAGGTCGATGTTAAAATCGAAGACAAAGACCTGCGCATTGATGTCTTCCGCGCGTCTGGCCCAGGCGGCCAGTCGGTCAACACCACCGACAGTGCGATCCGCATCACCCATTTACCCACGGGCATCGTGGTCATCCAACAAGATGAAAAAAGCCAACATAAAAACCGCGCCAAAGGCATGATGGTCTTGCGCTCACGCATATACGAAGCCGAGCGCCAACGCTTGCACGACATTCGCGCGGGCGACCGCAAAGAACAAGTCGGCTCTGGCGATCGTTCTGAACGCATCCGCACATATAACTTCCCGCAAGGCCGCGTATCCGATCATCGCATCAACCTAACGCTTTATAAACTCGATAAATTAATCGCTGGCGATGGCCTGCACGAGATGGTCGATGCGCTAATTAATGACGATCAAGCCCGTAAACTTTCTGCCTTGCAAGATGAAATGTAGTTTCCTGCCATGCATATTGAAAAATATCATCAGCAATTAACCCGAAAATTAGCCTCAAACGGCAGCGAAACTGCCGATCTAGATGCCCGCCTGCTGATTTGTCATTTCTTACAGTTAGGTTTAACTTCATTCATCATGCAACAAAACCGCTTGCTAACAAAGCCCGAGCTTGCCAAGCTACAAGCCGCAGAGGCCAAAGCTTTGGCGCATATGCCCATTTCACGCATCCTGCAAAGCCGCCAATTTTGGGGCTTAGATTTCACCATTGATCAACATGTCCTAGACCCCCGCGCCGATAGCGAAATCCTCATCGAAACCCTACTGCATTTTCGCCCCCCCTCATTCGAGCCACTAAAATTGCTCGATCTAGGCACAGGTTCAGGTTGTCTATTGCTCGCCCTACTGCACGAATATCAATCCGCCACAGGCATAGGCGCCGATTTTTCCGCCAAAGCCTTAAAAATCGCCCAACTCAACGCCAAAAACTTAAACCTCTCAAACCGCGCGTCATTCATCCAATCCGATTGGTTCACCCAGATTGAAGCACAAAAATTTGACATCATCCTCTCCAACCCACCCTATATTCCGCATAAAGACATCACCTCATTGGCCGATAATGTAAAATTATACGATCCTTTAAGCGCTCTAGATGGCGGCAAAGACGGTCTCGCCCCCTACCGCATCATCACCCGCCAAGCCGCACAATATCTAAAACCCGATGGCATCCTCATATTCGAAATGGGTTTTGATCAGGCCGATGGTTTATTTGACATTTTACAACAACAAGATTTCAGCTCAGCCGATTTTGTCATGCCCAACTCAGACAATCACTCAAAATTAATGAACGGCTTGGGTTATGATTTAGCTCAAAATCCACGCATCATCATCGCCAAACCTAAATCTTAATGGCAGATATACAGTTTTTGGGGATAAATAGTCATTATTTAGGCAAGAATTAAGTATTTTAATCAATTAGAGTTGGAATGCATATAAATTGCCTATAGGCTCTATCTAGAAATAAAATGCAGAAGCATTATTTTTTCATAACATACTGTGAGCTTTCACCAGTAAATGTAGATGACTAGTCATTTGAATTGATTCATGATTAGAAAACTTTCAAATCTAAATTAAAGAATGAGATCCTAAGTGAGATCCCCAAACGAAAACAATCGTACGAGACAAGGCCAACAAAACAATAGACGTGGCCGCCATAATAATAACCGCCGTAATAACAACAACAATAGTGGCGGTGGCAACAAACCACAAAATACGCTGACTCGAAATTTCGACAGCAATGGCCCAGATGTGAAAATTCGCGGCAATGCCCAAACCGTTGCCGATAAATATACGTCACTCGCCCAAGATGCCATCTCCTCTGGCAGCCGCATCATGGCCGAAAACTATTTTCAACATGCCGAGCATTACAAACGTATTGTCAGCATTGCCCAAGAGCAAGTGGCCGAGCAAAAAGCCGCGCATCAAGCCAAAATGGATGCTCAACAAGCCGAGCAAGAAGCCAAACGTGCCGAACATGAGGCCAGACGTGCCGAGCAACGAGGGCAAAATTCCCAATCAAACAATGCTCAATCAGATAATACCCAGCCAGACAACGCCCAACCAGATGCTGAAGCCCCTGCCATTGACACCATTAGCGATTCAGCACCAAGCATGAATAATAATGACAATGCGCCGGTAAACATACTTGCTGATAATGAGCCAAACCAACCTGCATCCGAGCAGCCTGCCGCAGAAGAAGCAAAGCCAAAGCGTAAGCCACGGCCAAAGCGCAAGCCAAGCATTGCCAAAACAGAACCTGTAGAGCCTGCAACTGCTGACGACCAACCCCCAGCACCAACGGTTACCGAAGAAACCAATTAATCGAACCATCCACTTAAAATAAAGAGAAAAAAATGGACGAAAGTAAAATTCCTGCTGGTAAAGACGTGCCAAATGACATCAATGTCATCATCGAAATTCCTCAAGGCAGCTCCATCAAATATGAAGTAGACAAAGCCTCAGGCGCAGTTTTTGTCGATCGCTTTTTATTCACCCCCATGTATTATCCGTGCAATTATGGCTACATTCCAGCCACCTTGTCAGATGATGGCGACCCAGTAGATGTACTAGTTGTCTCACCCGAACCAGTTGTGCCAGGCAGCGTCATCCGCGCCCGCCCGATCGGTGTATTTTTAATGGAAGATGAAAGCGGCGGAGACGAAAAAATCATCGCCGTCCCACACGACAAAGTCACCACCGAATTTACCAAAGTGCAAACTTTAGACGATCTACCAAAACTAACCGTAGATAAAATTCAACATTTCTTCGAACACTATAAAGACCTAGAACCAGGTAAATGGGTCAAAGTCGTAGGTTTTGAAGGCGTAGACGTGGCCAAAAGCAAAATAAATGAGGGATTCGCAAGGGCATAACCTGCGTTTCGTTCTGAATAAATTAGACCCGCAGCATTTATTGCGGGTTTTATTTTGCCATTTTTTCGTTCACTACGCTCTCTAGTGAGCCCCTGCGGGCGCACGCCTCCGCGTGCTTGCAACGGGCTAACCGCCCGACGGCCAGTCGGCCTTGCCTCACCCTACGGGTTCGGACTCTTTTCCCACGATAAGCACAAAGCTACAAATTCTGAGTTTGCTGTGTGGCACCAAAATGCAGTGTTTCGCCAAACTCCAGCTCACTAAGCATAATGCGGTTAGGTTGGGTGGTGAGTTTACGTCTCACCAGCGGCTGAGTGGCTTAGCTAGAGAGCGGAGCGAACGCACGCAGTGCCAAACATAATGTCAATCTCACCACTAAACCTCAACCATCTTAATCCCATTCTGCGCACAACAAGCCTGCAGCGTATTATGCAACAAACAAGCAATCGTCATCGGCCCCACACCACCAGGCACAGGCGTCAAACTCCCCGCCACCAACTGCACCTCATCCGCATCAACATCACCAGTCAATTTATCCTTTTTACCCTCTTGCGCCACACGGTTCATGCCCACATCAATCACACAAGCCCCCTTTTTAACCCAGCTACCCTTGACCATATCGGCACGGCCAACCGCCACCACCAACAAATCAGCACCAGCACATATTTTCTCAATCTCACGGCTGCGCGAATGGCAAATCGTCACCGTCGCATTCTCTTTCAGTAACAATTGCGCCACAGGTTTCCCAACCAAGTTAGAGCGCCCCACAACCACCGCATTCAACCCCGTTAAATCACCCAATGTCTGCTTCGCCAACATCACACACCCAAGTGGCGTGCAAGATACCAAGCCTTCAACCCCCGAGGCCAATTTACCAGCATTAATCGGGTGCAAACCATCAACATCTTTGTCAGGCGATATAAGCTCAATAATCTTCTGCTGGCTAATATGCTCAGACACAGGAAATTGCACCAAAATACCATGCACATTCTTATCTTGATTAAGCTTTTCAACCAAATCCAATACATCTTGCTCAGGCGTATCAGCAGGCAATTTATGCTCAATAGAAATCATCCCAATTTCTTTGGTCTGCTTACCCTTCATCCGCACATAAACTTCAGAAGCAGGGTCAGCCCCCACCAAAACCACCGCCAATGCAGGCGTAATACCATGCACAGCCTGCATTTTACCAACCGCCTTAGCTAAATTGTCACGCAATTTCTGCGCCACAGCGCGGCCATCAATACGTTCAGCAATGTCCGAGTGTTGATTAGTCATGGCGATATTTCCTTTGCCCAAAAAGTATAAACATAGCTTGATCAAGCTATAAGGTGCGAACAGCACCCGTCACTTATGTGACGCGCCCGTGCAGGCTCTTGCAAAGCAAGAAATAGCCGCGAGCGACATAATATGCCGCCTTTATAGCCGCTTTGCAGGCGAAATCAATTCAATTTTCTGCACTTACCCATTCAAAAACTGAAAAGGGCTCACCCCAAAGGCAAGCCCAAATAAATTCTTCAAATCTCTGTAAGCCTATTAGAGGCCTAAATAACCTGGCAAATCACGGGTGATAAAATTATCAATAAAATAGAGTGCCAATATCAAGATGATAAACGAAATATCCAACCCACCCAATGGCGGAACAAAGCGCCGTATCGGGCGCAACATAGGCTCGGTTAGCTTTTGCAATGTTGAATATACGGTGGCGACAAATTGATTATTCATATTCATAATGCCAAACGCCATCAACCAGCTCATAATGGCGCTGGCAATCAGTACAAATTTCAATATACCGATTATTGAACTTAAAAGTTGAATCACTGCAATCATCTAAAATTCCTAACTATTGTTTGAATAATAGATATAAGCAATTTATCTAGCAAAGCAATAGTATCTGTAGGAATTTTATCAAATTAGGTTAATTTTAAATAGCCCTTTACCGCAATTACACTCTCAATTACTCTATCAAAAACAACGAATCAATCACAGGTAAAAATATGTCCGATGAAAGCCTCAAACAACGCGCCTTAAAATACCACAAATACCCGCGCCCGGGTAAAATGACCATCACCCCCACCAAACCTTTGGGCAATGCGCGCGACCTTTCATTAGCTTATTCCCCTGGCGTGGCCGAAGCCTGCCTCGAAATTGTCAAAGACCCACAAACCGCCCGCGATTATACCATTCGCGGCAATCTTGTCGGCGTCGTCACCAACGGCACAGCCGTGCTAGGCTTAGGCGACATCGGCCCCCTCGCCTCAAAACCAGTGATGGAAGGCAAAGCCGTCCTGTTTAAAAAATTCGCCGACATCGATGTGTTTGACATCGAACTCAACGAAAAAGACCCAAAAAAGCTAGCCGATGTCATTGCTGCCCTAGAACCAACTTTCGGCGCGATTAACCTAGAAGACATCAAAGCCCCAGAATGTTTCATCGTCGAAAACGATTTACGCGAGCGGATGAACATCCCCGTATTTCATGATGACCAACATGGCACCGCCATCGTCGCAGGTGCAGCCATTTTCAACGCTTTACGCCTCGTCAACAAAAAATTCGAAGATGTAAAAATCGTCTCAACAGGCGGCGGCGCAGCCGGCATTGCCTGCTTAAACCTACTGCTCACCCTAGGCGCAAAACGCGAAAATATTTATCTGTTCGATCATACAGGTCACATCCACAAAGACCATAAAGACGCATCCAAACAAAAAATGGATTTCGCCCAAGCCAAAAAAATAGAATTAAACGACGCACTTGTCGGTGCCGATGTTTTCTTAGGCCTGTCAGCCCCCAATCTACTGACCGCCGAAATGATCATGCCAATGGCCAAAGACCCGCTGATTCTGGCCTTGGCTAACCCCAACCCAGAGATTATGCCCGACGTCGCCCGCGCCGCCCGCCCCGATGCCATCATCGCCACAGGCCGCAGCGACAGCGCCAATCAAGTTAATAACGTCCTCTGTTTCCCCTTCATCTTTAGGGGCGCACTAGATGTCGGCGCCACCACAATTAACGAAGAAATGAAACGCGCCTGCGTCGTCGCCATAGCCGATCTAGCCATGGTCGAAGCCTCAGAAGTGGTCGCCCACGCCTATCAAGGCGAAAGCCTCACCTTTGGCCGCGATTATGTCATCCCCAAACCATTCGATCAACGCCTGCTGGTAGAGATTGCCCCCGCTGTCGCCAAAGCCGCAATGGATAGCGGCGTCGCCACCCGCCCGATCGAAGATTTCAAAGCCTACCGCGAAGATTTAGAACATTTTGTCTACCGCTCTCAAATGCTGATGAAACCAGTGATTGACCGCGCCAAAACCGACCCCAAACGCATTGTCTATGCCGAAGGCGAAGACCGCCGCGTATTGCGCACCGTGCAAACCGTCATCGATGAAGGCATCGCAATCCCAGTGCTAATCGGCCGCCCCGATGTCATCGCCTCACGCTGCAAACAGCTTGGCCTACACATCCGCCCACACGAAGATTTCGAGATTTGTAACCCCGAAAATGATGCCCGCTACAGCGATTATTGGAGTGAATTTCACACAATCATGCAACGTGATGGCATCACCCCCGCCGAGGCACAAACCATCATCCGCACCAACAGCACCGCCATTGCCAGCATCATGCTCAAACGCGGCGAAGTTGATGGCATGATTTGCGGCACTTATGGCCAATATTTCTGGCATTTAAAATATGCCCTCAACATCATCGGCAAACGCCAAGATGTTGGCGATGTTTCCGCCATGAACGGTTTAGTGCTCGAAGACGGCGCATTATTCTTCTGCGACACCTATGTAACCCCCATTCCAACCGTCGATGAAATCGTCGAAACCACTCTAATGGCCGCAGAAGAACTAAAACGCTTCGGCATCACTCCCAAAATCGCCCTAATCAGCCACAGTAATTTTGGTAATGCCCCGACAAAATCAGCCCTAAAAATGCGCAATGCAGTCGAGATTTTAAACAGAGTCGCCCCCGATTTAGAAGTCGATGGCGAGATGCACGCCGATGCCGCAATTGACCCCGAAATCCGCCATGCATTATTCCCCAATTCACGCCTCACAGGCCGCGCTAACTTGCTGATATTCCCCAACTTAGACACCGCAAACGCCAGCTTCAACCTGCTAAAAGCCATTGGCAACGGCCTCAGCGTCGGCCCTATATTATTAGGCATGAAACAACCCATACACATCGCCACCGACAGCATTACATCGCGTGGATTGATGAATTTAACAGCGGTAACTGTGGTTGATGCGCAGATATTGGAAGAGAAATAGATAGCTGCAAATTCAGCAGTCAAGTTATAGGTACTGAGCCAGCAGTTATCGCAGGGTGGCGTCCTGCTAATGCTCTGGAAGTCTCATTTTTTACGCCCACCTTTCGGTGGGCTAGTTGGCCCCTGCGGGCGCACGCCTCCGCGTGCTTGCTACGGGCTAACCGCCCGACGGCCAGTCGGCCTTGCCTCACCCTACGGGTTCGGACCCTTTTCCCACGACAAGCACAAGGCTACAAATTCTGAGTTTGCTGTATGGCACCTATACTCGGTGTGTCGCCAAACTCTAGCTCACTAAGCATAATGCGGTCAGGTTAGGTGGTGAATTTGCCTCCGATCGGCGGCTGAGTGGCTTAGGCTAGAGAGCGGAGCGAACGCACGCAGTGCCAAACATAATGCAAGCTTCCAGAGCATTAACAAGCGGCTACCCAGCATCACAACCACCGCCAAAATTTACTTCTCAGTATTCATCAACCGCCCAATAACCAACCGCGACAACCATTTCGGCGTCAAGCGCAGCATATAAGGCAACAACCTATTCATCGTCCCCGTCACCACAATCGTTTCACCACGCATATAACCATTAAACCCAATTTCAGCCACAGCTTCAGCACTCATCAACGGCGCATAATCAAACAAATCAGAGCGCCCCATTTGCGCCCGCTCCCCAAACCCAGTTTCAGTCGATCCAGGGCAAACCGCACTCACCTTAATATTCCGATGTTTACTCTCTTCAGCCAACGCTTCCGTGAACGACAAAACAAAAGCCTTACTCGCCCCATAAACCCCCATATAAGGCGTTGCCAAAAACGCTACGGTCGAAGCAACATTCATCACACCCCCACCATTAGCCTCAATTTCATCCAAAAACCGTATCGATAAATCCGTCAAAACCCGCACATTCAAATCAACAATATTCAACTGCGCCTCAATCCCCAATTCACGCATCGGGCCGTTCAATCCAAACCCCGCATTATTGACCATATGCTTAACACTCAAGTCATTTTCTTTAAGATAGCTCACCAACGTCCCAACCGCATCCAACAAGCTTAAATCCAGCTCCAAAACATCAACCTTGCACGAATGCCGCTTAACAATCTCATCAGCAACTCTCTGCAGCTTATCCCCCGACCGCGCCACCAATAACAAATCTTCACCCAAACCAGCAAATTGATAAGCCAAAGCCTCACCAATCCCCCCCGACGCCCCAGTTATAATGGTTATCGCAGTCATAATCTCATTCCAATCTTTTCAGTATCGCACCAAAACTCAAACTCTCCGCATCCCTCCCAGCTTAAAAAACTCATGTGTTTTTTAAGCCAGCCGAACTGAAGGCCGCCACTTATGTGGCGCACCCGTGTAGGCCCGAGCAAAGCGAGGAATAGCCGCGAACGAAACAAACCAACCAACTCCAAACCAACTCAAAACTTATAAACTAGCCTTAACTGCTTCCCGCAACGCAATCCGATCATTAGTCGAAACCCCCAACAACTCCGACACCCGCCAAATCAAATTATCCTCAAACGGCGTAATCTCATTGTCGGCCAACACAATCTTCCACAACATGCGCACAATTTCCTTGCGCCCATCATTGTCCAATTCATCATTTAATTTTCTAGTAAATTTATACAGGTCAATCGCATCACGCTCAGCATTATCAGCGTCTTTAATCAATAAAGTCGCTTCTTCTTCGCTAATGTCAAAATGCTTCTGAATTTGCCTATGCATCACACGGGCTTCTTCCGCACTATAAAATCCATCAATCCGCGCCGCATGCACCATCAAAGCCACGGCAGCAAGCTGAAACTCATCATCCTGCAAATCAGCGCCGCTAAGCTTCTGTCCCATCAATTTATCTGTAAAAGATTTAATCTTTTGCCACATATATAGTCTCACTTTTTAGTTCAATTAGAATAATAACCACCTTCACCAGCATCTTTATCATCACTCAGTAAACCAGGGTCATCAGGGCGATGCGGCAATGCCGCTTGGTCATTCCCGTCTACAATCGGCTGGCTACTATAAGGGCTTTTGCTGGCTTGCTGCGTCACTTTATTAGGTTTGTTTTTATTGGTTTTCTTTTTAGTCGGCTTCTTGTCATCACTTGCTTTCAATCCGCTAGATTTTTTAGTACCCGATTTTTGTGGGCTGGCATCAGCAGGTTGAAAATCAATTTTTTCCTGTGCCTTCACTTTTTCAATCTTCACATCCACGGTTTTCGGCGCCGCAACAACAGTAATTTTAGCCCCATCAATTCCACCTTCATTACCACCATCATCCCCACCACTCTCGTCAGAAAGCTTATCTTTGGCGAGTTTCTTCTGCTTTTCTTCAGTAATCTTAGCCATTTCTAACTTGGCTTTTTTCTTCACATCCACAATCGCTTGTTTTTGCGCCTTTTCTTGGCTCTGCAAAGCCTGCACTTCACTTTCATGATGCTCAAGCAAAATATTCGCCGCCATATCAGCTTCAACTTGTGCCAAATTATAATCAGGCACTTTCCATTCATAGGCATCCAATTCACCCGTCACAGGCGATACCGGTGCCCAAACATCAGCAATATGCCCATCCGCCAGCCAAACAGCGTCATTCGGCGCACGTTGCGCCCGCGCCAACCATTCTGCCACCAGCCCTCTATTGCCCAATTCACCTTGCTCAATCTTAGCCATCAAAGTGCAAATCCGCGCACTCGGGTCATCAGCCACAATATTTTCCAGTGCTTTGCGCGCTGCCGCCCAGTCACCCTGCTCAATCGCCACCCGCGCCACCATCACCGCGGCTTCCACAATGCCGCGCGCTGCCATGTCAGCATGGCCAATCCCAGCCTTTAAAGCAAATGTCTGCACGCGTTTTAGCCGCATATTGGGTTTTTCAGCATCTTTTTGCACGACAAATAACGCGCCAAGCTCCGGGTGCGGCGCCAAACGCCAGCATTTTTCTAACAATTTATGCGCCTTGCGCAAGCTGCCCTTAGCCAATAATAATTTGGCAGCAAGCACTGTGGCTGCCACCAATTCGGGCGCATAGGTACGGGCTTCTAACGCCAATTCCAAAGCCCGCTCGGCATTACTATTTTCAATATTCATCGCCTCGGCAGTCAGCAAAACCGCGCGTTTGCGTTTGTTTTCACCTATATTTGCGCCCTCTAAACGGCCAATCATCAACAAGCTGTTAAGCGCACCGCCCCAGTCGCCCTCGGCTGTTTGCATGTCAAACAACCCGTTCAATGCCCATTTACTCTGCCCATCATGCGCCACCGCATCCAAAGCGATCAGCTTGGCCGCAGCACCATCTTCATTACGCTGCGCTTCCATAAATAGCCCGCGCAAACCCAGCATTTTGGTCGCATCTTGCTCAATCATTTTCTCAAAAGCTTTATGAGTTTGGTCTCTATTGCCTTCCAACTGCGCAGTTTGCGCCCGCAATAACAAAGTCAAAGGTTCATTGTCTAATTTATCAGTCGCCAACCGAGCAAATTTTTGCGCGCCTCTTAAATCGCCAGAACCAACCGCAATAATACCCTTCGACAAAGCCTCATAGCCTTTTTTGCGTTTGCGTGATGAGAAAAACACCCCAAAAGCATCAGGCGCACCCATAATACCGCGCACCAAACGCCATGTGATCACACACAGCACCACCAATATAACAATGGCCGCAATAA
Organism: Alphaproteobacteria bacterium; assembly: GCA_002400495.2. Lineage (GTDB taxonomy): Bacteria > Pseudomonadota > Alphaproteobacteria > Rhizobiales > OSC116 > OCS116. The sequence continues at coordinate 6,783 of NVQL02000019.1, read as the reverse complement.
ACAGACCCATCGAAATTTTAATGTGATAGTCAAACCAGTCAAATTCCACAAATCCAGGATTGTTATTCAGCCACACGACCGAGGTAACAAACACCACAAATGCTATAAAATACCCAATCAATCTAATCATCATACACCCTAATTTTTTAGCTTATTTGCAGTTTCACTCTATTGCAATGATGTCAATATATCCGCGCTCACTTGGCGCATTAAATCTTGTGCCGCCATGCGGCTTTTCACCGCCGCCATCCAATTGGCAAACACCGTTTTAGCAGGGCCTTCAAGCCCTTCGCCTTCAGCAATGGCCGCACTTAAATTCTTGTTCAAAATCGCCACTTCCATCCGCGCCAAAACCGCCTCGACATTGTCGCCTTCAACATTACCAGTTTTGCGAATAGAGATAACCGCTTTGGCATTGCCAATAAATTTATCAAATATCGATTTACCTTCGCCTTTTAAATCCGCCACCAAAGCCGCATCAAGCAAACCGTTAAATTGACCCAACAAAGTCACTTCACTCGCCAAACCTGTTGCCGCATAAGCGGCTAATTCAGCCAGCGCAACATTATCGCCCGCCACACCTTTTAAGGCGTTAAGCTCCACTTCAAACGGCGCTTCATCCTGCAATGCCCGCTCCAACGAGGCCACCGCCAACGCAGTCGCCATGCCACTAGCATCACCAGCAAGACCCGTATTTTTAGCAGCAGCCAGCTCAGCAGCATTTTCCGCAACACTTTTCACCGCCGCCAATTCCGCCGTAAGCGCCGCAATCTCAACTTCAATATCAGCAATTTTTTCTAAATCAACAACCCGCGCCGCTTCATTTGCCACCCCCGCGCTGTTCACACTCACGCTGGGCAACACAACACTCGATAGTCTTTCACGAATACCGTCAAGCTCCGCATTAAAATCAAAGCTCTGCTCTGTTTGCTGAGCAGCCAAGCCTTCCAAAGCAGCAATCTTGTCAATAATCGGCGATAAATCAGTCGGTTCAGGCATCGTCTCTTGTATCTCAATCAACTCACCTTCGATCGACAATATACGCGTCGAAACGTCAGTATAACGCTCTTCAGCCGCCGCTGCCGCATCCCCGCCATTAATCAAATGGCTCAAACCACCCAAACTGTCAGATTTGAGCGTAAAATAACCCAGCCCAAACACCAAAACCACCGTCGCCACACCGCCCAATAAAGCGGCCACAATCAACCCACCAAAACCACTATCTTCTTTAGCGATAGGCGGCGCAATTTCATCCAATTCCCGATCAAGCTCTTCAAACGAAACATCTTCAGCCTCAACCTCTTCAGCCTCAATGGTTTCGACCTCAATGGTTTCAACCACCTCATCTTCAGGCTTTACATCTTCATTTTTTTTATCATCTTCACTCATCATTCAGGCCTATTCATAAGAGAGTCTAGTTTAATTTTTTATGCAGCAAGTCTAACAATGCCTGCTCATCGGGCTGATCTATATAATATATCTGTTTAAGATAGGGCTTACATGCCCGATCTGCAATGTTTTTTGACAAACAAAATACGGGTAAAGAGCTTATTTTTGCCAAATGCCCCATTTTCTCAATTAAATCTATAAATATTTTTGCACTTCTAGTCGAATAAAACAATATAGCATCAATTTCACCCGCGCATAATTTTTGTTCAATCTCAGGCTCTATCTGCTTTTCTGGCTTCATTTCATAAGCCCGCAAACGCTCGCAATCAATTGACAATTCGGCCAAGCTTTTAGCCAAATCCCCCGCCTGCTCCACGCCTGATATATGCAATAATCTATTTTTTAGGCCGCGTGCTAAATAATCCTGCGCAATCACTTCAACCAAGCTCCCAACATCACCAGCACCTTGGCCAAAAACCTCAAACCCGTGCAAAGCCGCCAACTTAGCCGTTTGCTTACCAACCACATAACAAGGCAAATCCGCAAATTCAGCAACATCCACAATGGCTCTAATGCCATTGGCCGATGTAAAAACCAAAGCCGCCACCTCATCCAGCTTCGGCATCAAAAACTCAAGCTCACAAAAAACCATCACAGGCGCAGACACCGCCCCAAACCCCAATTCAACCAAACCATCGGCTGTACGCTGAAAATCCTGCTGTGGTCTGGTGACTAATATCTGCTTCATTCACTTAAATCTCATATAAAGGTTCAAAAAAGTCAGGCCCAGCTTTTTCCAGTAATTCCAAGCCCAAATTACGCCCAAAAACTTCCCCTTGGTTCAACGGTGCCGTAATCGCCACCTCATGCACAACCTTACCATCAGGGGTTAAAATCTTGCCCTTAAACTCAATTTGCTGCCCATATACTTGCGCCAAAGCCGCAATCGGCGTGCGACAAGAGCCATCCAACGCCCGCAAAAACGCCCGTTCCATATTCACTTCAGCTTGGCTTTCACCACAATTAATCGCCGATAATAATTTAATCATCGATACATCATTATCACGCACCTCAAGCCCAATCGCGCCCTGCGCCACCGCAGGCAACATATCCGCCGCCGATATACTATGCGTCATCACTTCATTAATGCCCAAACGGTTCAACCCCGCCAAAGCCAAAATAGTCGCATCCACATCACCATTAGCCAGTTTTTCAAGCCGCGTTTGCACATTACCCCTAAAATTCACAATCTTAAAGTCAGGCCGCATCGCCAGCAAAATAGCCGCTCTCCGCAAAGATGACGACCCAATCACCGCCCCCTCAGGCAGTTCTTTTAACGCGTTATATTTAACTGATATAAACGCATCCCGCACATCTTCCCGCGGCAAAATGGCCGTAATTATCAGCCCCGCAGGCAGCATAGTCGGCACATCTTTCATACTATGCACCGCAATATCTATCTTGCCATCACTAAGCTGTTGCTCAATTTCACTAGTAAACAGCCCTTTACCGCCAAAATCCTTAAGCGGCTTATCCTGAATGCGGTCACCTTTGGTCGAAATGGCGATAATTTCAAAATCTTTTTCATCCAGCCCAAAGGCCGATTTCAACCTGTCACGGGTCTGTTGAGCCTGTATCAAAGCCAGCGGACTACCGCGGCTACCAATTTTAATCGGAAGGGTTAAATTTTGTGGAATCATATTCACAGCTTGCCTCATCTCGGCGTTTATTATAAAAGCGTTCTCATATATGAATATATATAGCATTTAGGTCAAGTGGGATTCCGCAAATTGTCACATAAACAAATCATATGTCTAGGCTTAGAATCCAGTTGCGATGACACCGCCGCTGCCATTGTCAGGCGCAATGCCGATGGCAGTGCCGATATTCTGTCCAATATCATCCACACCCAAACCGATGTCCACGCCCCATTTGGCGGCGTTGTGCCAGAGCTAGCCGCCCGCGCCCATATAGAATATATGGATCAAATGGTCGCCGAGGCGCTCAAAACCGCACAATTAACCTATAATGACCTAAACCTAGTCGCCGCCACCTCTGGCCCCGGCCTTTTAGGCGGCGTTATCGTCGGCCTGATGAGCGGCAAAGCCATTTCTTTAGCACATGATCTACCATTTATAGCCGTCAATCACCTCGAAGGCCATGCATTAACCGCAGGTCTTTCCCACGGCATCGAACCACCATATTTGCTATTACTCATTTCAGGCGGTCATACCCAAATCCTGCAGGTTAATAAAGTAGGACAATATGAATTATTGGGTACTACCATCGATGACGCTATCGGCGAAGCCTTCGACAAAACCGCCAAATTGCTAGGCCTTGGCTATCCCGGCGGTCCATTTGTCGAACAATATGCCAAACAAGGTAATCCCAAACGCTTCAATTTACCTCGTCCTATGAAGGGCCGCAAAAACTGCGATTTCTCATTCTCAGGCCTAAAAACCGCGGTACTACTTGCCGCCAAAAACATCCAACCCATCACCCAACAAGATAAGTACGACCTTTGCGCCGCATTCCAAGCCGCAGCCACCGATGTTTTAGCCGACCGCCTAAAACGCGCAATGCTGCTTTTTCGCGAAAATCTCAATGTTACCATTGATTCACCCCAAAAACTCATAATTGCAGGCGGCGTAGCCGCCAACCAAGCCATCGCCAAAAAATTAACCGCCCTCGGCCAACAACATAATTTCGAACTAATCGTTCCGCCGGCGAATCTATGCACCGACAATGGCGCCATGATCGCCTGGGCAGGCATCACCCAATATTTAAATGGCAACACCAACAACCTCACCGCGCCCCCCCGCGCGCGTTGGCCACTTTACGAATAAAACTCTGCCGACAAAAAGACAATTGGCAGTGCTGCCTATGCTCTGGAAGTTTGCATTTTTTCGTTCGGCGCGGCCTCTCTTTTATCGTTCGCGTTGCTCTCTATTAGCACTAGCGTGCGTTCGCTCCGCTCTCTTGCCACGCCTAACGGCGACGCGCAGTCGCGCTTACCTCAGCCAAAGGCTTCGGACCCTTTTCCCACGATAAGCACAAGGCTACAAATTCTGAGTTTGTCGGGACGCATCGAAATTCGGAGTTTCGCCAAACTCGAGCTCACTAAGCATAATGCGGTTAGGTTGGGTGGTGATTTTACCGCTGATCAGCGGCTGAGTGGCTTAGCTAGAGAGCGGAGCGAACGCACGCAGTGCCAAACATAATGCAAACTTCCAGAGTATAGGCAGTACAGCCAACTGTCTATGTCTGAGCAAACCTCACGTCACCCGCCGCAACGTTAAATTCAACCGCCCCTCACCTTTCAGCAAGCTAGATGTCCCGCCGATAATACGGTCAACGCCGTGGTAAAACATCCGCGCTTCATTGGCAAAAACCACCACATCGCCCGATTGCAGTTTAATGCTCGCGGTTTTGCCACCACGCTTTGCGGCGCCCATGCGGAATATGGCATCATCGCCTAGGCTGATCGACAATACAGGCGTTGTGTGGTCAGCTTCATCCATATCAACATGCATGCCCATCTTGTTATCGGCCTTATAAAAATTGACCAGACAACATTCGGGCAGCGGCCATTCATTCTGCTGAACGTCAGGATTTAAAAGGTTAAATTCGGTTAAGCTGTTTCCCGTGAAACATTGCCAAATGTCGATTATTTCACGCGGAATGTCTGGCCAATTCTGTTTGGTGATGGGGTGAAATTCTTGGTATCGATAGCCATTTTGTTTATCGCTGACCCAACCAAATTTGCCGAGGTTGGTCATTTTGACGTTAAGCGGTGTGCCTGTGCGTGGCATGGTGGGCTGATATAATGGTGATATTGCCACCATTTGACGGATGATTTCTACTAGCTGCTTTTGGGTTTTGACATCTAAAGCTTGTTTGTAGATTTCGAAACCGTTTTGAATCAGTGTGGGTTTTTGGACTGTCATTAATCTGTTAAAAATTAGAGTTATGTATTAGGTGCGGACTTTCATTATAGGAGCATCTTAAATGAATAGAATAGAAAAATTAGCCAACATTAATTTAATTTCTGCAATATTTCAGCGCGTGTTTCGGAGCGGTTGCGAAACTTACAGCCACCTCGAAGCCAGCTTAAGTTCAGACATTAGCGATAACCAACAAGATTGTTTCCCAGAGCGGCAGCTGCATAAGTATATGGCGACACTTCGAGAGACAATGTGGCAATAGTGGCTTTTGCCACCTGAACCTTGAGCTAAATCTAGTTAGCCGAAATGAAACAAGCAATCCGAAATTGGTTTGCTTGTTTTTTTGTGGCGGCTGGGTGGGGCGCTAAATTTTGGTGCATTACCTGCGGTTGGCTCAGGGTGGCGCCCCTGTTAATGCTCTGGAAGTTTGCATTTTTTCGTTCGGCTTTGGCCTCTCTTTTTCGCCTACCTATCGGTAGGCTAGCAGCACTAGCGTGCGTTCGCTCCGCTCTCTTGCCACGCCTAACGGCGACGCGCGGTCGCGCTTGCCTCAGCCTAAAGGCTTCGGACTCTTTTCCCAAGCAAGGCACATGAGTTCGGAGGTTCATCAAACTCTAGCTCACTAAGCTTAATGTGGTTGATTGGGGGTGATGAATTTGCATCTGACCAGCGGCTGAGTGGCTTAGCAAGCTTGCGGAGGTAAGCGCCCGCAGGGGCTAACTAGAGAGGCGAAGCCGAACGAAAAAAACTAGACTAAACCCCAAACCAAATTCAAACCTAACTTGGCTCAAATTCCTTACCTCTTCGCAATCTTTTCGATCGCGCTGGTTTGGTTTAACATGCGGGTGATGCGGGATTTTTCTTTCTTAAACTTAGACAATTGATTGCCTGAAAGTTTACCAGAGCTGGCCACGCGGCTACCGCTGCTATTGCCGATCATATTCATCGGGTTGATTTTTTTGCCGTTTTTCATCACTTCGAAATGTAGATGATTGCCGGTGGCTGTGCCGGTTGAGCCAACATAACCAATGATTTGGCCTTTCTTAATGTTGCGGCCTTTTTTCATGCCGCTGGCAAAACGGGTCATATGCATATAGCCACTGGCATAACCATTGCTATGGCTGATTTGCACATAACGCCCTGCACCGCCATACCATCTGGCGATGGTGACTTTGCCTGAGGCGGCTGCATAAATAGGTGTGCCACGTGGGGCGGCGAAATCGGTGCCGGAATGCATTTTCCAGCGGCGGAAAACCGGATGACGGCGCATGCCGAATTTGCTGGTCATTCTAGCACCGGGTACAGGAATGGCCATAAAGCCCTTGCCAGATACCGGAACGCTTGATGAGCCGTTGATTGACTTGCCATTGCCATCATAAAACTGGCTGCCAAAACGGTAATAGGTGTAGACTTTGCCATTGGCTTTGTAATTTACATATAATAATTTGCC
>NVQL02000040.1 GCA_002400495.2 Alphaproteobacteria bacterium | reverse complement strand
CAATTGGCCAGTTTATTTCATCGTCAATGGCAACCAAGAATTCAACAAAAAAATGTCAGGTTACAAAACCCAATATCAAAAAATCCGCTATGCTGCCTTGCAAAATAAATGCACATTTTTCCGCGATGTCATGGCAACATCAGCCTATCAAACAGCCGACTCCAAATATTAAACCCATTTTAGGGGGGCGCAATAAATGTCAGAATCAGAAATACCACCAGTAAGAAAAACCAAAAAAATCACTTTGCCCATCCTGCAAAAACTTAAAAATGAGGGGCAAAAATTCGCCACCCTCACCGCTTATGATTTTTCTATGGCCAGCACCATTAATGACAATCACATCGAAGTCATTCTCGTTGGCGATAGCCTCGGCATGACCATACAAGGCCATACCAACACCCTACCGGTCAGCATAGAAGATATGATTTACCACACAAAATGCGTGGTCGCCGGCGCACCCTTGCCACTCATCATGGTAGATATGCCGTTCGCCACTTATTCTACCGCGCAAGATGCACTAATCACCGCCGCACAGCTGATGCGTGTCGGCGCAGAAATTGTCAAACTCGAAGGCAAAGACTGGCTCATCCCGATCATCGCCAAACTCAGCGAACAAGGCATTCCGGTCTGCGCTCATTTTGGCCTCACCCCACAATTTGTTCATCAATTGGGCGGCTTTAAAGTGCAAGGTCGCACCAAATCTGCCGCCGAAGATATGTTAAACAACGCCAAAGCCGCCGAGGCGGCGGGTGCTAAAATTATATTGCTCGAATGTGTGCCGGTAAATCTGGCCAAAAAAATCACCAAAGCCGTAAAAATTCCGGTCATCGGCATTGGCGCTGGTAAAGATACCGACGCCCAAGTTTTAGTGATACAAGACATTCTTGGCCTCACCAAACGCCCCGCGCGCTTTGTTAAAAATTATATGGATCAGGAAAACAACATTCAAAACGCCATCAAAGCTTTTGGTCAAGAGGTTAGAGATGGCCTCTATCCAGAACCACAACATAGTTTCGAGTCATAATATGCAAACCATTTCAAACATCGCCGACATCCGCAACATCATCAAGGCCGAACGCCAAAAAGGCAAAACCATCGGCCTCGTGCCCACCATGGGCAACTTACATGCCGGGCATATTTCATTGGTAGCGCAAATGCAGCAACATGCCGACATTGTCATCACCAGCATTTTTGTTAATCCCTTGCAATTCAGCCCCAACGAGGATTTTGATAGCTACCCCAAAACCCTAAAGGCCGATCAAGAAAAATTAGAGGCAGCCGGCAATCATTATATCTTTGCCCCCAGTGCCGCTGAAATCTACCCCGAAGGCAGTGCCAGCAAAACATTGGTCAGCGTCGCGGCGTTAGATGGCATATTGTGCGGCAAGTCTCGCCCCACTCACCTAACCGGCGTCGCCACTGTGGTGACAAAATTATTCAACATCATAGCCCCTGACCATGCCGTTTTTGGCCTTAAAGACTATCAGCAACTCATGGTCATCAAACAAATGGCGATTGACCTTTGCATGCCCATCAACGTAATAGGCGCCCCAATTGTGCGCGATGAAGATGGCTTGGCACTCAGCTCCCGCAACAGCTATTTAACAGCTGAGCAAAAACAAATCGCACCACGCCTCAATCAAATTCTAAACTATGTCAAACAAGCCATCTTAGCTGGCGAAGAAAATTTCCGCGAGTTGGAAAAACAAACCATGCAAATCATCGAAGAATCAGGTTTCAAACCAGATTATTTCGAAATAAGAACACAAAACACCCTCAAAACCGCCACGATTGCCGATCATAAACTAACTATATTCGTTGCCGCCTCTTTAGGCAAAACACGACTCATAGATAATGTTAGGTTTGCTACAGATGAGAAAAATAACTAAATTTACCATTGGTTTTGGCGTCATTGCCACCGGTTTATGGCTCAACAATACCAGCCTATTCACCGCGCTCGACCAACAAGTCACTCTATTGGCACATCGCGGCGTGGCTCAAACCTATCCAAAAGACGGTTTGCAGAATGACACTTGCACCGCCGACCGCATTTACCCGCCCAAACATAATTACCTAGAAAATACCATCGCCTCAATTGAATATGCATTCGCCAGAGGCGCCGATATTGTCGAGTTCGACATCCACCGGACCACCGATGACAAATTGGCCGTTTTTCATGATTGGACAATTGAGTGCCGTACCCAAGGCAATGGCGTCACCCAAGAACAATCGATGGCCTATCTCAAAACCCTCGACATCGGTTATGGCTATACCGCCGATGGTGGCAAAACATTCCCGTTCCGCGGTAAATATGTCGGCATGATGCCTGAAATATCAGAAATCTTCGAAAAATTCCCCGACAAAAAATTCCTCATCAATATAAAAAGCAACAATTTAGCCGAAGCCAAAATGCTCAGCGACAAGATAAAAACCTTACCCAAAGCCCAACAAACCAAATTAATGATTTACGGCGGCAAACAAAAACTCCACATCCAGCTAAATGCCGACCTGCCTGGCATGGCCACCATGAGCAAACCGGGTTTCAAAGCCTGCGCCAAAGATTATATGCTTATAGGCTGGAGCGGCTACGTGCCGGAAAGTTGCAAAAACAACATCTTGCTCATTCCCAACAACCTTAAATCCATCGTTTGGGGCTGGCCAAATAAATTCATCAAACGCATGGCTGATGTCAATACATCGGTATTTCTCGTCGATAGCTATAATGGCAGCAACCACTCAAAAGGCTTACCTACAGACAAAGCCAAAGCCCTCATTGCAGCCGGTTACAAAGGCGGCATCTGGACAGATGACATTGATGAGTTCTAAACATTACTCTTATCGGTTGTCATAGCGGTCGCCACTTCATTCTGCCGTACCATAGCTTCTTCGCGTATTTTCTGGTTAATTTCGGGGTGAATGCTCAACAAATATTGGAAATCATTTTTATCCAATTCCAATACATGCAATTGGGTAGTGGCGCTGATCGTACCGCTGTGCACTCTGTCCTCCAGCAAAGCCAGTTCGCCAAAATAATCACCCTCTTTCAACTTAAACGCGCCTTCTTCCATCTCAGCCTTGGCTTCACCAGAAGTGATAAAAAACATCTGCTCCGCGATATCGCCTGCTTTAAATACCACGTGCCCCATTGTATAGGTCCGCGCTTTTAACATGCTCATAATGCTCGATATGGTTTCAGGCTTCAGGCCATGAAACACCGGCACACGTGATACCATGCCCCAACTAATCACAAATTGCCGGCGGTTGGCTTCTTGGCTAAAGCCGGTTGCCAAAATGCCAATCGGCAAGGCAAACATGCCCAAGCCAAGCATCATAAACACYCCRCCAACCAATTTACCAAAYGCAGTRATCGGYACAGCATCRCCATAMCCWATAGTGGTCAARGTCGAAACCGCCCACCAWGCYGCCATCGGTATYGAGCCRAATTTTTCGGGYTGWGCATCTTGYTCAATCAAATACATCAAGGTYGAGCTGAATAARATCAGGCAAATCATAATGATTAAACTGCCCCACAAAGCCCGYCTTTCATTATAAACCGTCCGGCCRAGYGTTTCRATCGCYGGWGAATATCGSGCMARTTTCAAAATYCGCAACARGCGTAAAATACGCAAYCCRCGCAAATCAATRCCAAAAATATTACCCAAATAAAACGGTAAAATYGAAACCAARTCAATAAATGCWATYGGCCTAAACATATAACCAAGYCGGGCTTTTAACGGCGTCACATGTTTTAAATGCGGGTATTCAACCACRCACCAWAYRCGCGCTAAATATTCKAKSGTAAAAACCGCWACCGAAAAAATATTAAACCAYTCAAAAAAARTGCCRTAWTYAGCSGCCAARCTATCSACWGTGCCCATRGCAAAWGCAAATACATTGGCCACAATCAATATGATYAAAAATATATTGAGAATTTTCGARGGCAGATATYKRGCCGGGTTCACTTCCAATAGAATATAAATTTTATATCTAAAGGTTTTGTGTCCCATATCCATAATCTGCCCTCTTCATTATGATATTGCAGCGCGAATGGCAGCAATCGCCTGTTCACCCTTGGCGCCATCTGGCCCACCGGCTTGCGCCATGTCTGGCCGTCCGCCGCCGCCYTTRCCGCCCAAAANNNGCCGADCCAATGCGCACCAAATCHACSGCRTTAAATTTATCAACCAAGTCTGCCGTCACACCAACAGAAATGCCGGCTTTGCCTTCTTCACTAATCCCAATAACCGCAATGATTGCACTGCCATGTTTGCTCTTAGCTTCATCCACAATACCACGCAATTCTTTGGCCGCAATGCCYTGTATCACCCGGCCTTCAAAATTCACGCCATTAATGRTCTCAAGTGCAGCCTCAGCCGCACCGCCACCGCCCAATGCGATTTGGCGTTTGGCATCAGCCAATTCTTTTTCCAACTGCTTACGTTCAGCCACCAGCTGCGATACACGCTCGGCCATTTGATCCGGGCTGGTTTTCAAAACATTGGCRGCATCTTTGACACGTYKGTCTTGYARRTTCAAATAAGCCTGAGCTTTATCAGCYGTCAAAGCTTCAACCCGCCGCACACCAGATGCAACYGAAGTTTCRCTYACAATTTTCAACAAMCCAATGTCRCCRGTTTGTTTCACATGTGTGCCRCCACAAAGCTCAACCGAATAGGCTKTGTCAGCATMAGMGCCAAAACCCATGCTAACCACACGCACTTCATCGCCATATTTTTCGCCAAAYAATGCCATCGCRCCAGATTTCACAGCRTCTTCCTGATCCATCACCCGCGTTACAACTTCRCTATTYTCAATGATATGACGATTGACCACCAATTCAATTTCRGCCAATTCYTCATCCGTAACCGGCTTKGTATGGCTAAAGTCAAACCGCAARCGTTCATCCGATACCAACGAGCCCTTTTGCGCCACATGGTCACCCAAACGATCACGCAAAGCCTGATGTAATAAATGCGTAGCGCTATGGTGAGAGCGGATWGAGCGRCGGCGTTCAGAATTCACTTCCAAAATCAAACCATCATCAACYGCCAATTCANCACTGACAATYTTGCCATAATGCACAAATAGATCRCCAACTTTTTTCAATACATTGCTGATTTCAATTTTCACYCCATCATGGCTCATCACACCATGGTCACCCACTTGRCCACCTGATTCGGCATAAAATGCRGTTTGGTTYAAAATCARCGCAACYTCATCACCAACCGAAGCTTTGTCAACCAGTTCACCATCTTTTAAAATWGCCAAAAGCTCACCTTCGGCTTTTTCAGAATTRTARCCMAAAAATTCGGTRGAACCCARYCKGTCWCKTATATCAAACCAAATGGTTTCTTCAGCTTCACCACCAGCGCCGCTCCAATTGGCRCGYGCYTTGGTGCGYTGTTCTTCCATCGCCACGTCAAACCCRTCTTTATCGACAGTCATTTTACGTTCGCGCAATGCATCAACCGTTAAATCAAACGGAAACCCATAAGTGTCATAAAGYTTAAACGCCACTCTACCATCAAGCTCWCCGCCCTCGCCCAAATCARCMGTCTCGTCATCAAGAATTTTCAAMCCCYTATCGAGGGTTTTCTTAAARCGRGTTTCTTCCAATTTCATAGTTTCRCTAATCAACGCTTCGGCGCGCACCAATTCAGGRAAAGCTTGYCCCATTTGGGTGAYGAGTGAAGGTAATAATTTATACATCATCGGGTCTTTAACRCCCAACATTTCAATATGSCGCATSGCRCGGCGCATGATGCGGCGCAAAACATAACCRCGCCCTTCATTAGATGGCAATACACCATCCGCAATCAAAAARCTSACRCTGCGCAAATGGTCAGCAATCACCCGATGCGAWAYATTGTGATCGCCYTTGGCATCAACACCACTAAATTCRGCAGARGCGTTAATGAGCGCTTGCATCATATCSGTTTCATAATTGTCATGGCTGCCTTGCAACAATGCAGATAGGCGTTCAAGCCCCATRCCGGTATCGATAGACGGTTTCGGCAAATCAACCCGRCTRCCATCAGCWARATTTTCATGYTGCATRAARACCAAGTTCCAAATYTCAATAAACCGRTCRCCATCTTCATCTTTRCTACCYGGAGGGCCACCCCAAATGTGRTCRCCATGRTCATARAAAATCTCWGAGCAAGGGCCACAKGGTCCTGTATCRCCCATKGTCCAAAAATTATCAYTGGTCGGAATGCGRATAATTTTWTCGTCGCTAAATCCACCAACTTTTTTCCAAATTTCAGCCGCTTCRTCATCRGTATGATARACCGTYACYAAWARYTTRTCTTTATTCAARCCATATTCTTTGGTCAGCAAATCCCAAGCCATGGTRATYGCTTGTTCTTTAAAATAATCRCCRAAAGAAAAATTGCCCAACATTTCAAARAATGTRTGATGYCGCGCRGTAYAACCAACATTGTCCARATCATTRTGYTTRCCRCCRGCTCTMACACATTTTTGCGAKGTWACRGCACGTGGRTAWTCTGGYTTTTCRACACCRGTGAATATATTTTTAAATTGGTTCATACCCGCRTTGGCAAACATTAAAGTCGGGTCATTTAACGGCACCAAYGGGCCRGAYGATATRATTTTATGATCATTCTTTTCAAAAAAATCTAAAAACTTRCTTCTAATTTCATTCACTGTTGACATAATATTGCACTCATACTGCCAGTTTATGGCTTATCTTCAAATTAACTTTCTATGCTTATAGCCAGTAAAACCAATGWTTTCAATGTTCAAAACACAAAAAGGAGATGTTTCCATCTCCTTTCATATGCTTGTGAATAATTTCAGTGCTTAACCCGCGTTTAGCTGTTTAACATTATCAGCTTTTGTCTCAGCACCAGCTGCTTTATCAGCGCCGTTCAAACCAGCTTTATCTTTAATTAATTTTTCAATTTTATCAGCAATCTCAGGGTTATCAGCTAAAAACTTTTTGGCGTTTTCGCGGCCTTGGCCAATGCGTTGGCTGTCATAAGAATACCAAGAGCCAGATTTCTCAACCACCCCTTCATTCACACCCATATCAACCAATTCACCAATTTTAGAAATGCCTTTGCCATACATAATGTCAAATTCAACCAATTTAAACGGTGGCGCGACTTTGTTTTTAACCACTTTCACTTTGGTTAAGTTACCAACAATTTCGTCTTTATTCTTAATCGCTGCACCCTTACGAATGTCCAACCGCACAGAAGCATAGAATTTAAGCGCATTACCGCCAGTTGTCACTTCCGGGTTGCCATACATCACACCAATTTTCATCCGCAATTGGTTGATGAAAACCACCATAGTGTTGGATTTAGAAATGCTACCAGTTAGCTTACGTAGAGCTTGGCTCATCAAACGGGCTTGCAAACCAGGCAAGCTATCGCCCATATCACCTTCAAGTTCAGCTTTCGGTGTCAATGCCGCCACACTGTCAATCACCAAAACATCCAAACCACCTGAACGCACCAATGTATCAGTAATTTCCAACGCCTGCTCACCATTATCAGGTTGCGCAATCAGCAATTCGTCCAAATCCACACCAAGTTTTTTGGCATATATTGGGTCAAGCGCATGTTCAGCATCAATAAAGGCACATACACCACCAGCTTTTTGGGCTTCTGCAATCAAATGCAAAGTCAGAGTTGTTTTACCTGATGATTCTGGGCCATAAATTTCGACCACACGGCCTTTCGGCAAACCACCAATGCCAAGCGCAATATCAAGCCCAATAGAGCCGGTTGAAATTGATTCAATTTCCACCACTTGCTTGTCTTTGCCAAGTCTCATAATAGAGCCCTTGCCAAAGTTTTTTTCAATCTGTCCTAGGGCTGCCGCCAATGCTTTACTTTTATCCATGTTTTTCCCTTACCCGAATGTTCTAGAAAATATTAACCCAAATGTACTCTTTTTGTTCTCCAATGTCAACCCTTGTTAACGCATTGAAATAAAACATATAATAACAATTGTTCTAATTTTGTTCACAGTAAAATACTATTCGTCTTCACTTATGTATAATTTCACTGTCTCCGCCAGCTTTTTAATGCCAACTGGCTTGGCCAAAAAGCCAATATTGGCATTTTCAGCAATCTGATCACGATACACTTCTTCGGCATAGCCAGACATAAATATAGTCGTCACTTGCTTGTATTTTTCCGGCAAATTATTATACATGGTCGGCC
>NVQL02000052.1 GCA_002400495.2 Alphaproteobacteria bacterium | reverse complement strand
GGCTAGTCATGTGGGAATATGTCAAGCAAGGCCTCGGCATCAGCGTTCTAGATAGCAGCATTGCCGACCTCGAACCAAAAGTCATCCGCGTCCTCCCCAACCTCGAGCCACTAACCTATTCAACCTACCTAGTCGCCCACCGCGAGCTACACACCAGCGCCCGCATCCGCATCGTCTTCGATCTCCTAACCTCCGAACTCACCAACCATGCATAAATGCATATCATTTCGGCAATATTAGCCAATTTCCTTTTTTTCCACCCACATTTATAGTGACCTTAAATTCAATAAGGAAACTAAAAATGCAAGCAATAACCTATCAAAATTACGGCGCCCCCCACGTCCTAAAACTCACCGAACTCCAAAAACCAACCCCAACCGACAACCAACTCCTCATCAAAGTCGCCACCACCTGCGTCACCGCCGCAGACCTAATGATGCGCACTGGCAAACCCTATATCGGCCGCCTCTACACAGGCCTCACCAAGCCCAAACGCCAAACCCTAGGCTTCGAATTCGCAGGCCAAGTCGAAGCCATCGGCAAAACCGTAACCAACTTCAAAGTCGGCGATAAAGTATTCGGCGGCATGCCCGCCCTAGGCGCCTACGCCCAATATATCACCATCCCCCAAGACGCCATGGTCACCAAACAATCAATAAACATGACCAATGCCGAAGCCGCCCCCCTAGCAGGCAGCGCCGTCACCGCCCTTAATTTTCTAAAATTAGGCAACATAAAACAAGGCCAAAAAGTCCTCATTTACGGCGCATCAGGCGGCGTCGGCACCTATGCCGTATCAATAGCCAAAGCCCTAGGCGCCCACGTCACAGCCGTTTGCGGCCAACGCAATTTCGATCTCGTAAAATCCCTAGGCGCCGATATAGTCTTCGATTACGCCACTAACGATTACCTATTAAATGACGATGTCTACGACATCATCTTCGATGCCGTCGGCAAAATCACCTATTCCCTCTGCAAACATCTACTAGCCAAAAACGCCACCTACCTATCCGTAACCCTAAGCCCCATGCTCCTCCTAAAAATGCTAACCAACCGCTTCACCACCCAAAAAGCCAAATTCACCGCATCAGGCATGCTCCCCCCACAAAAAAGCCGCGCATTCCTAAACGAACTTAAATCCCTAATGCAATCAGGCATGCTGCGCACAGTCATCGACCGCAGCTACCCACTAGAACAAATCACCACCGCCCACGAATATGTCGCCCAAGGCCACAAAGTCGGCAACCTAGTCATAACAATCAACTAAACCAAAACCAAGGAACCACCATCATGCAAAACATCAAAATCTTCGCCAGAGCCACAGGCTTCATCTATTTCCTCCTTATCCCCTTAGGCGTTTTCGGCATCATGTATGTCCCAACCCTAGTCGTCAAAGGCGATATCACCACAACAATCAGCAACCTCCTAGCCAACGAATCCCTAGTCCGCTGGTCAATCGCCGCAGCCCTAACCATCCAACTAATCCACTTCGCATTAGTCCTCATGCTATATAAAATACTCAAACCCATCAATAAAACCATAGCCAGCATCATGGTTCTGCTGGTCATGGTCGGCGTCCCCATCGCCATGCTAAACGAGTTCACTTTAGGCGGCGCACTGCTCATATTAAACGGCACAACCCCAGCACCCACACTAGTTTCAACTCTGCTAGGCATGCACCAATATGGCATCAACATCGTGCAAATTTTCTGGGGTCTATGGCTATTCCCACTAGGTTATCTAATCTACAAATCAGATTTCCTACCCAAACTCATCGGCATCACGCTAATGATCGGCTGCTTCGGTTACGTCATCGATAGCACAACCTTTGTCATCGATCCAACAATCACCTTCAAACTAGCAAGCTATCTCTTCATCGGCGAACTTCTAATCACTTTCTGGCTACTCTTCAGAGGCCTAAACGCCGAAAAATGGCACGCACAAAACGATCAACCCCGCTTAGAATACCCATCTAAATAGTCGGCAAACCTGCCAACCAAAGCATGCAAACAAATCGCGAATATCGCCAACACAATCAGGCAGGCAAACATTAAATCAATTTTTGCCCGCCCATTCGCCAACAACATCAAATACCCCAGGCCTCTAGAAGCACCAACCCATTCCCCAATCACCGCCCCAATCGGCGCATAAACCGCCGCCAATTTCAGCCCAGAGCCAAGCGCAGGCAACGCAGCAGGCACTCGAATTCGCCACATCACCTGCCAATCCCTAGCCCCCATAACCTTAGCCAAATCCAACATCCCAAGCGGCGTACGCGATAACCCATCATGAAAAGCCGACGTCACAGGAAAATAAATAATAAGCACAGTCATCACAATTTTAGACCCAATCCCATACCCAAACCACAGCGTCAAAATCGGCGCCAAAGCAAACACAGGTATAGCCTGCGAAAACACCAAAATCGGCAAAAACAACCTCCGACACCAACCAGATGCCGCCAAAACAACCGCACTCACAATCCCCAAAACCGAACCAATCACCAACCCCAAAACCACCTCAAGCACGGTCACCCAAGCATGCTCAGCAATCAACGCACGGCTGGTAAACCCCATCTGCACCACCCGCCAAGGCGAAGGCAAAATAAAATGCGGCGCCCCCGTCACCCACACAATAAACTGCCACAAACAACCCCCCAAAACCGCCGCACCAATAATATCAAATTTCTTCATTTCCCGCCCCTCGTAAATGCGCCAAAAGCCCAGCCTGACAATCCACCACTTCAGCCGCGTTCACATCCCGAATAGCCACCGTCTCAGGCACATCCCAAACCCGCGCTTCACTGGCCGACAAAACCAAAATCCGATGCCCCAACCGCGCTGCCTCAGCTGGGTCATGTGTCACCAACAAAACAGTTTTCCCCTCCAACATTTCAAACGCCAACTCCTGCATATCCGCCCGCGTACTCGCATCAAGCGCCGAAAATGGCTCATCCAACAACACAATCGCCCGCTCTTCCATCAAAGTCCGCCCCAACGCCACCCGCTGCCGCATTCCGCCCGATAATTCATTAGGAAACTTCGCCCGATGCCCACTCAACCCAATCCGCTCAATCAACTCCTCAGCCCGCCCCATATTAATTTCTTCACCCCGCAACCGCGCCCCCAACACCACATTATCAACCACATTCAACCAAGGCAGCAAAAGGTCGGATTGCGCCATATAACTAACCCGCCCAGCCAAACCAAGCCCATCACTAGCCACAATCTCCCCCAAAAATTCCCCACCAGTTTCAAGTCCCAAAATCAACCGCAAAATAGTAGATTTACCCACCCCAGATGCCCCCAACAAACAAGTCCATTGCCCCGCAACTATCTCAAGCTCAACCCCATCAAACAACCGCACATCATCAAACCAATAACCACCAGAAACCCGTATAGAAGGCGCGCCCTTCACAAGCTTCTCAACTTCCCACGCAGCTCCCCCCGAAGACCCATTGACCAAAAATTCGCCTCCAACGCACTGGCGCGGGAATACCGCTTCTGCAGTCTCCCCCACCGCACAGATTTTTCAGGCTCATCGCCAATCCGCTGCGCCAAAGACACATCAATCATCCCCCCAAGGTTTCTGCAAATATCCTGATAATCCGCCCCCGCATAAACCTCAATCCACTCACGATAAGGCGTATCAGCAACCGCAGTTTCAGCCAAATTCAACCCAATCTCCCCATACCCAAACGCACAAGGCAACAAAGCCGCCATCAAATCCAAATAATCCCCCGAAAGCCCCGCATCCAACACATAGCGCGTATAAGCCAGATTCTCATCATCCTCAACCGCACTAAATAACTCATCTTCACTAATCCCCTCCGCCGCACAAACCGCAACATGCAAACTCATCTCCTGACTCATCAAACTATCAACCGTCGCCGCACAAATTTTCATTTCAGCCATAGTTTCAGCCTTCACCACCCCCAAAGCCCAAGCGCGGCCATAATGCACCAAATAAACATAATCCTGAATCAAATAATGAATAAACGAGCTACGCGGCAACGTCCCATCCCCCAAACCTTTTACAAATGCATGCCGCGTATAATCCCGCCACGTATCACCCGCACCCGCCCGCCAAAGCCCAAAACTTCTCCCATAATCTGGCACTAAATTCATTGGTCAAATTCCTCAGCAGTGATATCAATTGCAAAATCAGCCACAGGCAATATTGAATCAATCAATTTAAACTCAAACAAAAACTCTTCATATTTCGCATAACGCCCCTGATCCATAGCAGTAGGCCGCAACGCAAATCGCGGCAAAGTATCCACCCAAGCCCGCTCATTCAACTCATCCCGCAACTCGACCGAAGTCGCCGCAAACAACTCCCAACTCTCTTGTTGGTGATTAACAATAAACTGCGTAGCCTTCTCAACCGCCGCCATAAACCGCCGAATTTTCCCAACATCCATAGTGGTAGGATTAGCCACATAAATCAGCTCGTCATAAGCAGGCACGCCTTCTTCTTCCACATAAAAACACCGCCCCTTCACCCCTTCAATTTCCATCTGCGTCAACTCAAAATTCCGATAAGCCTGCACCGCATCCACCTGCCCAGACATCAACGAGGGCGATAGTGACCAATTCACATTCACCAAAGTCACATCATCCATGCTCAACCCATAATTGCCCAACATTTTGCCCAAAACAGCATCCTCAACCCCACCAACAGACGTCCCAACCGTCCGACCTTTCAAGTCAGCAATCGTTTTAATCGGCCCATCATCAACCACCATCAAACAATTAAGCGGCGTGGCGATCAAAGTCCCAACCCGTTTCAACGGCAAACCTTCATGCACATGAATGTGCAGCTGCGGCTGATAAGTCACCGCCAAATCAGCATTACCCGCCGCCACCATTTTCGGCGGGTCATTAGGGTCAGCAGGCGCAATAATTTCGATGTCCAAATCCAAATCAGCAAAATAACCCTTCTCCTGCGCAATGATAATCGGCCCATGGTCAGGGTTGATAAACCAATCCAGCATCAAGCTCATTTTATCAGCCGCATATACAGGCGATGCCATCAATATAACCGCCAGCGCGGTAGTCAGTTTCAATTTTTTCATGTTCAACTTCCTAGTTAGTTGTTTGTGTTATAAGAGAGATTTCGCCATCCCAATATTTCTGTAAATGCCGCGCCGCCCGCCATGCACGTAAGCCAGAACGGCAGCACAAAATGGCAGTCTGTCGGGGTTTTGGCACAGGAATTTGCTTCGCAAAATCCGCAACCAAATATCGTAAAGCATCAGGTGTAATGGCGTCAGGCGCTTCATCAAGCCCCCGCAAATCCACCACAAAATCATCAGCTCCAATGTCTTGCGCGGCAATAAATTTCAACAAATCCTCACAAGGCTCAACCGCCCCATCAAACCGAAACCCACCAAACCGAAATCGCTTCAAATCCACCGTAACAAGCCGCCCCAAAACCGAAGGCTCAAGTCCAATAACCCAAGCCAAGGCCATCTGCGCCTGCATCGCCCCAATCGTCCCAACAACGCTGCCCAAAACCCCCGCCGTAGCACAAGTCGCCGCCCGCGATGGTAAGTCAGGAAATACCGCCCGCAATGACGGTTTTCCTCCGCAAAATCCGCCCACATACCCACTAAATTCCAAAACCGAAGCCGATATCAACGGTTTTCCCGCCACCAAACAAGCATCCGACAATATATAAGAAACCGCAAAACTATCCGCACAATCCAACACAATGTCAGCCCCAGCCACCAAGCTCTCAACATTATCAGGGCTCAACGCCCGCGTGATAGCCCTCAATCGACAATCCGCATTCAATTTACTCAACGCCAAAACCGCCATCTGCGATTTTGAAGAGCCAATCTGATCCTCGCGATACAAAGTCTGCCGATGCAAATTCGACATCGAAATCACATCATGATCAATAATGCAGATATTCCCCACCCCCGCTCCAACCAAATATTGCAGGGCGGGGCAAGCCAATCCACCAGCCCCCACCACCAACACCCGCGCATCCGCCAAGCGTTTCTGCCCATCGCCACCAATCTCACTCAATATTTCCTGCCGCGCATATCTATTCATGCCCCACCTCGCGTCACATCAAGCCATTCAACAACTTTTGCCTCAGGGCGAGCATCCAAAGTAATATTCGTCACCGCCGCCACAACATCCGCCCCCGCATCAAACGCCCCTTGCGCCCGCTCAGGCGTCATCCCACCAATGGCGATCAACGGTATATCCCCAATCATTTTCTTCCACTCAGTCAATTTTTCAACACCCTGCCGCTCCCATTTCATCTTCTTCAAAATAGTCGGATAAACAGGCCCCAACGCAATATGATGCGGCGCAAACGATAACGCCCGCTCAAGCTCATCTTCATCATGCGTACTCAGCCCAAATTTCAGCCCAGCCCGCCCGATCGCCTTCATGTCGGCATCGTCCAAATCTTCCTGCCCCAAATGAATAAATTCACATTTTTCATCAATCGCAATCTGCCAATAATCATTAACAATCAACACACAATTCGCCGCCGCACATAAATCCCGCGCCACTCGAATTTCCCGCCGCAACTCATCCTCAGCCATGTCTTTTATACGCAACTGCACCAATTTAATTCCCAGTGGCAACAACCGTTTCAACCAATCACAACTATCAAATATCGGGTAGAACCTATCCAAACTCATGTTAAAAACGCCTTCCCAATTACTGGTGTCGAAGGCGCCGCCATATCCCGCTTTTCCATCGGATCAGCCAACGCCGCCATTTGCCCAGCTTTCACCGCCAACCCAAAAGCCTCCGCCATTAAAGCAGGGCTCCCCGCCTTAGCCACAGCCGTGTTCAACAAAACCGCGTCAAACCCCAATTCCATAGCCTGCGCCGCGTGCGATGGCAGCCCAAGCCCCGCGTCAATCACCAGTGGAACGTCAGAAAAATGCGCCCGCAATGCCCGCAACCCAAATAAATTATTCAACCCCTGTCCAGAGCCAATCGGCGCCCCCCAAGGCATCAAAACCTCACACCCAACATTCAATAACCTATCCGCCACCACCAAATCCTCAGTGCAATAAGGAAAAACCTCAAACCCATCCTCACTCAAAATCCGCGCCGCCTCAACCAGCCCAAAAACATCAGGATGCAACAGGTCTTCCTCACCAATCACCTCAAGCTTAATCCATTTCGTACCAAATATTTCCCGCGCCATATGCGCCGTTGTCACCGCTTCTTTAACCGTATGACACCCCGCAGTATTGGGCAAAACCCGCACACCAAGCCGCTGAATCATTTCCCAAAAATCCTGCCCAGCTTTATCCTTCCCGCTTTCCCGCCGCAAAGACACCGTCGCCACCGCCGCCCCACTACGCTCAAACGCATCAGCCAATATAGCAGGCGAGGGATATTGCGCCGTCCCCAACATCAAACCATTGCTCAATTCTGTGCCATAAAATTTTCTCATCATCATCCCCCCTGCATCGGCGCTAAAATTTCAACCGCATCCCCATCACAAATCTCAACCGCACCGCGCTGCTGTTCAGCCACAAATTCTCCATTCACCGCCGTCGCCACCACAGCATCGCCATACTCAAATTGCACCAAAAGCAAATCCAATGTCTTCGCCTCGGTTTGGCAAACTTCACCATTAAGCTGAATATTCATGCTTCATCTCCAAACTCTTATTTTCAAAAATATGCGCCGCCACCATCTGTGCCATAGCCGGCGCCAATAAAAACCCATGGCGATATAACCCATTAATAGAAATAATATTTCCATCACGCGTAAGGCGCGGAATATTGTCAGGATAAGCCGGGCGACTATCCACCCCAATTTCCAAAATCTCAGCTTCACCAAAGGCAGGGTTCAAAGCATAAGCCGCGCTTAACAATTCCAAAACACTACGCGCAGTCGCATACTTGCCACCACTGCTTTCAATCATCGTCGCGCCCAGCATATAAATCCCGTCACCACGCGGCACAATGTAAATCGGAATGCGCGGATGCAGCAACCGTATCGGGCGCGAAATGCTGACGTCCAAACAAGACAACATCAACATTTCGCCCTTCACTCCTCGCAAATCTGCTAAACTGTCCTTGGCCGCCAATCCACGGCAATCAATTGTCAATCCATCTTTGGCAATCAGTTCAGGCTCAACTTCATCTCGAATAAATTTCACGCCCTCAAAAACCAATAGCTCACGCAATGTCGTCATCACTTCACGCGGGGATAAATGCGCTTCACTCTCAAAAAACAATCCCTTAGAAAACCGATCTTTCAAGTCAGGTTCAAGCCGCCCAATTTCATCAGCACCAACCCGCGTGAAACATCTCGTCCGCCGCGTGAAACGTTCCAAATCCGCATGATCTCGCGCCAAACTGACCACTAAAGTGCCATTTTTTTGCACTTTTTGAGCCTTTTCTGCCCCTTTTTGCCCACTTTTTATACCTTTTTTGACGCTTTTTTGCCACCAATCAGCAGCTTTTAACCCCAACTGAACCACAATATCCTCAGCCGTTTCACCCTCACAATAAGGCGCCAACATCCCGCCCGCCCACCAAGAACATGCATGCTTCCCAACCCCATCGCCGCGCTCATATAACGTAATGTCAGCCCCACGATCCACCAATTCCCGCGCCACACAAAGCCCCGCAACACCACCACCAATAATGCTTATTTTCAAGCTCATTTCACCCCCCACATTTCATAAAAATGATGCACAGGCCCATGCCCAGAGCCAATTTCAAGCCGATCAGAAAATTTTATCGCCTGCTGCAAATAACCATGCGCATTCACCACACCGGCCTTCAAATTCAATCCTTTAGCAAGGTTCGCAGCAATGGCTGCCGAATAGGTGCAACCCGTCCCATGAGTGTTTTTGGTGTTTATGCGAGGCGCGTCTAACTTAAGCATTTCGCCATGTTCGAATGTGAGAATATCCGTGCAAATATCCCCCAACCCATGCCCACCTTTAAGCAATATAGATTTCGACCCAAAAGCCAGTAATCCTGCGGCTTGTAGCTGCATTTCATCATTGTTTTTTGCCGCTTTTATACCCAATAAAACCGCCGCCTCTGGCAGGTTCGGGGTTAATAAATCGGCCAATGGGAACAGCTTTTCAACCATGCTATTTACCGCAGAATCTTGCAGCAACCTGTCGCCAGATTTAGCAATCATCACCGGGTCTAATACAATGGGAATTTTTTTGTCACGCAAAATTTCCACAACAATATCAATGACTTTTGCCGAAAATAACATGCCTATTTTAATGGCTCTAACATCTAAATCATCAAGCACCGCTTCAAGCTGCGCAGCCACAATATCCGCAGGCACTTCATGCACCGCCCTGACCCCAAGCGTATTTTGCGCGGTGATCGCGGTAATCACACTCGCGCCAAAAACTCCATGAGCCGAAAAAGTTTTTAAATCAGCCTGAATCCCAGCCCCGCCGCCACTATCCGATCCAGCAATCGTCAACGCAATCATATCGTCCTCATTTCAAATGTGGACGCAAAAAGCTAGGAAAAACAAAGAGAAAGGTGTGTTTTTGTTAAAATAATAGCACACTTTTTACCCGTTCCCTACGCTGGTATTGTCCAGATCAGGTTCGACGGGTCAGTGCTAAAACACCTCTCAGGCCAAATGGCCCCCCCGACGGAT
Source organism: Alphaproteobacteria bacterium (assembly GCA_002400495.2). GTDB lineage: Bacteria > Pseudomonadota > Alphaproteobacteria > Rhizobiales > OSC116 > OCS116. The sequence goes on along the minus strand of NVQL02000052.1, from coordinate 206,987 downwards.
TAACCCATCGGTAACACCGAAAAAAAACTATGTCAACATCCAGAATTTATAAAATAACCAAAACTGGCTAGCCATTTGAAATTAATAATCAATTTTAATTGCTTAGAAACATTCTAATTTATTTTAGTTTATATTCGTTCTAACATGCTGAATTTATTGAATTATTTCTTGTAATACGTTTCAACTATTGCTAGGAATGTACCGAGATTTTTACGACCAATAAGTTACTGAAAGAAATAAAATGGTATTCAAAAAAATAATCACAACGTTTATGGTTGCTGCTGTTTCCGCCGCCTCTAGCGTTACGGCATCCGCATCAGATTTTCCTCAGACCTTTGAGCATAGATACGGCACCACTGTAATTGAACAAAAACCATTACGCGTCGTTTCATTAAGCTATTCTGGCCATGATAATTTGTTGGCTTTAGGCGTAAAACCGGTGGCGGTGCGTTATTGGTATGGTGATTACCCCTATAGCGTCTGGCCATGGGCGCAAGAAGCGTTGGGTGACCATCAACCCGCTATTTTAAAAGGCGAACTTAACATTGAGCAAATTGCCTCATTAGCACCTGACCTAATCATCGGCGTCACTTCTGGCGTCACTCAAGAGCAATATGAGCTGCTATCAGCCATTGCACCAACCGTAATGTCGCAAGCAAAATACACCGATTACAGCACACCTTGGCAATTGCGCGCCACAACCGCTGGCCGCGCCGTTGGCGAATCAGAAAAAGCCGCAATATTGGTCGGCGCGATTGAAAAACAAATCGCCGACATTGTAAAAGCTCATCCAAACTGGCAAGGCAAAACCGCTTCGGTTTCTTTCTTTTATAACGGCACACCAGGTGGTTATCGCTCTATCGACACCCGCCCGCAATTGCTAAAACGTTTGGGTTTTGATACCCCCAAATTGCTAGATGCCGCCGCTGCTGAAGGCGAGTTTTATGCCAATATCTCACCCGAAGATTTAACCCCACTAGAAGCTGATGTGTTGATTTGGATGGCAACTGGCGATGCGCTTGCTGGCCTTAAAGAGATGCCATTGCGTAAAAAAATGAGGGCACATATTGAAGGCCGCGAAGTGTTGGCTGATAATTTATTAGCGGGTGCATTTTCGTTTTCAAACACATTAAGCCTGTCTTATGCGCTTGAGAAATTGGTGCCACAAATTGAATTGGCCATTGATGGTGACCCCTCAACGATTGTACCCAGCACGCAAAAATTTGGTTTATTAGACTAATTTTTCAAAGGAATAAAATTATGAAATTTAGACAATTTATAATAGGCCTGATTGCCGCCTCAATTTCAATCACCTCAGCTTTTGCTGCGGATTTCCCGACCACAATTTCTCATAATTTTGGCGAAACAATGTTGGAATCTGAGCCAAAAAGAGTGGTATCCTTAGGCTTGAACGATCATGATTTTTTATACGCTTTGGGCATTGCACCTGTCGGCGTCAAAGAATGGTGGGGTGAAAATGAATATGCCAGTTGGCCTTGGGCCGAAGATGAGCGTATAGCCTTGGGCGCAAAGCCCGCTGTACATGCCGCTGGTGAGATTAACCTCGAATGGGTGGCGGCTCAAAACCCCGATTTAATTGTTGCGGTTTATTCAGATGTTGATGAAAAATTATACAATTTATTGTCAGAAATAGCGCCAGTGATTGCGGCGCCGAAAGACTACCCAATGTGGGGAACACCTTGGCAAGAGCAACTGCGCCAAATTGCCCATGCAACAAAGGGTGGCGTTGAAAAAGCAGAAGAAATCATCGCCAATCTAGACGTTCAAACCGCAAGTATACGTGAGCAATATCCACAATTTGCGGGCAAAACCGCCAGTATGGCCGATTTTAGAGAAGGGCAATTTACATTATGGGCTAAAAGCCATGCGCCGACAAGATTTGTTGAAAGCTTCGGTTTTAAATTTCCTGAAAATTTGGATAAATTAGCGGGTGAAGATGGTTGGATTTATATCAGCCCTGAAAATATTGAGCAAATTGATTTGGATGTGGTGATTTGGCCGAATGGCAAGCAGGATGAAATTGAAGCGTTAAGTCTTTATCAAAATTCAAACTTGTTTAAACAAAAACGTTCTATATTTTTACAAGGCAGCACCGCCACACTTTCGGCAGCTTTGTGGTTCCAAACACCCTTATCGCTTGAATTTGCCATTAATGGCGTGGCACCTATGGTAGCAGCTGCGGTTGATGGCGATCCGACAACCAATGTGAGCGAATGATAAATTAAAGGATTAAAAGTGACCCTCACCACATCGAATTCTGCAAACAGTGATTTGCGCGGCGATGTAGCAGCCATACGTTTGGCCGAGCGCAATAGGCTTATGTCGCCTGTTGGGCATCGGCGTATGCTGCGGGTGGTGGGTTTTTTTGGCCTATTGGGTTTATTATGTGTGACCATCATTGCCTCGCTTTCCATTGGCGCGCGCACCATAGCTTTTGGTGTGGTGATGGAGGCCTTATGGCAATTTGATGGCGATTTGGTAGAACATTTGGTGGTGCAAGATTTGCGCTTGCCACGCACCATTATCGGCATTGTTGTCGGCGCTTCATTAGCTGTATCTGGCGTGTTGATGCAAGCCATCACCCGCAACCCATTGGCCGACCCTGGCCTGCTGGGGGTCAATGCGGGGGCTTCATTTGCAGTTATATTGGCCATTTGGCTATTGGGCATCAGCTCTATTGTTGACTTGGTTTGGTTCTCGTTTTTTGGCGCGGGGTCTGTATCGATTTTGGTTTATATGTTAGGTTCGATGGGGCGAGGGGCGGCAACACCTGTGCGCTTGGCCTTGGCTGGCGCGGCCTTGAGTGCTTTGTTATACGCGTTGATCAATTCGATTTTATTGACCAACCAAAAAGTTTTGGATGTTTTTCGGTTTTGGAATGTCGGCTCATTATTGGGCGGTGATTATAATATATTGTTGCAATTATCGCCTTTCATCATCATTGGCATGCTTGTTTCGCTCATCGCCGCATCATCATTAAACGCCATGGCGTTGGGTGATGATGCCGCCAAAGCCTTGGGCACAAAATTAATGTTGACCCGTATTTTGACTTTGCTTGGGGTGACATTGTTATGCGGTGCATCGGTGGCGATTGCGGGGCCGATTGGTTTTATTGGCTTGGTGATACCCCATGCCGCGCGTTTTTGGTGTGGGCCTGATCAAAGGTGGTTGATATTTTATGCGCTGCTTTTAGGGCCGATTGTGTTGATTATTTCTGACATTGTCGGGCGGGTAATTTTGCCGCCAGGCGAGGTGCAAGTTGGCATTATGACAGCGTTAATTGGCGGGCCGTTATTTGTGTGGATTGTACGTAAAATGCGGATGGCACAATTATGAGTGATTTAGCTAAAGCTCGTGTGAGCAGTGCCTATATATGGCGAAGCAAACAATTTTCTGTGCGGCTTGACCCGCGCACCATTTGGGCGTCATTGGCTTTGCTTGTAGCTGTTTTGATTGTCGCCATCTGGTCGATCAGCGCGGGGGATTTCCCGATGTCGATTGCTGATATTTTCGCCAGCTTGGTGGGTGAGGGGCAAAAGCCGCATGATTTTATCATTTTTAAATTACGCTTGCCGCGTTTGTTGACAGGCCTTGCGGTGGGGGCGGCATTTGGCATGGCGGGCGCGATATTCCAGTCATTAGCCCGCAACCCGTTGGCATCACCTGACATTATCGGTTTTAATTCGGGCGCGGCATTGGGCGCGGTGATAATGATCATCAGTTTTGGCGCCACGGGTTTTTTGGTTGCTGTGGGCGCGGTGGCAGGCGGGTTATTGACAGCAGTTTTGGTGTTTACCTTATCATGGAAGGGTGGGTTGAACCCCTATCGTTTGGTATTGGTCGGCATTGGCATTGGTTTTACAGTCTATGCGGGGGTGAGTTTTTTAATGACTCGCACCGATATATTTTTTGCCGCCGCTGCTCAACATTGGCTGACGGGCACTTTGAATGCGCGCATTTGGCGTGATGTTTATGTGACTTGGTTGGGCTTTGGCTTGTTGGCACCGCTAGCCTTGGGCTTGCAAATGTCGCTCAATCGGCTGGAAATGGGTGATGACATGGCACTGGCTTTGGGCATTCGGATTAACATTGTGCGGTCGTTGATGGCGCTTATTGGGGTGCTTATGGTGTCTATTGCTGTTGCGGGGGCGGGGCCGATTGGCTTTGTATCTTTGGTCGCGGGGCCAATTGCCCGCAGGCTGACATTGTCATCAGGTGCCTGTTTGGGCGGTGCGGCTTTGGTTGGCGCTTTGGTGTTGATTAGCGCTGATTTAATGGGGCGTGTGGGGTTTGCTGCGCAATTGCCTGCTGGGGTGTTTACTGCTGTGATTGGTGCTCCATTTCTACTGTGGTTATTGGCCACGCAAATTCGCAAAGGGGCAATGTAATGTCAGATGAGAACCGCTTAAATGCCCATAGTGTGACTTTGGCTTATGGCAAAAGATTGATTGTTAACGATTTATCAGTGAGCATTCCTGATGGCAAGGTGACGGTGATTATAGGCCCCAATGCTTGTGGTAAATCTACCCTTTTGCGTGCCTTGGCGCGGTTGTTAAAGCCGCAAGCGGGCGAGGTGACGTTGGATGGAGTGGAGATTGGTAAAATACCGACACGAAAAGTGGCGAAGCGGCTGGGATTGTTGCCACAAACGCCGATAGCGCCGCAGGGGATTTTGGTTTCAGACTTGGTTTCGCGCGGCCGCACGCCGCATCAAAGTGCGTTTCAGCAATGGAGCGAGGCTGATGAAGAGGCGGTGTTGGATGCCATGCAGGCTACCCAGACCTTGGATTTGGCGGGCAGACGCATCGAAGAATTATCGGGCGGGCAGCGCCAACGGGTGTGGATTGCCATGGCCTTAGCGCAACAGACCGAATTGTTATTGCTAGATGAACCAACCACATTTTTAGACCTGCCGCACCAAATTGAAGTGTTGAATTTGGTGCGCAAATTAAACCGCCAACAAGGGCGCACCATTGTGGTGGTGCTGCACGATTTAAACTTAGCTTGCCGCTACGCTGACCATATTGTGGCGATGCGTGAGGGGGCGATTGTGGAGCAAGGTGTGCCTGAAAGCGTTATCACCGTGGATGTGATGTTGAGGGTGTTTGGTTTGAAATGTGATGTGATTACTGATCATTTATCGGGCACGCCGATGGTGGTGCCTGCGGTTGAAGACTATATATAGGGTGCTAAATGGCCAAGAAAAAACAAGATTATGAAATTTTTGAAATTACGCTGGTAAAAAAGCAGCAATTGTCGCCATCATTTATGCGTCTGACATTTGGTGCGGATGAGGTGAAATATTTGCAGGCTTATGCGCCTGATCAATGGGTGAAGTTGATTTTTCCAAAAATTGCGGGTGAGGGAGTGAGGGTGCCTGATGGCGTGACGCCTTATGATTATTATCGGTCTTTGCCCGAAGAGATACGCCCTGACATTCGCAATTATACCATAAGATACTTGCGGCCAGAGGCGAATGAGGTGGATGTTGATTTTGTGTTGCATGGCGCTGAAGGCCCCGCATCGGCATGGGCGATAGAGGCAGAAATTGGGGCTAAAATATTCATCATGGCGCAATGTGAATTTCCTGACCATCGAGCTGAAGATTTGCCTGAAATTGGTAGTTTTGTGTGGTCGCCGCCGACGGGTGCGCAAGAGATTTTACTGATGGCCGATGAAACGGCTTTGCCTGCTGCCATTGGCATTTTGGAGCAATTATCGGCATTGGAAAAACCGCCCAAAGTGACCGCCTATTTTGAAGTGCCGTATGAGGAGGATTGTTTGCCCACGCCAATTTGGTCTGATTTAAACTTGCAATATTTACCACGCAATGTGGGGGCATGGGCTGTGGGCGCACAGTTAATTGCAGCAGCGCATTTGGTTGCCATTCCTGAAATTGTTGAGAATGCCGAGAAGCAGGTGAATGACGAAATACCCGAAGATGAAATAGTATGGCAACGTGCTGACGCGGCTGATGACAGTAAGTTTTATGCATGGATTGCAGGTGAGACAAGTGCCATGCGCACCATAAGATTGACCTTAACCAAGCAGCGCGGCTTAAATAAACAATTGCTTAATTTTATGGGCTATTGGCGCAAAGATGAACTGCATTAGCGGCGAAAGCAAAATTTGACATATGTCAATACTATCCACGGTTTTAGAACCGTTCTATAATATTGGGTGTTGTTTTTATTGAACAAATTCAGTTGATAATTAGTCTAAATAAAAGCTAATAAGAATCACTTGCAAATACATCTACATCATATATAGCTTCATTTGTTTTAAATATTATGGAGAAGAATATGAATAAAATATTCCGTTTTGCGAGCGTGATGACCGCCGCAGCCCTTGCAATTGGTTGCAGTGTATCTGCTGCCGTTGCTGAAATGATCACCGTGACTGACCTTGCTGGCCGCGTGGTTGAAGTGCCGTTGGACCCAACGCGGGTTATTTTGGGTGAAGGCCGCCAACTTTATGCCATTTCAGTGATTGACCGTGAAGACCCGTTCAAACGCATCATCGGCTGGCGTAATGATATGATGAACGCTGACCCTGATGCCTATGAAAAATACACCGCTAAATTCCCTAAGGGCTTGGACTTGCCGTTTTTTGGCACCGCCTCAAGTGGTGAATTCAGTGTAGAACAAGCCATTAAGCTCGAAGCTGAATTGGTGATATTCCCGCTTGGGCAATATGAAAGCACCAAAGAGTTAAATTTACTTGAGCAGCTAGGAAAAGCTGGCGTTGCGACAATGTTCATCGATTTCCGCCTGCGCCCAACGCAAAATACCATTCCTTCATTGGCATTGCTGGGCAAAGTGTTTAATGAGCGCGATAATGCTGATGAATTTATCGACTATTACCTAAAAAACATGAAGCAAGTGTTTAATGTGGTGGATAGTGTGCCGCTAGCAGACCGTCCACTGGTATTTGTTGACCGTGCTGCGGGCATCACCGCTGGCGAATGTTGCAAAACATTTGGATCTGCCAATTTTGGTCGTTTTGTTGAAGAAGCTGGCGGCGTAAACTGGGGTTCAACCCGCATTGCAGGCTTTGCTGGCGATGTAAACCAAGAAGCTATCTTTACCACTGACCCTGACGTCATTGTCGGCACTGGTGCGAACTGGGGCGTTTTGCGTAAAGGCACAACGGCTGTATTGTTAGGTCATAACGCCATTAAAGCTGAAAATGACAAGCAAATTGCTGGTTTGGCTGCGCGCCCTGGTTGGCCTAAGCTTCAAGCGGTTCAGAATAAACGTTTCTACTCTGTTTATCATCAATTCTATAACAGCCCGTTCCATTTTATCGCCATTCAACAATTGGCAAAATGGTTCTACCCTGAACAGTTTAAAGATGTTGATCCATCCGCAAACTTTAAAGAATTGCATGATAAATTTATGCCTATTGATTATTCTGGCGAGTTTTTTGCTGAACTTAAATAGACAATTTTGAACGATAATGCGGGGCACAAATGTCCCGCATTTTTAATTTTATAAAAGATCAATTATGACAGATATTGTAGACAATTCAGGCGTAGAAGACGGCGCATCTAAACGTTATTTAAGAACCGCGAGAAAACGTAGCATCATTGTATTTGTGATGATGGCCATTGTGGCTTTTTCGGTATTGTTGGATGTTTCATTAGGGCCAGGGAATTTTCCGCTATCTGATATAATTGATGTTTTATGGGATGAAAATTCGCACGGTGTCTCGCTGAGCGTGATTGTGTGGGACATTAGATTGCCTGTGGCCTTAATGGCTTTGTTGATTGGCGCTATGTTGGGCGCGGCGGGGGCAGAAATGCAAACCATTTTAAACAACCCTTTGGCTGATCCTTTTACTTTGGGCATTTCATCCGCGGCTAGTTTTGGTGCGTCATTGGCTATTGTGGCGGGTTTTTCATTGATACCTTATGCGGGGACATTGTTGATCACCACCAATGCCTTTGGGTTTGCTTTATTGGCGTCATTTATATTATTTGCCACCACCCGTATGCGCGGGGTGAATATTGAAACCATGGTTTTGGTCGGCATCGCGCTTATGTTCACCTTCAACGCTTTATTGGCGCTGATGCAATATTATTCGTCCGAAACTGAATTGCAAAAAATTGTATTTTGGATGATGGGCTCGTTGATGCGGGTGACGTGGAGTAAATTGGCTATATGTGCGGTGATTTTGGGCATATCTTTGCCAATATTTATGTGGCGCAATTGGCAATTAACTGCGTTGCGGTTGGGTGATGAGAAGGCGCGTAGCATGGGCATTAATGTATCGCGCTTGCGCATTGAAATGCTGATTTTGGTGTCATTATTATCTGCCGTCAGCGTGGCATTTGTCGGGGTGATTGGTTTTATTGGGCTTGTTGGGCCGCATATGGCGCGGATGATGGTGGGTGAAGATCAACGCTTCTTTTTGCCGATGTCGGTATTTTGTGGTGCGTTGATTTTATCGGTCGCCAGCATCATTAGTAAAATGATCACACCTGGCATTATTTATCCGATTGGCATGATCACTTCGTTGATCGGTGTGCCGTTCTTTTTGAGCTTGGTGCTCAAACAACGTAAACGCAGCTGGTAGGAGGAGGAAGAAATATGTTAAAAATAGACGGCCTGAGCGCATCTTACGGCAAAAAAACCATTTTGACCGAAATATCGATTGATGAAATTAAACCCGGCGAGCTGACCGCAGTGATTGGCCCCAATGGCACAGGTAAATCGACTTTTTTTAAAGCCATATCTGGCCTGTTGAAAGGCACTATGGGTAAAATGGTTTTAAACGGTGATGATTTGGGCGGGCTGAGCAGTGATGTTATGGCCAGAAAAATATGTTATTTGCCGCAAAGTGTCAACACCACAGCGGCATTGACTGCATTTGAAGTGGTATTGTTGGGGCTTAAATTTCAATCTGGTTGGCGGGTTAAAGATGAAGACGCGGCACAAGTTGAGAAAATTTTTGCCATATTGGACATTGATCATTTATCTGACCAATATATTGGTGATTTATCGGGTGGGCAGCAGCAGCTTGTTTGGATTGCTCAAGCCATTATCCGCAGCCCAGAAATGTTATTGCTTGATGAGCCAACCAGCGCGCTGGATTTACAACATCAGCTTGCCGTGATGGATTTACTGAAAATTTTGACAAAAAAACGCAACATTGTGACCATGGTGGCTTTGCATGATTTGAATTTGGCCGCCCGTTACGCCGATAAGGTGTTGGTGATTAAAGACGGGAAATTACGCGCTTTTGGTGTGACGCAAGATATTTTTAGAACTGACATTATTAATGAGACTTATGGCGTTGAAGTTGAGGTGCAAACTCAGGCGTCTGGCACTATATTGGTGATGCCGATAAGATCGAAACGCCAATTGAGAGCCGATTTATTATGAGCGAAGCACGAAATAATTATAAGTTAAGAGATGAAATTAAAGACTATTGGTCACTGCGGGCTGAGAAATTTGACCTGTCGGCTGGGCATGAAATATTTACCCAATCTGAACGTGACGCTTGGTATCAGCTGATTACTGAGCATATAGGTGCAGGTAAAGGCCGTAAAGCTTTGGATTTGGCTTCGGGTACGGGCGTTATATCGCATTTATTATTTGATTTGGGTTTTCAAACTACAGGGCTTGATTGGTCTGAAACCATGCTGGCCAAGGCGCGTGAAAAATCTGAAATTCGCAAATCGGACATAAAGTTCATCATTGGTGATGCTGAAAACACCATGCAGCCATTGGGCACATTTGAGGTGATCACCATGCGGCATTTGGTGTGGACATTGGTTGACCCGAAGGCTGCGATGCAGCATTGGTTTGACCTGCTGCAATCGGGCGGTAAATTATTGATTGTTGATGGTAATTTTAAGCAGGCTGATTGGCGTCGAAAACTGATTAAAATGGTAGCGTCTTTGTTTTCTATGTTTGAAGGTAAAGATAGGCATGGGCGTGATGCGCAAATGATGAAAACCCATAATCACATTTTGCAGCGGGTTTATTTTAACCAAGGTGTGACATCGGTTGCGGTGGTGGAAATGTTAACTGATATTGGTTTTAAGGACATATCTGTTCAGACCGATTTATCGACCATTCACCGCGCTCAAGCCAAAGGTTTAGGGTTTTTTAAATTTCTAGATCGCAGTGTTCAGCATCGTTTTGCCATCAGCGCTAGCAAGCCTTAAACCAGTCTGTCTGCGCTTGAAAACACCATTAAATCACTCTCACCATCAAAGGCAGCAAATGTCATATTGGCTTTTTTTGCCATGTTAACCGCCATTGTGGTTGGGGCAGAGATGGAAACCACAATCGGCACGCCAAATTTTATACATTTTTGCGCCAGCTCATACGCGAAACGACTGGTCAGCAGCACAAAGCCTTGACTGATGTCAATATCTTGTTGAGTGAGGGCGCCGCATAATTTATCTAAGGCATTATGCCGTCCGACATCTTCACGCACCAATAAAATATCGCCATCTTTGTTGGCAAAGGCGGCAGCATGAACTGAAAAACTGCTTTGGTTGAGCGGCGTGTGATCGCGCAATTGGGCTTTGGCTTTTTGCACCGCAGCAATAGGAATGGTGAGGCTGCTATTGATTTTGGGCAGCTCTTCGACAATATGTGATAATGAAGTGAGGCCGCAAACGCCGCAGCCTGATGCGCCTGCCAAACGGCGGCGGCGTTCGATGATTTGAAACCGATCATAGGCTTGATCGCTCAATTTGACATGCAGTTCAATGCCATCTTTGACAGGTTTTTGTTGGATGGTGATGATGGCATCAGCGGCTTTGACTAAGCCTTCGCTTATGCAAAACCCGTAGGCAAAATCTATCAAATCTAGCGGGGTGGCTAGCATGACGGCGTAGGTTTCGCCTTTTTCTGTCTCGCCATCAATGCAAATGGCAATCGGGCATTCTTCGGGCAAAACCCAAGCCGCAGCTTTTTTTCGCGTGCCACTGGTGAATTGCGCATTGACCGATTTTATGCCTTCATTCATTCAGCAACCTGAACTTGGATGATGCGTTGGCTTTCGACCGTATCGGCGCGTTCACTTTGCCATGGTGACACATCGTTAGTGAGGCGTATTTGCACCGCTGTCACCTTATATTCGGGGCAGCTGGTCGCCCAGTCGCTATTTTCGGTGGTGATGACATTAGCGCCCGTTTCGGGGTGATGGAATGTGGTGTAAACCACGCCCGGTTGCATGCGCTCGGAAATTTCGGCCTTAAGCGCAATATAACCTTTGCGAGAGGAAATTTGCACCAGATCGCCATCGGCAATGCCGCGCAATTCGGCGTCTGAGGCATGGATTTCTAGTACATCTTCTTCGAGCCAGACGTTATTTTCGGTGCGTCTGGTTTGCGCGCCAACATTGTACTGGGATAAGATGCGGCCTGTGGTGAGTAAGAGTGGGAATTTGCGGTTGGTTTTTTCGGTCGTCGGGGTGAATTCGGTGACGAAGAATTTGCCTTTGCCGCGGACGAATTCGCCGACATGCATGATGGGGGTGCCATCGGGGGCGGCTTCGTTAACCGGCCATTGCAGGCCATCATCTTTGTCCAAGCGATCGAGTGAAACATGGGCGAATGTCGGCACAAGCGCGGCAATCTCGTCCATAATTTCGGCGCTATCGGTGTAATTCATGGGATAACCCATGGCGATGGCCAGATCTTGCGTGACCTCCCATTCATGTTTGCCTGTGATCGGCGGCATAACCTCGCGCACGCGGTTAATGCGGCGTTCGGCATTGGTAAATGTGCCATTTTTTTCTAGGAAGCTAGTGCCTGGTAGGAATACGTGGGCGAAACGGGCTGTTTCGTTGAGGAAAAGATCTTGTACCACCAAGCAATCGAGCGCCATTAATGCAGCTTCGACATGTTGGGTATCTGGGTCTGATTGGGCGATGTCTTCGCCTTGCACATACATGCCGCGATAATTGCCATCGATGGCTTCTTTGAACATGTTGGGGATTCTGAAGCCTGGTTTATTGTCTAGCTCGACTTTCCAGTGAGCTTCGAAACTGCCGCGCACTTCATCATCTGCCACGCTGCGATAGCCCGGTAATTCATGCGGGAAGCTGCCCATATCGCAAGAGCCTTGTACATTATTTTGGCCGCGCAACGGGTTGATGCCGCCACCGCGTTTGCCTAGATTGCCCGTCGCCATAGCGAGGTTGGCAATGCCCATGACCATGGTAGAGCCTTGGCTATGTTCGGTGACGCCGAGACCGTAATAAATGCCCGATGTCTCGCCATTGGCATAGGTGCGGGCTGCCGCGCGTAGATCGGCGGCTTTGACGCCGATGATGGCTTCTTGCGCTTCGGGTGAGTTCTCTGGCAGGGTGACAAAATCTTCCCACGCTTTGAAGGTTTCGAGATCACAGCGTTTTGCTACAAAATCTCTATCGATTAGGTTTTCGGTAGCAATCACATAGCTTAATGCATTGATGAGTGCCACATTTGTACCTGGTAGTAGAGGTAGGTGATGATCGGCTGTGACATGTACGCTTCGTACCAGATCAATCGCGCGTGGATCGGCGACGATTAATTTTGTTCCACCATTGCGTAAATGTTTTTTCATCCGCGAACCGAAAACGGGATGGGCATCGGTTGGGTTGGCGCCGATCAGTAAGATAACATCGCTATGTTCGACGCTTTCGAAATCCTGAGTGCCTGCGGCGGTGCCGAAAGCTTGGTTGAGGCCGTAGCCTGTTGGTGAATGGCAAACGCGGGCGCAGGTATCGACATTATTATTGCCAAATGCCGCGCGGATTAGTTTTTGCACCACCCATACTTCTTCATTTGTACAGCGTGATGAGGTGATGCCGCCAATGGATTTGCGGCCGTGTTTTTTCTGGATGTCTAAAAAGCGTGAGGCGGCAAATTCTATGGCGACCTCCCAGCTCACTTCCTGCCATGCATCATGAATATGATCGCGGATCATTGGCTTGGTGATGCGGTCTTTGTGGGTGGCATAACCGAAGGCAAAGCGGCCTTTGACGCAAGAATGGCCATCATTTGCGCCGCCATCTTTATCGGGTATCATCCGCACGACTTCGTTGTTTTTGATTTGTGCGATGAATGAGCAGCCAACGCCGCAATAGGCGCAGGTGGTTTTAACTTCGCGGTCGGGTTGACCCATTTCGACGATCGATTTTTCGACCAAGGTGTCGGTCGGGCAGGCTTGCACGCACGCGCCGCATGACACGCATTCGCTAGCTAAAAAGCCTTCATTCATGCCTGCTACGATTTTTGAATCGAAACCGCGGCCTGCGGTGGTGATGGCAAAGCTGCCTTGTACCTGTTCGCATGCGCGCACGCAGCGCATGCAGCTGATGCATTTAGCGCCATCAAATTGGAAATAGGGGTTTGAGGTGTCAATTTCGGCATCAAAATGGTTTTTGCCTTCAAAGCCATAGCGGACTTCGGTCAGGCCGACTTTTGCCACCATGCCTTCTAATTCGCAATCGCCATAGCTCTGTTCGCCTTCGACATTGGCGGTTTTTTTGCCGTTGGTATAATCGAACGGGTGGTCGGACATGTAAAGCTCTAACACGCCTTTGCGTAATTTTGTGATGTCGGCATCATCAGTGGTGACATTCATGCCTTCTTCTATTGGTGTGGTGCAAGAGGCGGGCATGCCGCGGCGGCCTTCGACTTTGCAAACGCACATGCGGCATGAACCGTGTGCATTTATATTGTCGGTCGCGCATAATTTTGGAATGTCGACATTTGCCTGCTTGGCGGCGCGCATAATGGATGTGCCTTTGGGCACGGTGACTTGTTCGCCGTCTATGGTGGCGGTGACATAGTCTAGCGCTTCGCCATAGGTGGCGGGTTTAATCTCGGGTGTGCCATAATCTGTTTGTTTGGTCAAACTCATGTTTCTACTCCCTCTTTAATGCCTAATTCTAATGGAAAATGTTTTAAAATACTGCGTACGGGTTTGGGGGTTAGCCCGCCCATGGCGCATAATGAACCGACTTCCATCACATCGAATAAATCATCTAATAAGGCAAAATTCTCAGTTACATTTTCGCCATCTGCAATTTTATCTAAAATCTCGCCGCCGCGCACTGCGCCGATGCGGCATGGGGTGCATTTACCGCAGCTTTCAACTTCGCAAAAGTGAAATGCAAACCGTGCGAGTGCCGCCATATTGGCTGTGTCGTCAAACACCACAATGCCGCCATGGCCAACTGCGCCGCCAATTTCGGCAAATTTTTCGTAATCTAGTACGGTGTCTAATTCATCAGGATGAATATATGAGCCGAGGGGGCCGCCTAATTGTACGGCTTTGATGGGACGGCCAGATAGAGTTCCGCCGCCGAAACCTTCGATAATTTCGCGCAATGTGTGGCCGAATTCGACCTCGACCATGCCGCCGCGTTTGATGTTGCCGCCAAGTTGAAATGGCAATGTACCTGTTGAGCGGCCAACGCCAAGTGCAGCATAGGCTTTTGCGCCATTGGCCAAAATATCTGGGGCTGAGGCTAAGGTGATGACATTATTAATGATGGTTGGTTTGCCGAACAGGCCTTCGATGGCAGGCAGGGGTGGTTTGGCGCGCACCATGCCGCGTTTGCCTTCTAGGCTATCGAGCAGAGATGTTTCTTCGCCGCAAATATAGGCGCCTGCGCCGATGCGTAATTCTAAATCAAAATGCAAGCCGAGGCCGCCGACATTGTCGCCGAGCCAGCCTGTTTGGTAGGCATTTTCTATGGCCTCACCTAGGATTTCTTTGGTAAGTGGATATTCGCTGCGCAGGTAAATATAGCCTTTTGTGGCGCCGATTGACGCGCCGCATATAATCATGCCTTCTATCAGTGCCATTGGGTCAGTTTCCATCACCAAACGATCAGAGAAGGTGCCGCCGTCACCTTCATCTGCGTTACATACCACATATTTTTGGTCCGCTGCCGCGTCTAATGTGGTTTGCCATTTTATGCCCGTTGGGAAAGCCGCGCCGCCGCGGCCTCGCAGACCTGAATCTAAGATTTGTTTAACTGACGCTTGTGCGCCAATGTCGATGCATTTTTTGAGACCAACAAACCCGCCATGTGCGATGTAATCATCGATTGACAACGGATCAATTTCGCCAGATTTGGCAAAAATATGTCGTGTTTGTTTTTTGAAATAATCGATATTTTTAATCAGGCCGACATCTAATAGATGTGGGGCTTCATGCCCAAAGGCATCATTAATTAAGGCTTCAACATCATTGGGGTGCACGCAACTAAAGCCGACACGGCCATCTGGTGTATCAATTTCGACCAATGGCTCAAGCCATGCTGCGCCGCGTGAACCGTTGCGGATGACTTTATAACCCGCATCGATAAATTTTGCCGCTACGGCGTTGGCGCCGACTGACACGCTGGCTGTATCTTTAGGAACATATACAATATTCATGCCGCGCCGCCAATCAGTGTGTTGAGTTGGTCGGCATCTAGGCGGCCATAAATTTGGCCATCAACTAGGGCTGAGGGGGCCAAGGCGCAATTGCCTAGGCAGTAAATGGTTTCAATTGCCACATCTGAGTTTAGGCCTTTTTCAATATCGGCTTTTAATTGAACAGAGCCCATTGATTGACAAGCTTCGGATTGGCATAATTTGATAATTTTTTTGGCCGGTGGTTTTTGCCGAAAATCGTGATAAAAAGTCACCACGCCGTAAACTTCCGCACGTGAAAGATTTAAGCAATCGGCGATGATTTGGTAGGCGCTTTCGGGGATATAGCGGTTAAACGCTTGAACGGCGTGCAATATCTCGAGCAGCATATCGGCCGCATTATTATGATCAGCACAGACCAATTTTATTTTGCTTTCCAGCGGATATATATCTAAATTTGCTGCCACCTGAACCACCTTTAAACATTACATACTATATTAATTCAGTTTGAGCCGAAATCAATAATTTACAACTATTATAATTACAATGAATACAAAATCACAAGATAAACTTACAAATCCATTTTTAATGAATGTGGTTGAAAATTGATATAGCGTAAAAGAAAATAATGGCTGAGCAATGTTGAAATCGCTCAGCCAAGTTATGAAACGCTATTCTGCAGGTGCAGCTTCGCCATGTGTGTTTTCAACATGATGCTCTTCACCAACCGCTTTGATCATATAATTGGCGATTAAACCAATGACCAATAAGCCAGCCATTGCATACATTGTTGTATTGTAAAGGCTTGATGTTGGATCGACCGTTCCTGTTGGTGCAAGTTCCATCAACTTGGAGATTGTCACGGTATTGGCGCTGACCAATGTTGTGAGTTGATCAAGCGGCGCGCCGAATTTTTCGGCAAACGCAGCGGCATCGACTTTTGATGCCAGATCAGCAATCGCGCTGTCTTTGGACATGTTGCGCAAATATGTAATGGCAAATGGCCCTAACACACCCGCAGTTGACCATGCAGTGAGCAACCGTCCATGAATACCACCAACATGCAATGTACCGAAAATATCGGCCAAATAGGCGGGTATTGTGGCAAAGCCACCGCCATACATGGTGAAAATAATCATGGTGGCAATATAGAAACCTACCAAGGCCGTAGTGCCGCCAGCTGTGGCGAAATACGGGATGGATAGGTATAAAATAATGCCCAAAATAAAGAACCAGAAATAGGTGTTTTTACGACCGATATGATCCGATATGGTGGCCCAGAAGAACCGACCTGTCATGTTAAACACTGAGATCATCAGCACATACGTGGCAGCAAAGCCCGCGGTGACAAGAGCCAAATCGCCAAAAATTTCGTTCATCATGGTTTTGGCAACGCCGATGACGCCGATACCAGCCGTCACATTAAAGCACAGCACAATCCAGATAAGCCAAAATTGTGGTGTTTTAAGCGATTGATCAATATGTACGTCTTTTTCGGTGACCATTTTTTTGGAAGTCAAAGTTGTTGAATCCCAACCTTCTGGTTTCCAATCCTTCGCAGGCACACGATAGAGGAATGACGCAATCATCATGACAATGAAATAGACGATACCAAGTGTGATGAAAGTGGCTGCGGCACCTGTATTGCCTGTGCCAACTGCATAAACCCCAGCTTCGGCAGTTCCAGTTGCGGCAGAAACCACAACTTCGATTTTACCTGCTGCTGTTTCGGCAAAGCGGCGGCCATTTTCGGTGATGAGTGTGACAGTTGATTCGGCACCTAAGAAATCTGGCGCTTTGGCATTGCTGGCGAGTAACCATCTGATTAAGGGAGCGCCAATCATCGCGCCGCCACCAAAGCCCATAATGGCCATGCCTGTGGCCATGCCGCGTTTGTCGGGGAACCAACGGATTAATGTAGATACGGGTGAAACATAGCCTAAGCCTAAGCCGACCCCACCAATGGCGCCATAACCTAGATAAATGAGCCATAATTGATGAGTGACAATGCCGATTGAACCGACTAAGAAACCGCCGCCCCAACAAAATGCAGACACCACGCCCACAGCACGTGGGCCAACTTTTTCGAGCCATTTGCCGCCAAATGCAGCCGCTAAGCCTAGAAATACGATGGCGGTAGAGAAAATCCACACCACAGATGAAAGTGACCAGTCATCGCCAGCTGAAGTGACAACGCCAAGTTCTCTGGTGAGCGCTGGATTAAAAATAGACCAAGCGTAAACTGAGCCAATGCACATGTGAATGGCGATAGAAGCCGGTGGTACATACCAGCGGTTAAAGCCTGGTTTCGCGACGATATTTTCCTTCATTAAAAATGAAAACATGCCCCCAGTAGAGCTTTCACTCATAATTCATTCCTCCCGTTGCGGATATTGTCAAAATAGGCTCGTTTCCCTTCCCAAGGAGTTGAGCCATCAATATTCCGTTTAATGTTACGTCTTTAGTGAGCCATACCAATTTAAAAAAAGGTTACCCCACTAATATATTAGTTAAGCTTATTTTGAGCCTTTCGTCCAGCTAATTTATAATTAGAATCATTATTAGTTGGAGCGTAATCAAAACTCAATCACAATAAGCGGGTAAATATGTAGTGAGGTTATTTTAATAATATGTTGTAATAACAAGTAATAAATTATTTATATAACATATATCAAATTAATTTGAATTCGTTAATATTTCATTACTTAATATTGTTTACTTATAGTCATTCTGGGTAAGTGAGAATGATAGGGATTTGCAAAACATATTGGTATTGAACATTTGAACTAGGGACAGCATTATCATCAGATTGAATCTAAATTTATTACGGGTTGCGAACCGCAAAACATTATATGGTTCAAATGGTTTTTAACCAATTTGAGAATAAAATATGTGACTTAATTGAAGACTCGAACATTGTTGCGCAATTTAACCCCGAGTTTAAATAGTTTTATTGCGATTCGTCTGTTATTTGCTAATGTGACGAATATATTTATTGGGTGAGGGATTATGCAAAAATTAGCAATTGTAACCGGCGGAAGTTCGGGCATTGGGCGGCATTTGGTTAAATCATTTGCGAATAATGGCTATGCCGTGGCGTTTAACCATATGGCTGACGCAGCCGCCGCTAGTGAGGTGGTGGCGGATATTGAAGCTAGCGGTGGTAAAGCTTTGGCGTTGGAAAGTGACGTGAGTGTTGAGGCTGAAGTGATGAAATTTTACACCAAGGTGGGTGATTGGTTTGGTGCCGGGCCTGATGTTTTGATTAACAATGCGGGCATTCAGACTTGGTCATCATTATTGGATTTGAGCGAGGCTGACTGGGATAATGTGCTCAAGACCAATTTGAAAGGTTGTTTTTTGCACACCAAACATGCGGCTAAGGCGATGATTGCCAGTGAGAAATCTGGTTATATTGTTAATTTAGGTTCGGGGTGTAATAAATTGGCGTTTCCGAAATTGGTGGATTATACCGCGTCTAAGGGCGGCATTGAGCAGTTTACTAAAGTCTCAGCTGGCGAGTTGGGGCCTTATGGCATTAATGTGAATTGTGTGGCGCCTGGGGCGATATTGACTGAGCGGACATTAATTGAAGCACCTGATTATGATGAGATATGGTCGAAGATTACGCCGTTGCGGCGGGTTGGTACGCCAGAGGACATTGCGGGGCCTGTGTTGTTTTTATGTTCTGAGGCGGCATCATTTATATCTGGGCAGACCATTGGCATTGATGGTGGAGTGTTTAGTCAGGCGGCTTGGCCGCATGAGGCTTATTGAATGGTTGGAAAAAGGAGATCTGCGCCACACTGGCGGGTGACGCAGATCTGGGGAGAATGAATCAATTAAGCTTAACCAGCTTGGCTTAACCGAATTGATTCATTGTATTGTCTTTGCCTGCAGCTTTTAGAGCCGCATCGCCAGAGAAATATTCTTTGTGATCATCACCCATGTCTGAACCAGACATATTTTGATGCTTCACGCAGGCAATGCCTTGGCGAATTTCTTGGCGTTGCACATTGGCCACATAGCCCAACATGCCTTGATCGCCAAAATAGTCTTTGGCTAGATTGTCAGTTGATAACGCCGCCGTGTGATAAGTTGGCAAAGTGATCAGGTGATGGAAAATGCCCGCCTCACGTGAGCTATCGGCTTGGAAGGTGCGGATTTTCTCATCGGCATCTATGCCAAGCTGGGTTTCATCATATTTTACATCCATTAAATCGGCGCGTACATAGGCTGAAACATCTTGTCCTGCATCGCTCATAATATCGAATATTTGTTGTCTGAAATTGAGCGTCCAGTTGAATGACGGGCTGTTATTGTAAACCAATTTAGCGTTGGGCACGACTTCGCGCACCGCTGAGACCATCGCGCCGATTTGGGCGATATGCGGTTTTTCGGTTTCAATCCAGATGAGATCCGCGCCATTTTGTAATGAGGTGATGCTGTCAAGCACACAACGGGCTTCACCTGTGCCAGCTTTGAATTGGAATAGGTTGCTTGGTAAGCGTTTGGGGCGTAGCAATTTTCCATCGCGTTTGATCAGCACATCGCCATTTTGCATTTCGTCTGTGCTGATTTCGTCGCAATCTAGAAACGCATTATATTGGTCGCCTAAATCGCCTACTTCGTGGGTCACCGCGATTTGTTTGGTCAGGCCAGCGCCTAAACTATCGGTGCGGGCGACAATGATGCCATTATCAATGCCCAGCTCTAAAAACGCATATCTGACGGCGCGAATTTTGGCCAGAAAATCTTCGTGTGGTACGGTCACTTTGCCGTCTTGATGGCCACATTGTTTTTCGTCTGACACTTGATTTTCGATTTGGATGCAGCAGGCGCCTGCCTCAATCATTTGTTTGGCCATCAGATAGGTGGCTTCGGCATTGCCAAACCCCGCATCGATATCGGCAATAATCGGCACAACATGCGTGACGTGATTATCGATTTTTTGTTGTGCGCCTTGGGCTGCAACTTCGTTACCTGCTTCACGCGCCGCATCCAATTCGCGGAAATAACCGCCTAGTTCGCGGGCATCGGCTTGGCGTAAAAACGTATAAAGCTCGGCGATTAATGAAGCCACGCTGGTTTTTTCGTGCATCGATTGATCGGGCAACGGGCCAAATTCACTGCGCAAGGCGGCGACCATCCAGCCAGATAGGTAGAGATAGCGGCGATCCGTACTGTTTTCGAAATGTTTCTTAATTGAAATCATTTTTTGTTGGCCGATAAAGCCATGCCAGCAGCCTAATGATTGGGTATATTGTGAACTGTCTTTATCGTAATTATCCATATCGGCACGCATAATATCGGCGGTATATTTTGCAATGGCGATGCCATCTTTAAAGCGATTTTGTGCGCGCATGCGGGCTGTGGATTCAGCCTCGATGCCGCTCCATGATGTTCCGTGCTCGGCTTTTAGCGCCTCTATGGCGCGGATGTTTTCTTGGTATTGTGACATTTTTTAGCCTTTATGAATTTGTGGATTTGATATAGGTGGCGGAATAATAGCTTTGGCCGTCGAATAATTGGGTTTTAACCGCTTCTTCATCGACAAGTTCAAAACGGTGCAATTGAATTTTGGAGGCCAATAAATAGCCCTGCTTGGCCAAACGTTGACGGTGAAATTCAAATATAGTGGCGTTGGCCAATGGTGAAATAATGGTTAAACATTCTTCGTTCACTGGGTCTTGCGTTTTGTTGTTGATTGTTGACTGGCTCATAGTTTTTCCTTTCCAATATCGATGAGATAAGTAAATTATTGACATTTTGTAGGGTAATGCAATATATTTGAAGGAAATCAGGGTATTGTTGTAAATTATTTACAGTCAATATCGGCAATATTGTAAATTTTGAACAGAAAATAACCATGTCTCAACAAGCGCTTTACATTGGTAGTAAATTAAAAAAATTACGCCGTGATAGAAATATAAACCAAAAAAACCTGGCTTTAGAATTGGGCATTAGTGCCAGTTATTTAAACCTGATTGAGCGCAATAGACGCGGTTTAACTGCCAATCTTTTGCTTAAATTGGCAGATATATTTGATATAAATGTCAATGAGTTGAGCCAAAATACTGACGTGCAATTGACCAATGATTTATCTGAGTTATTGGCAGATGATATATTTGCAGATTTTGCCATCACCAACCAAGACATTACCGATTTAACCGCTGAAAACCCTGAAATCGGCAAGGCCATGATCCGTTTGTTTGATAAATATAATATGCGTCAAAAGCAAAATCAAAAACTGATTAATCAATTTATAACGGGTGCCGATGGTGAAGCAGCAATGATTGACAGTGAGGCCTCTCCTGAATATATGGCTGAATTGGTGTCTGATTTCATTCAAAGCCAGAGCAATTATTTTGCCGTTCTTGAACAGGCTGCTGAGCGGGTGAGGTTGGATGTTGATTTAATGGGCGAAGGCCTGTTTCATGGTTTGAAAGCTTTTGCAGTTAACAGTTTTGCCATCCGCACTATAGTGACGGAATTACCTGATGATGAGAGTGCGCAATTTGATGGGGACACCGGTGTTTTAAACATTTCAGATTTTTCGACCGAGCAAAGCCAAATTTTCTGTCTTGCGGAGCATATTGGACTTTATGCCGCTAAAAATGAAATTGATGACATTATTGAAGGTGCAAATTTTGAAGATGAGCGCATTAATAATTATTTAGAACAAGTTTTAAGCCGCTATTTTGCCGCCTGTATCATGATGCCTTATGATGGTTTTTTGAA
This sequence comes from Alphaproteobacteria bacterium, assembly GCA_002400495.2. Classification (GTDB taxonomy): domain Bacteria; phylum Pseudomonadota; class Alphaproteobacteria; order Rhizobiales; family OSC116; genus OCS116. The sequence continues at coordinate 184,849 of NVQL02000052.1, read as the reverse complement.
AAAAGCCAAACAAACCCGTTATGACATTGACTTGCTTTGCCATTATTTTAATGTCAGTTTCGAACAGGCCTGTCACCGTTTGACCAGCATGCAAAAACCTGGTTCTAAAGCCATTCCGTTTCATTTTGTGCGCACTGACATTGCCGGGCATATATCAAAACGCTTTTCACTTTCGGGCATTAAAATTCCGCGTTATGGCACGGCTTGCCCGCGTTGGAATATATATGCTGCTTTTATGCAGCCCGGGCGGATTAATGTACAATTGTCAGAAACTCCAGATGGGCAGGTTTATTTTTGCATTGCCCGCACCATCACCAAAGGCGTTAGGCGGTTTGGCAAGCCGTTAAGACATTTTTCTATCGGTCTTGGTTGTAAATATATACACGCAAAATCAATGGTTTATTCGGATAGTGTTGATTTAAAAGACGCAGGCCAATTGGTGCGCATTGGCGCCACTTGCCCAGTGTGCCAACGCCATAATTGTTCCATACATAATATCCACTAATTTTTTGGAAATAGGCTCAAAATTTGCTAAAAATTAACTAAGTAAAGTCTATATCATTTGAAAATTAATAGGTGTTAGGGACTAGGGGTCAAATGTTAGGTTTTGGTAAAAAAGTAGAATATTCAGAGAATGTTGTTGAGTTGGCGGTTGAACAGGAAATTGACAGCGCCCATATTGCAATTCAATTAAAAATGGCATTGGACGCCATTGAAAAAGGCGAAGCGTTTGCGTTAGATAATTTGTCCCATGACATAGCGCAGCCTATTGAGCATTTGGCTGTCGCTATTAAACAGCGCAATGAAGACGCTTTAAAGCGGGCAGTTTCACTTTCAGTTGGTGCTAGTAATTCTATGGCGGCGGTGTCGTTAATCACTGGTGATGTGCGGAAGATTGAATCTAACTCTAACTCAATGGCCTCCGCTATTGAGGAGCTTGATGCCTCGATTGGGCAAATTTCGGACACTGCAAAATCTTCAGCGGATAAAATGCAAAATGCCGATGGCATGATGGCAACAGGCCTTGCCAATGTGCAAAAAACCAATGAATCGGCGCATGTTACATCGGAAGCGATGAACTCGATGGAAGCGCAAACCAAGGCGGTTTCGAGCGCGGTGAACCAAATTTCGAATTTTGTTAGCACCATTGATGAGATTGCCCAACAAACCAACCTTTTGGCGTTAAATGCCACCATTGAAGCGGCGCGTGCTGGTGATGCGGGCAAGGGATTTGCGGTTGTGGCGGCCGAGGTGAAAAGCTTGTCTACTGCCACCCAAAAAGCCACTGAGGACATTAATCAACAAATTACCTCTCTACATAATGACGTACAGCAATTGTTGCAATCATTTGAGGCAGCCAATGGTTCGGTTGTCAACACCCAACAATTGACCGAAGAAACTGAAAATAACATTCAAGAAATTGCTGCCATTGTCAGCGAGACGGCAGGCGGTATGGCCGACATTGCCAATGTGTTGAGCGAGCAGACCGAAGCCACTCGCGAATTGGCTGTTGGGGTGAATAAAATCGCCGACAGCGGCGTGAAAGCCTCTAAAATGGCGGATGAGGTGATTGCTTCAATTAAAGGTTCAGAGCAAATTATTGAACAATTATTCGCTGCGCTTGATGGTCGTAACATTGAAAATTATGTTTTAAACCGCGCCAAATCTGACCATTATTTATGGAAAAAAAATCTCGCTGAAATGTTGGTGGGTTTGAATAATTTGAAACATAACGAACTGGCTGATCATCATTCTTGTCGCCTTGGTAAATGGTGTGATGCAATATCAGATGACCGCATTGCTAATCACCCTGCATTTAAGCAGCTTGAAGCGCCGCACAAACAAGTGCATGATTTTGGCAAACTGGCTGCAGCCGAATTTGCCAAAGGCAATAATGATGCCTCGCATGAAGCTTTTGCTAACATGCAACAAGCTTCAAATAAAGTGGTTGAAATTCTTGATAGCCTCATCAGGGGCTAATTTTTTATAGGCGTCATATTGTGATAGGAATATTTCGCCGGTTAATTCTTGCCAAAAATGCGCGTGCTTTAATTTATCTGTGACGGGGCCTTTGACCTCGGACAGGTGTAATTTTATGCCCAAGTCATGAAGCCTTGTATTGATGGCTTCTAGCGATTCGAGCGCGCTCATGTCTATTTCATTGACCGCTGAACACATTAAAACCAGATGCTTAATGTGGCAATCGCCGACCACGCGATCATAAATATAATCTTCTAAAAATCGTGCGTTGGCGAAATATAGGCTTTCATCAATGCGGATGGTGAGTAATTGTGGATCGGTGATGACTTTGTGGCGGTGGATATTGCGGAAATGTTGACTGTCGGGCACGAGGCCAACCTCGGCAATATGTGGTCGCGAGGTTTTGTAGAGGAATAAGGCGATGGATAAGACAACGCCTACTGAAACGCCAATTTCCACGCCAAATATGAGTGTCAGTAAAATGGTGGTGGCGACGGCGACAAAATCGGTTTTTGAATAGACCCAAGTTTTTTTGAGTATGCCGAAATCAACCAATGATAAAACCGCAACGATGATGGTGGCGGCTAAGGTGGCTTTGGGCAGGAAATAAATTAATGGGGTGAGGGAAACGGCGGCTATGGCTAAGCCAATGGCTGTGAACGCGCCCGCTGCAGGGGTTTCTGCGCCCGCATCAAAATTAACCACCGAGCGCGAAAAACCACCTGTGACGGGAAAGCCGCCTGTAAGTGACGCGCCAATATTGGCCGCACCAAGGCCGATTAATTCTTGATTGGGCTCGATGCGTTGGCGTTTTTTGGCCGCTAAGGTTTGCGCCACCGAGATGGATTCGACAAAACCAATGACTGATATCAGCAATGCGGGAATGAGCAAAGTGCTTAGCAGTTCGGGTGAGAAGGATGGCAGGGTGAGTGGTGGTAGGGCTTGTGGCACATCGCCAACAATGCGCACGCCTTGTGCGGCAAAATCATAACCCCAAACGATGAGTGTGGTGGTGACAATGGCGGCGATGGGGCCAATCTTAGTGAGGATATTGGCGATGCGGGTGCTGAGCCCAAGTTTTAATAAAGCGGGTTTTAAGCCCTTGCGCACCCAGAATAAGAATAAGGTTGCTGAAACGCCTAAGGCCAAGGTTTTGTAATTTGTTTCGGGCAAATGTGTAAAGAGCGAGCTTAATAATTCTAGTAATGTATGGCCGTGGGCATCGATGCCTAAAATATGTTTAAGTTGGCTGGCGGCGATCAGCACGCCAGAGGCGGTGATGAAGCCTGCAATGACTGGATGTGATAGAAAGTTGGCCAAAAAACCAAGTTTAAACACTCCCATAAGTAACAAAATAACACCTGAAAGGCCTGCCAAAGTGATGGCGGCCACGGCATAGCCCATTGTGCCAACTTCGGCAATATTGCCGATCGCCGCCGCTGTCATTAACGACACAACGGCCACGGGGCCAACCGCCAATGCACGGCTGGTGCCGAAAATGGCATAAAGAATGATCGGCGCGATGGAGGCGTAAAGTCCCATTTCGGCAGGTAAACCAGCCAATAATGCATAGGCCAAAGATTGCGGGATGAGCATGATGGTCACAATCACCGCCGCAATCATATCGTTGGAAAAGGCGTGTTTATTATAGCTTTGACCCCAATCGAAAATGGGGAAATATGATTTTAGCTTGGTTAATTTCATAGTTATTCCTGCCAACGGGTTTTAGTTTTTGATTTTATTATTCATGCGTTCAAGTTGTGTTGACATATCGTACCCAGCGGCTTTTGTGCTGGCCAAAATATCATCAGTAGATTGATGCTCAGCTTGGCTAAGTGACCATAATATGGTGCAGCGTGTGCCTGTGCGGCAATAGGCCAAAATGGGCTGAGCAGGATGAGCGGTCGCCGCTTCAAACAATGCCACATCTTCATCGCTAATCTGCCCGCCAACAACTGGAATGTAACGGCTTGTCAAACCAGCCGCCTCGGCGGCTTTTGCAATCGTCTTAAAGTTTGGCTGACCCTCTGTCTCATCATCGGGGCGGTTGCAAATGATCGTGCCAAAACCTTGGGCTTTGATGGCTTCGATGTCATTAACCGAAATTTGCGTGCAGACTGATAATGTCTTTGACAGGCGTTTAATGTCCATGGTTTTTCTCTTCATTATAATTTATTAATCGGCACTTTAAGCATCGGGTTGCCATCTTCATCCAGTGGCACATCGCCCGCGCGCATATTGACTTGCAGGGATGGGATGATGAGTTTTGGCATGGCCAGCTCGGCATCGCGTTTGGTGCGGAAATCGACAAATTCTTGTTTGGTTTTACCTGCGCCGACATGAATATTATGGGCTTTTTCGGCTTTTACCGTGGTTTCCCATTCGATATCGCGGCCATTGGGGCCATAATCATGGCACATGAATAAGCGCATATCATCAGGCAGGCTCAACACTTTTTGAATGCTGTTATAAAGCTCGGCCGCGTCACCGCCCGGGAAATCGGCGCGCGCTGAGCCACCATCGGGCATAAATAATGTATCGCCAGCAAACGCGGCATTGCCCACCACATGTACCATGCATGCAGGTGTATGGCCTGGTGTGTGCATGACAAACACTGGCATTTCGCCAATCATATAAGTGTCGCCTTCGACAAATAACTTGTCGAATTGGCTGCCATCACGTTGAAACTCGGTGCCTTCGTTAAACACTTTGCCGAAAACTTCTTGCACGATGGTGATGTTGGCGCCAATGCCAACTTTACCACCTAGTTTCTGCTGTATATAAGGCGCGGCGGAAAGATGATCGGCATGTACGTGGGTTTCGATCAACCATTCGAGTTTAAGCTGATTGCGCTCAACAAATTCAATCATTTTATCGGCATGATCATAGGTGATTTTACCTGCCGCATAATCCATATCCATCACGCTATCGATGACGGCGCAGGCTTTGGTGCTCGGGTCGATGACCACATAGCTAATGGTGTTGGTTGCGGGGTCAAAAAATGCTTCGATACTGGGAGTGAGATCCATATTTATAGGATAGTTAGACATGTTTTTCTCCTTCGTTTGATTAAGAGTTGGGTGCCGTTTTTGTGAATAATTTAAGCGCCGCTTTGGCCAAGAATATGCCTGCAATGAGCGCTATGGTGAATTGAATAATCTCGATACTGCCATTGCCAATGGCTGGCAATGAGCCGCCTGGACAAAAACCAGATATGCCCCAACCGATGCCAAAAATGGCTGCGCCAGACAGCAGTTTAACATCCAATTTGCGATTGGCAGGGACGTAGAAATTAACATCAAATATGGGTTTATTTTGTGCGAAGACTAATTTATAGCCGACGAACGCCACAATGAGCGCCGCGGCCATGACGAGGCCTAAGCTGCCATCCCAACTACCTGCGAGATCGAAAAAATTTAGGACTTTTGCGGGGTTTGACATGCCTGAGATTGAAATGCCGAGGCCAAAGATAAGGCCAATAATATATGCTGTAACTATTTTCATTTTACATTCCTAAAATATGACGCACGATATAGACTGTGATCGCGGTGGTGAGCATAAATGTTAAAGTGGCGGCGATGGAGCGGGGGGACAGACGTGCCATGCCACAAACGCCGTGACCAGATGTACAGCCACTGCCTAAAGTGACGCCACAGCCAACGATTAAGCCGCCAATTACTAGCATATTTGTGCTGACGGGCACGTTGAATGCAGGCATATTACCGCTGACCAACAGATAGGCAACAGGGGCTGAAACCATGCCCAATAATATGGCTGCGCGCCAGCTCCAATCGGCCAATGAAGAGGGGGTAAAAAAACCCGCTAAAATGCCTGTCGCGCCCATAATGCGACCATGCGTCCACATTAATAAGACTGAAGCGAGGCCAATAAGTGCGCCGCCGCCAAGTGCCTGATAGGGCGTGAATAGTGTTTCCATGATAATTTCCTAGTTAATTTCTTGGGTAACTTACAGAGAGGCAAGTTATTCTTCTGTGACATTGTTACTGAAAAGCGGTTTATGCACAAATTGATTTGTATCAAATTTAATATTTATCTAATCTGCGGTTTTTGCGAGTTTTTTAATTTCGTTTAGATTTAGTAATTTTATCGTACCGCGGCTTTGGGCGATCCAATTGCGGCGTTGAAATTCTTGCAGCAGGCGTGATATAACTTCGCGCGCTGTGCCCAATTCGGCGGCCATCTTTTGATGGGTCGATTTGATTTGTTCATCCTCATCAACCAATTCGAACAATTTTTGCGCCAAGCGAATGTCCATTCGTTGGAACGCAATGTCCTCAATCACCGCAAATAAATCGGTCATGCGGCGTGAATAGGCTGAAAATACAAACCGTCTAAACTCATCTGATTGGGCGATAAGTTCGTCAAAAACCGCGCGTGGTAAGGCCACCGCTTTGACCGCAGTTTCGGCAATGCCTTCGGCCGCATAATCTTCATAAGCCAGCAGGCAGGCGGTGGTCAACACGCAAGATTGCCCTGCATGCACGCGGTAAAGCACAATTTCGCGCCCCGCTTCTGACAGCTGTTGCACCCGCACTGTGCCTTCTAACATTAATAAAAAGTGATCGGGTGCTTTGCCAGAACCAAAAATGACGCTATTTTTAGCGTAAGAAATAATGTTGCTTTTCTGTGTCATTAAGCTTTTAATGGATGCATCTAAGCTGGCGAGGCCTTGAAATTGTTCAATCCAATTTAGGGTCATATAACTCGTTTCATATTTATGTGGGGTATAGATGTGACAATTTGCCTGCACCTACATATTGAAATTCTGTAACACATTATATATATTAGTTTTAACTAATGTACAACAACAAACCAAGGAGACTAAAATGAGCATTAGAATTGGCGGTATAGCCCCAAACTTTGACGTTGAAACCACCAAAGGCCCGATTAATTTTCATCAATGGATAGGCGATAGTTGGGTGTTTTTCTTTAGCCATCCCGCTGATTTCACCCCTGTCTGCACCACCGAAATGGGTCGCACAGCACAGCTTTCAAATGATTTTGCCAAGCGCAATGTAAAGTCGATCGGCCTATCGACCGATACGGTTGCCGAGCATGAAAAATGGATTATTGATGTCGACAATACGCAAAACACTGTGTTGACCTTTCCAATCATTGCTGACCCAGATTTAAAAGTGGCTAAATTATATGAGATGATTCATCCCGAAGAAAGCGCCACCCAAGCCGTGCGCTCGGTGTTTATCATCGATCCTAATAAAAAAATTCGTCTCACGCTGACTTATCCGATGAATGTTGGGCGGAATTTTGATGAAATTTTGCGGGTGATTGATGCTTTGCAATTGGCCGATGCCAAAAGCATTGCCACGCCTGCAGACTGGAAACCAGGTGATGATGTGATCATTCCACCATCGATTGACAATGAGGCAGCTAAAGATTTATTTCCGCAAGGTTGGAATGAAATTAGGCCATATTTGCGCACCACCAAGGTATAAATATAGCCGATTATGATCACTGACATCATCATTGTTTTGGCCACCGTACTGGTGGGCGCATTGTTGTTTTTGCCTAAATTGGTGAAGAATAAATTCTGGCGTGCCACCATCACGCCCTTGGCGTCAATCATTGGCAGTGGGTTTTTGATTTTGGGCCCGATATTGACCCAGAATTTTGGTGGCTTTGCGCCGATTGCCATGGCGGCTTTGTGCCTTGTTGGGTTTTTATTTGGCATTGCCATTCGCTTTAACATTAAGATGCATGCTGCGCAACCGACGGGTAAATATTTGGCACATGTTGAAACTCTATCTTCATGGGTCTTGGCCTTTGCTTATATTGTATCGGTGGCTTATTATCTGAACTTATTTGGGGCGTTTGGGGTGCGGTTAAGCGACATACCTGACGCCACCAATGCTAAAATTCTGACCAGTGGCATATTGATTTTTATTCTATTGGTCGGTTGGTTGCGCGGTTTTCATGCGTTGGAGCGGTTGGAGCAAATATCAGTGAGTTTGAAGCTTGCCATTATCATTGGCTTGTTGGTTGGGCTGATGTTGTTTAATGCCGAACATATTGTGCATAATGAACTGATTTTCAGTCCGTCTAAAGATTTGAGTTGGCCGCTGATCACTTTGAGTTTTGGCTTGATTGTCACCATTCAAGGCTTTGAGACATCGCGTTATTTGGGTGACGAATATGACAGCTTAACCCGCATAAATTCGATGCGGTTCGCCCAATATATATCGTCTGCCATTTATATTATTTACATCGGCCTGATTGCTTATATTTTTAAACCTGAAGATTTTGGCCTGTCTGAAACCGCAATTATTGACATGATGGTTGTGGTCGCGCCAATATTGCCTGCCATGCTGATTGTCGCCGCATTGAGTGCTCAATTTAGCGCCGCAATTGCTGATACAGGCGGTTCTGGTGGCTTGATGTCGGAACTGACGGGCGGTAAAATAAAACCCCAATATGCTTATTTAATTTTGGTGGTGGTCGGGCTTTATTTGACTTGGAATGTTAATATTTTTGGCATTATAAGCTATGCCTCGCGCGCCTTTGCTTTTTATTATGGTTTGCAAGCGGTGATTGCGGCGATTTTTGCTTATAAATCTGCTGACCGAGGTTTGCGGCTTTATCTTTATATTGGGTTGGCCTGTTTAGGTTTTGTCATTGCGATTTTTGGCACGCCTGTTGAAGCATGAGGGGGAGGAGAAAAAAATGGCATTAGAACATTTACACACGCCAGAGGCCATTCATGACCGGTTGGCCGCCGAAAACAAGCCTAATTATTTGCGGGATTGGGTTTATGGTGGCATTGATGGCGCAATCACCACTTTTGCCATTGTGGCGGGGGTTGTAGGGGCAGGGCTTTCGACCAAAGTGATTGTGGTTTTGGGCTTGGCTAACTTGATCGCGGATGGGTTTTCGATGGCAGCGAGCAATTATAGTGGCACTAAAACTGAGGTGGATGAGCTGGAGCGGTTTCGGCAGATTGAGCAAAAACATATTGACCAAAACCCTGAAGGTGAGCGCGAAGAAATAAGGCAGATTTATGCGGCCAAGGGACTTAATGGGCAGGCCTTGGAAGACACGGTTTCGGCCATCACATCCAACCAAAAAGTTTGGATTAATACCATGTTGGCCGAGGAATACGGCTTGGCGATACATTTGCGCACGCCACTAATGTCGGGTTTTAGCACATTTCTGGCGTTTTTGATTTTTGGGACAATACCATTATTGCCGTATTTTTTGAGTTATGAGAATCCGTTTGAAATCGCTTTGGTCAGCACAATGATTGCCTTCTTTTTAATCGGCGCGATTAAGAGCAAATGGTCGCTCGCCAGTTGGTGGCGGTCTGGCGCTGAGACGTTGATTATCGGAGTTGTTGCCTCGGCCACTGCTTATTATATTGGCTATTTTGTCAGTGAGTTTGTCGGTTAGCGGCTGCGTTTCAATTCCTCAACATGAATGTGATGAAATTGAAACTATTTATTATTACGCTTTTTACCGCCTAAATAGGTCACCATAAACACCAGAGTGAAAGCAATGGATCCGATCGCTGCCGAAATAGACGGTGCGCTGAATACATAAATGCCGAACAGGAATAATATGAGGCCAATTGCGGTCATTAAAATATAGATGAGAGTAAAATTCATATTCTTAACGAATTTGGCCAAAAGAATGCCAAAAATAGCGCAAATGAAAATAAATAAGGGTATCATAAATCACTCTTGAATGGTTTTTATAAAGCCAGACTATTCCAAGCCCGCATCACGTGCAAACCCTTTTAAGGCTTTTAACCCCATGCATTGGTAAAAATAAGGGTGGCGCACATCTGGGTCTTGCTCGGCCTCAATCACCACCCACCCATTATAATCGTTTTGCGCTGCAACATGAAGCACTGATGTGAAATCCACACAACCCTCTTTATCGCCAGGTACGGTGAACACGCCCTCGCGCACGCCATCTAAAAAGCTTAAACCTTGGTCTAGCACATGCTGCATGACATCCAAACGGATGTTTTTGGCATGGATATGATGAATGCGGTCCATATATTTTTGGGCAATTTGTGCGGGGTCCGCACCACCAAAATACGCATGGCCTGTATCGAGTAGCAGGCTTAAATTGCCATCAGTATTGGCCATTAATAAATCAATCTCAGCGCCAGTTTGCACAATTGTGCCCATGTGATGATGATAAACAGGTATGATGCCGCGCTCGCGAATATGCGCCGCAACTTGGCTGAGCCGCGCGCCAAATTGCGCCCACTCGTTGGCCGCAAGGTTTGGCTTGTCGGTCAATGGGTGGTCATTATCGCTATGAATAGCATTTGAGGTTTCGCATAAAATAGCCACTTGGCAGCCGCAGCCTTGTAGCAAGTTAAGATAATCACTCATGGCTGCAATCTCGGCCTCGGCATCTTGGCTAAGTAAATTTAGTGACCACCAGCCTGAGACAAATTTTAAACCATATGGGGCAAGCGTGTCGACCATGTCTGGTGCATTATTGGGGAATTTATGCCCCTTTTCGATGCCGTCAAAACCTATTTCGGCGGTCTCGATGAGACATTGTTCTAAGCTTATATTCTGACCTAATGTTTGGTCATCATCGTTTGACCATGCAATTGGATTCGTGCCATATAGAATCATTTATTGTTCCCCTAAATTACTCGATAGAAATACACAAATCGGTTGCGGTCAAGCTTAGCTTGATCTATTCTTGCAAAAACCATCATTTGTGATGATGTGATTAAATCAATAAAGTGACAAAAATGGCCAAAAGACCGACAATTTACGACTTAGCCAAAGCCGCAAATGTAAGCACCGCAACAGTAGACAGGGTGATTAATGGCCGCCATAAGGTGCGTGAAGAAACCGCTCGCAGGGTTTATGACGCAGCGCATGAAATTGGTTATCATGCCGCAGGCTTGATAAAACAACGCATACAAGAAAACTTGCCGCATGTGAAATTTGGGTTTATTCTGCAAAAGCCGCAACATTATTTTTATCAACAATTTGCCGAAAATTTACATGAAGCCGTGCGACTTAACAATGATGTGCAAGGCCGATGCCAGATTAGTTGGGCAAAAGCAACCAGCCCGACGGAATTTGCCACCTTGATTGAGCAAATGTCTAAAACCTGCGATGTGGTTGCGGCGGTGGCGACAGATTGTTTGCGGGTTTCGACCGCGGTGGCCGAGGCCAAAGCGCGCGGCGTGCAGACATTCTCTTTATTATCGGATTTTGCCCAAGATGTGCGGGCTGGTTATTTTGGCACTAACAATTTAAAAGTGGGGCGTAGCGCGGCTTGGATGATTGCCAATACCGCCAAAAAGGCGGGAAAAGTTGGGTTATTTGTCGGCGGATCACGCTGGCATGGCCATGAATTACGCGAGACGGGGTTTAGAAGTTATTTTCGTGAGCATGCGCCGCAATTTCAAGTGATTGAAAGCGTGACCAATTTGGAAACCCGCGAATTAACTTATGAGACAACACTTGAATTATTACACAAAAACCCCGATCTGGTGGGGCTTTATAGTGCAGGTGGTGGCATTGAGGGCTCGCTGGTTGCGTTGCGTGAAGAACAGCGCCACACCGACATGACAGTGGTGGTGAATGAGATTATGCCCGAAACTGTTTCGGGCATGGCCGAAGGGGTGGTGACCGCCGTATTGGCCACGCCATTGGATGATTTATGCCGTAAATTAGTTTGTTATATGGGCAAGTCGGTGACCGACAAGAATTTTGAAGTGCCGAGCCAGACGTTTTTTCCCATGCGATTGCATATACCTGAAAGCCTATGATGTGATTGCATCATTTTTGATGTTGATTACATCATATATGAGGTAAAAACGGGCAAATTATCGTTGACCCCGTATGTTTTGCCGCCCATAATTTGCCATATATATAAGCATGAACAGGGCGAATGAATGGTAAAAATATTAAAAGTTGGGGTGATTGGCACGGGCATGATTGGGCAAGACCATATACGCCGCATTACTGATCTCATACCCAGCGCGGTGGTGACGGCGGTGACTGATACAAATGCTGACAATGCCAAACAAGCGGCACGCAAAGCGGCTGACATTAAAATATTTGAAACTGCTGAGCAACTCATTGCTGCGGACAATGTTGATGCCGTGTTGATTTGCTCTTGGGGTGGGGCGCATGAAGCGGCTATTTTGCTAGCATTGGCAGCAGGTAAGCCGATATTTTGCGAAAAACCCTTGGCTGACAGTCAAGCGGCATGTCAGCGGATTATTGAAGCTGAGGTGAAGCTAGGCAAACGCTTGCTACAAGTTGGTTATATGCGCCGTTATGACCCTGCTTATAAAGCCATGAAAGCCACCATAGACAGTGGTAAAATTGGCGCGCCGCTTATTTTTCATAGTGTGCATCGCAATGCAGGTGTGCCTGACCATTATAAAGGCGATATGGCGATTAGCGACACCATGGTGCATGACATTGATGTTGCGCGTTGGTTGTTGGATAGTGAAGTGGCGCGGGTGCGGGTGGTTGGAGCGAAGAAAAACACACGCGGTGGTGGGTTGCGTGACCCGCTCATGGCACTGATTGAAATGGACAATAAGACGCTTGCCAGTGTCGAGGTTTCGGTTAACATTGATTATGGCTATGACATTCAGGGTGAGGTTTCGGCCGAAAAAGGCAGTGTGAGTTTGGGCGAGACAAATAAGATTATCGTCAAAAGCCAAGGTCAGTTTAGTGGTGAGATTCTTGCTGATTGGATGTTGCGATTTGTTGAAGCTTATGATGTCGAGATTGCCATGTGGGCAGAGGCGGCGCGTCATGGTGGGGTGACAGGCCCAAGTGCTTGGGATGGTTATGCCATTCAAGCTGTATCGGATGCGGCGATAAAATCTGCCGATAGTGGTGATGTGGTTGAGCTGAATATTGGTGACAAGCCGAGCATTTATGTGTGAGTGAGATGATTATGAGCGATGAAAAACTAGATTTAATCACCATTGGCCGCAGCTCGGTTGACCTTTATGGCGGACAGGTTGGCGGGCGGTTGGAAGACATGCGCTCTTTTGACAAATATTTAGGCGGCTCGCCGACCAATATGGCAGCGGGTACAGCGCGGTTGGGGTTAAAATCGGCTTTGATCACCCGTGTTGGCAATGAGCATATGGGGCGGTTTATTCGTGAGCAGTTGAAGGCCGAAGGGGTGAATGTTGACGGCATTATAACTGATGATGAGCGCTTGACGGCTTTGGTTTTGCTGGGCATTCGTGACAAAGATCAATTTCCGTTGATATTCTATCGTGAAAATTGTGCGGATATGGCTTTGTGTGAGGCGGACATTGACGCTCGCTTTATCGCCCGCGCGCGTTGTGTGGTGGCATCTGGGACGCATTTGAGCCATCCGCAGGTTGAGGCGGCGACGTTAAAAGCTTTGAATTTGGCACGTGAAAATGGCGCTAAGACTGCGTTGGATATTGATTATCGGCCGAACCTGTGGGGTTTGGCGGGGCATGGTGATGGGGAATCTCGGTTTGTTGAGAGTGCTGCGGTGACCGCTAAGTTGCAGGCGACCTTGCATTTGTTTGATTTGATTGTGGGCACTGAGGAAGAATTTCACATTGCGGGCGGCACGACGGATACGATGCAAGCTTTGCGCAATGTGCGTAAGGTGAGCGACGCGACTTTGGTTTGCAAACGAGGAGCTGATGGGGCGGTGGCGATTAGTGGCGACATTCCTAAAAATTTGGATGAAGGTGAGGCGGGTGAGGGCTTTGCGATAAAAGTGTTTAATGTGCTGGGTGCGGGGGATGGGTTTATGTCTGGCTTGCTCAAAGGTTGGTTGGACGGGGAAAGTTGGCCGACGGCGCTTAAATACGCCAATGCTTGCGGGGCTTTTGCGGTTAGTCGGCATGGGTGCACGCCTGCATATCCGAGTTTGGCAGAGCTTGAGTATTTTCTAGAGCGGGGGGTGATTGAGCCTGAATTGCGCAAAGACGCTGAGCTTGAACAAATACATTGGGCGACCAATCGCCACCTTGATTGGCCTGAATTGAAAATATTTGCTTTTGATCATCGGGTGCAATTGGAAAAAATGGCTGATGCGGTGGGGGCTGACCATGCGAAAATTGGTGAGTTTAAATTACTGTGTTTGACGGCGGCTGAGCAGGTGGCGCAAGGGCGTGACGATTATGGCTTGTTGTGTGACAGTCGTTTGGGTGAGGACGCACTGCATGCGGCTGCGGGTAAAGGTTTGTGGATAGCGCGGCCTGTTGAATGGCCTGCATCTCGGCCTTTGACATTGGAGCCTGAATTGGGTGTGGATTTTGGTGGCCTGTCTGAATGGCCACGTGAGCATGTGGTGAAAGTATTGTGTTTTTGCCATCCTGATGATGAGGCAGAAATGCAAGCTGAGCAAGAGGCGACTTTGTTGCGTTTGGCATCTGCCGTGCGGCGCAACCGTTTGGAATTATTGTTGGAGGTGATGCCTTCTAAAGTTGGCGCGACTGACGATGAGACAACCGCCAAATTGGTAAAACGGTTTTATGAAATTGGCATTTATCCAGATTGGTGGAAGCTTGAGCCGATGAAATCTGCCGCTGCTTGGGAAAATACCTGTAAAGCGGTGGCTGAGCATGACCCGCATTGTCGGGGCATTGTGGTTTTGGGTTTGGATGCGCCACAGGCCGAACTGGCCGCAAGTTTTGCTTTGGCCGCCAAGCAGCCATTGGTAAAAGGCTTTGCGGTGGGGCGCACTATATTTGGCGCAACCGCCAAACAATGGTTTGCGGGTGAGGTGAATGATGCAGAGGCCATCGGGCAAATGGCGAAAAATTATAGCTCTTTATGTATGTTGTGGGACAAAGCGCGGCATGGCTAAAAAAGGATATGTGAAATGACCAAATTTATACGCTTAACCGCGGCGCAGGCGATGATAAAATATCTATCGGTGCAGAAAAACCAAGAGGGTGAGCCACTTGTCGCGGGCATGTGGGCAATATTTGGCCATGGCAATGTCGCTGGGTTAGGTGAAGCTTTGGCAGAGGCTGATTTGGATAAAAGTTTTCTCACCTATCGGGCGCATAATGAGCAAGGCATGGGCAATGCGGCGGTGGCATTTGCTAAAGCTAAAAACCGCACGCAGGCCATGGCGGTGACATCGTCTATTGGGCCTGGGGCGACCAATATGGTGACCTCATGTGCGATTGCTCATGTGAACAGGTTGCCTGTTTTGTTTGTGCCTAGTGATGTGTTTGCCAATCGTGAGCCTGACCCTGTTTTGCAACAGGTTGAAGATTTTGACGATGGCACAATAAGCGCCAATGATTGTTTTAAGCCTGTATCGCGGTATTTTGACCGCATTTCGCGCCCTGAACATTTGTTGACCGCTTTGCCGCGTGCCATGCGGGTGTTGACTGACCCTAGTGATTGCGGGCCTGCTGTGTTGTCTTTTTGTCAAGATACGCAAGCTGAGGCTTATGATTATCCGTTGAGCTTTTTTGAACCGCGGACATGGTATAGACGCCGCCCTGCGCCTGATGCACGTGAGCTGGCTAACGCTGTGGCTTTGATTAAAGCGGCAAAAAAGCCGTTGATTGTCGCGGGTGGTGGTGTGTTATATTCGGGCGCTACGGACGCTTTGCGAGAGTTTGCCGAGACGCATAATATTGCGGTTTGTGAAACGCAGGCGGGGCGATCGGCCATGGACTGGCAGCATGAACTTAACTTTGGCTCGATTGGTGTGGCGGGTGGCTCGGCCGCCAATGCTTTGGCGCAAGAGGCTGATTTGGTGATTGGTGTGGGGACGAGGTTTCAGGATTTTACAACAGGTTCATGGGCGGTTTTTACTAACCCTGAGCGGGAGATTTTATCGATTAATGTGACGCCTTATGATGGCATTAAAAATGGTACGACGGCTTTGGTTGCAGATGCCAAAGTGGCGCTTGAAGCTCTTAGTGAGGCTTTGGGCGGGCACAAGGCGCCTGCTCCTGATGGTAGTTTGCGTGAAAACTGGTTGGAGGCGATTGAGGCGGCGACAGCAGCGCCTAAAGACGGAATTGTGCCCACGGATGCGCATGTGATTGGGGCGGTGCAAAGATCGCTTGACGATAATGGTGTCGTTTTATGTGCGGCAGGTGGCCTGCCAGGTGAGTTGCAAAAATTATGGAAAGCCAGTAAGCCCAATGGCTATCATATGGAATATGGGTATTCTTGTATGGGGTATGAAATTGCCGGTGGAATGGGTGCAAAGATGGCTTTGCCTGAGCGTGATATTTTGGTAATGGTCGGTGATGGCAGTTATATGATGGCCAATTCTGAACTGGCGTCCAGCGTGATGTTGGGGCAGAAAATTATTGTGGTTTTGTTGGACAACCGTGGGTTTGCGTGCATCAACCGTTTGCAAGGCGCAACAGGTGGTCGTTCGTTTAACAATTTGCTTGATAGCGTGCCGAATTTGGTGCGGCCTTCGGATATTGATTTTACGGCGCATGCGGCTGCTCAAGGTGCGATTGCGGAGAAAGTGGAGGACATTGCGGCGCTTGAGGTGGCCATCGCACGAGCAAAAGAATCTGACCGCAGCCATGTGATTGTGATCGATACTGATCCGTTACCAGCCACTGATGCGGGCGGTTTTTGGTGGGATGTGGCCGTGCCAGAAGTTTCAAACCGCGCAGAAGTGCGCGCGGCGCGCAAAAATTATGAGGCTAGTGTTAAGAGCCGACGTGGGCTAAATTAAAGCGGATAAAAAGAGGGAAAAAATAATGACAAATTTATTACGAAAACCAACTGCCAATACTGGCAAAGTTCATGATATCACAACAAAAAATGCCAACTGGGGCTATGTTGGTTTTGGCCTATATCATTTAAAAGCGGGTGACATTGCTGCCGAATCGACAGGCGACCGTGAGGTGATTTTGGTATTGGTAGAAGGCAAGGCCGATATATCAGCAGGCGACCAAGATTTTGGTGAATTGGGCAAGCGGATGAATGTATTTGAGCAAATACCGCCAGTGAGTGTTTATGTGCCGAATGATCAATCGTGGCAAGCGGTGGCGACGACAGATTGCACACTTGCGGTTTGCACCGCGCCTGGTAAAGGCAATTATGAAGCCCGCGTGCTGCCCGAGCCTGAAAAAAATACCCGTGGCAAAGGGGCAAATACACGCCATGTTTACCCCATTGCGATGGAGGAATTGGATGTTGCGGACAGCTTATTGGTAACCGAAGCTTTTACGCCTGATGGCAATTGGTCGTCTTACCCGCCGCATCGCCATGACACAGATGATTTCCCGAATATGACATTTTTGGAAGAGACTTATTATCACCGCATAAACCCTAAGCAAGGTTATGTGATGCAACGGGTATTCACCGAAGATGGTGAGTTGGATGAGAGTATGGCAGCCTATAATGGTGATGTCGTGTTAGTGCCCAAAGGCCATCACCCTGTTGGTGTGCCTTATGGTTTTGAGGGTTATTATTTAAATGTAATGGCGGGGCCGTTGCGCAAATGGCGGTTTGAAAACCACTCAGAATTTGATTGGATTGCCAAGCGCGACGCTTAAACTAACTTCATTTCCTATCTATATAAAACCTCACTGCCAATTAATTTTGGCTGTGATTTTTTTTGTCTTTATACGGATTTAAAACATAATGTTTGACATTGTCAGACAATGAGATAATATTTTATATAAAAAGGGCAAATCTTTAATGAATACTAAAAACAAAAATCCTCAATCCGCGAAAACGGCAAAAAAGAGCGCCAATAACAATGTCATTAGAGCCTTGCGGCCGATAAAAAAACGCACCCGCGATATGGAAGTGATTGACGCTTTGATTGAAATGATTGAAGCGGCGGGTTTGAAAATTGGTGACCGTTTGCCGACTGAAAATGAATTGGCGAAAAAGTTAAGTGTGGGTCGTTCGACCATTCGTGAAGCGCTAAAATCTTGGCAGGGCATGGGCATCATCACCCGCAATAAAGGCGCTGGCACGATACTCGCCGCTGAGGTTTCATCTAATTCTATTTATGTGCCGATCACTCTAAAATTAGAGGCAGAAAGCTTGCTTCGAACTCATGGTGTGCGGTCAGTTTTGGAGATTGAAGCCACGCGTTTGGCGGCGATAAATGCCAACGAAAAGCAACGTAGGTTAATCTCGGCGCGGCTTGAAATTTTAATGTATGATTTTGAAATGGGTGATGATTGGCGCGAGGCGGATGCTTTGTTTCATGGCGCGATTAATGAGGCTTCGGGCAACCCGTTATTTGGCCAAATGATCAAGCAATTGCATGACGTATTTAATGATATTTATGTGGAGCCGCTAGGTGAAGCAAGGCTTGGCGAAGCTTCCATTCCTTTGCATCGCGATTTGGCTAAATATGTGGTTGAAGGCAATGCTGACGAAGCCGTGCGGGTGATGCAGGAAATATTGAACATTGTTCAAACTGAAGTGAAAGCCATCATCAATGAGCGTTGATACTGCAGGCAAAAAATCATCTATTGCAACCATATTGACTGCCGCTTATGAGGATGGTGCGGGCAGTGTGACACCGCCGATTGTGCAAACCTCTTTATTCACTTTTGAAGACTATGACGCGTTTGAAGACCGTGCCACAGGCCGCACCAATCAGCCGATTTACACCCGTGTACAAAACCCGACGGTTAGCGCCTTTGAGAATATGATGGCTAAGATTGAAACGGGCGAAGCGGCAGTGGCATTTGCCTCTGGCATGGCAGCGATATCATCAAGCATTCTGGCTTTCATAAAATCCGGTGATCGCTTGGCTGCGGTTGAAAATGTCTATCCTGATAGCTTTCGATTTCTTGAACATATATTAAAGCCAATGGGTGTTGGGGTGACTTATCACTCCGTTGGTGCATTTGAAAATGACCCAGATTTGCTTGATGGTGTGACCATGGCTT
The DNA here is from genome assembly GCA_002400495.2 of Alphaproteobacteria bacterium. Lineage (GTDB taxonomy): Bacteria > Pseudomonadota > Alphaproteobacteria > Rhizobiales > OSC116 > OCS116. The sequence goes on along the minus strand of NVQL02000052.1, from coordinate 165,987 downwards.
ATTTGGAAAGCCCCAACAGCATGATGTTTGAAACTGTCGATGTGGCCAAAGTGGCGGCTCATGCCAGACGGCATAATTGTATGACATTGATAGACAATAGCTGGGCGACACCAATATTTCAACGGCCGCTAGAATTGGGCATAGACATTGTCATACATAGTGCCTCCAAATATATTTCGGGTCATTCGGACACGGTGGCGGGCGTGGTAATTTCGAACCAGCAAACCATCACTCAAATTCGCGAACATTCACTCACCTTGTTGGGCGGCAAGCTCGCGCCATTTGAGGCGTTTTTATTGCTGCGCGGGTTACGGACTTTGAACATTCGCATGATGGCGCATCAGGCCTCGGCCAATATATTTATTGAGCGGTTAGAAAAAACTGAAAACATTGTCAAAATTAATTCACCAAAAGCGGGTTCTGTTCCTGGCTTAACGGGCCGAGCAGGCTTATTTTCGGTTGAGCTTGACCCGAAAATTGATGTGCGCAGTTTATGCAACCATCTGAGAATATTTAAGCTGGGGGTAAGCTGGGGTGGGTTTGAAAGCTTGGTTGTGCCGACCAAAATTACGCTTGCCCAAGCGGGTGAAAAAAACTCATTACAGGAATTTAATGTGTCTGCCAATCTACTGCGTTTGAGCATTGGGTTGGAGGATGTAGAAGACCTTTGGGCTGACTTTGCGTCGGCCTTAAGCCAAAGCATCGTGTGAGCGGTGAGCAACAAAAAGAGGGAAAAATGAAAAAAATATTGATGGCGTTAACCGCCACGGTGGCGATGATTGCAGCACCTGCATTTGCCGACACCAAGCTGAGACTGGTTGAAGTGATCACCAGCCCAGAGCGTACAAAAACACTGATGACCATGGTCGATAGCTATGAAGCTGCACATCCTGATGTGGATGTTGAAGTGATTTCGCTGCCATGGGGTCAAGCCTTCGAAAAACTTGCCGTTATGGTATCAAGCGGAGATGCGCCTGACGTGGTAGAAATGCCTGATAGCTGGGTGGCATCTTATGCCGCTGCTGGCCAATTGATGGATTTGGAAGACCGCATTAAAGGCTGGTCTGGCGGCGCAACATTGACCGACAAAACCATGAAAATGGCGCGTTATGGTGGCCATGGCGAAACAGCGTACCTTGTGCCTTACGGCTTTTATTTGCGTGCCATGTTCTACAATAAAAAACTATTGGCCGAAGCCGGTGTAGATGCACCGCCAAAAACTATGGATGAATTTATGGCCGCTTCTGCCGCTGTATCTGAATTGCCTGGTAAATCTGGTTATTGCTTACGCGGTAGCCGCGGTGGCACCAATGGTTGGATTATGTTTGCCGCCACTATGAACGGCACCAATGAGTTTTTCACCGAAGATGGCCAAAGCCGTTTGAACGAACCTGATTCAATTAAGGGCATTCAATTCTTGCTCGACATGTATCAAAAAGGTTACGCACCTAAGGATTCTGTGAACTGGGGCTTTAACGAAATTGTAGCTGGCTTCTATTCTGGCACTTGTGCATTCTTAGACCAAGACCCTGATGCGTTAATCGCCATTGCTGAGCGGATGAGCGCTGATGACTTTGCAGTCATTCCGATGCCTGTTGGCCCTTCTGGCAAAGCTTTCCCAACCATTGGTTATGCAGGTTGGTCTGTGTTTAATTCTACTGAAGCCAAAGATGCATCTTGGGATTTGGTGGCGCATTTGTCATCACCTGAAAATAATGCAATTTGGTCGAAACGTGTGGGTGTGATCCCTGTGCATAAAGGTGCTGATCAAGATCCACATTTTAAAACCGAGCAATTTGCGGGTTGGTTCACTGAGCTGAACAATGCCGAATATGTACCGACCATTATGCCATCTTACTTGGAGCAATGGGGTTATTTCAGCGACCAATTGGTTTTGGAAACATCACAAGAAGCATTATTGGGTGAACATACTGCTGAAGAATTGGCCAATATGTGGGCTGAGTATTTAACTGAAGCACATGCTGAATGGATGAAAACTCAATGAGTTTAACCACCAACAAAAATTTTGCTCCTGACCAAAAGGGTCAGGGGTGGAAAATATTTAAATCACCAAAGTTAGAGCCGTTTTTATATTTATCTCCCAGCATTATCTTGATATGCCTGGTGATTTTTGTGCCCTTGGTGATTGGCATTTCATATGCCTTTCAATCTATTTCTCTGTTCAGGCCTTCTGACACGGGTTGGATTGGCTTTGAGCATTTTGAAGACATTTATCAAGACCGTAAATTCTATAAATCCTTGCGCAATACTTTTTGGTGGACGTTTACCTCGGTTATTTTGCAATTCTCGTTAGGCCTTGGTTTGGCCATGCTGTTAAAGGCTGGTTTTAAGGGGCAAAAATTCTTTCAGGCGTTGATCTTTTTGCCGTGGGCGGTGCCGACATTTTTATCGGCACTGACATGGGCATGGTTGTTTAACCCGGTGATTGGGCCTTTATCGCATTGGATGTTTGCCTTGGGCATATTGGATGAGCCTTATAATATATTGGCTGACCCGAGCATTGCCATGTATGGCCCGATTGCTGCCAATGTTTGGTTTGGCATTCCGTTTTTTGCCATTACATTATTGGCCGCTTTGCAATCCATCCCCGATGAAATGTATGAAGCGGCAGCCATTGATGGCGCATCTAAATGGCAAGTTTTTTCTAAGATTACCTTGCCGTTTTTGGCGCCGATGATTGTGATTACTGTGATGTTGCGCACTGTTTGGATTGCCAATTTTGCTGATTTTATTTATGTGATGACCAGTGGTGGGCCTGCGAATTCTACGCAAATTCTTTCGACTTATATTTTTCTTACAGCGTTTAAAAAGCTGGATTTCGGTTATGCATCAGCAGTTTCGGTGGTGTTGTTGGTGTTGCTGTTAATCTTCGCAACTTTATTGTTAAAAATGCGTCAAAAATTTGTCAGGGTGAATTGATATGAGTGTTTTTGCCAAGCCAGCGGTCGGTTGGACGATCAGTAAATATATTGTGCTGGCGCTTTATTTAGCCTTTGCGTTATTTCCGCTTTATTGGTTGTTGAAAATTTCGGTCACGCCTGAAAAGCTTATTTATAGTGATGGGGTGGCCTTGTGGCCATCTGAAGTCACGCTCGATAATTTTAAGTCGGTGTTGCTTTATACTGATTTTTTGATTTATTTTAAGAATAGTATATTTGTTTCGTTTGGCACGGCGGCTCTGACCACGGTGCTTGCGGCGGCGGCGGGTTATGCGTTTTCGCGGTTTCAATTTCGTGGCAAAAAAATCATCATCGGCATTATGTTGATCACTCAAATGTTTCCGCTGCTGATTATTATTGCGCCGATATATAGAATTATATCGGGCATGGGTTTGCTCAATACTTTGACCAGTTTGATTGTGGTTTACACGGCGTTTAATGTGCCTTTTGCGACATTTTTAATGCAATCATTTTTTGATGGCATACCCAAAGATCTAGAGGAAGCCGCGATGATAGACGGCTGTACGCGCCTACAAGCCGTGCGTAAAGTCGTCTTTCCGCTGACACTTCCTGGGTTGGCGGCGACTTTGGGCTTTGTGTTTACGGCGGCGTGGAGTGAGTTATTGTTTGCCATTATGCTGATTAATTCTAACGATAAAATGACCTTCCCTGTTGGGCTGTTGACCTTTGTGTCTAAATTCTCGGTCGATTGGGGGCAGATGATGGCGGCGGGGGTGTTTGCACTGGTGCCGAGTTGTTTGTTTTTTATCTTTATTCAACGTTATTTGGTGCAAGGTTTAACATCTGGCGCGGTGAAAGGCTAGGGGAGGGAGCAAAAATGTCTAATATTGAACTTCGTGAAATATCTAAATCTTATGGTGATGTCGAGGTGATGAATGACATTAATCTTGAGATACAAGATGGTGAATTTATTGTTTTAGTGGGGCCTTCTGGCTGCGGGAAATCGACTTTATTGCGCATGATAGCGGGGCTTGAGCCGATCACTGCGGGTGATTTGTTATTTGATGATGAGCTGGTCAATGAGTTGGCGCCGCGTGACCGCGATATCGCCATGGTGTTTCAATCTTATGCGCTTTACCCACATATGGATGTGGCGCGTAATATGGGTTTTAGCTTGGAAATACGTGGCGAAAAAGCGCAAATTATTGATCAGCGAACTCAAAAATCGGCTGATACATTGGGTTTGAAAGGCTTGCTTGATCGTCTGCCCAAGGCGTTGTCTGGGGGACAAAGACAGCGTGTTGCTATGGGGCGCGCCATCGCGCGTGACCCCAAAGCGTTTTTGTTTGATGAGCCGTTGTCGAATTTGGATGCGGCTTTGCGGGTTGAGATGCGGCTTGAAATTGCCAAATTGCACCAGCGTTTGGGCGCAACTATGATTTATGTGACTCATGATCAGGTTGAGGCGTTGACTTTGGCCGACCGCATTGTGGTGTTGAATGAAGGAAAAATACAACAGATTGGTAGGCCATTAGAGCTTTACCAATCTCCAGCTAACCTGTTTGTCGCTAATTTTATCGGGTCTCCCACGATGAATATTTTTGACGTGAAACAGGTTGGTGCGGAATTACAGCTGGTGAATGGCGCTTTGATTGGCATGAGTGGTGGGGGTGCGGCGGTGAGTTTTGGCATTCGGCCTGAGCATATTGCCATTGTGGCGCAAGATAAAGGCCATGTGGTTGGCACTGCGGAGGTGGTGGAGCGTTTGGGTTCGGATTCTAACATTTATACGCAAGTTGAGGGTTTGGGGCAGGTGTTGATACGCCATCATGGCAATACTGAGCTGAATATTGGCGATAAGTTTGGATTGGAATTTAATGTAAGCGCTGCCCATTTGTTTGATTCTGACGGGATACGTTTGACGCTCGACAAATAACTAAAATCATGTAAAAACTGATGCACATGAATGAGCAACCTAAAAAAAGAACCCAAGGTGAAAGACGCGAGGCGGCCGAAAGGCGGCTTTTTGTGGCGGGTGTTCGTTTGGCATCTGAAAAAGGGCTTGATGGGTTTTCGTTGGCTGAGCTGGGTGAGTTGGCGGGGTTTAGCCGTGGTTTGCCTGCGCATTATTTTGGCTCTAAAGATAGTTTTCAGAAGCAGCTGGTTAAATTCATAATTGATGAGTTTAATAACAATCAAGAAATACCCGAACCTAAAAAAGACCTGTCTTCGCTGGTGAAAACCATTGAAAAGGCATTTGATATATCCGATGAAGATATGATATATTCGCGGGTTTTGCTGATCATTCTGTCGGATACAAGCGGGAAATTTCTGGCTTTTGAAGAGTTGCAGGCATTTTGCAATCGGACCATTGACAATATAGAGAATGATTTGCGCCAAGGCATGAGTGATGGCTATATTCGCCAAGACATTGACCCAAAATTGATCAGCCGAATTTTGATAAAAACGATATGCACTGTCATTCAGATGGCGCTTAGTGATGACCTGATTGATCCGAAAAAAACCGGCCAAGAATTAATCAAGCTTATATTAAATGGCATTGAGGCTGTGTAAGCCCCAATCGCATTTTTTAAATTTAACTATATTGAGTTATTTCTTTGCTAAGATACTTGTTATTATAACAAGCAAGTTATATATTTACATTCAACTTAACAAAAAAGGCAAAGAAATGAAAATTCTAATGTTTGGACGTGGTGTGATTTCGACTTTATATGGCTGGGCGTTTGCAAATGCTGGGCACGAAGTGGAGTATTTTGTGCGTCCCGCCCGTTTAAAACAATATGGCGAGACTGTTGATGTTGAAATATATGATGCACGAAGCAAAAGGGCAAAAAAACAGGTTGTAGAAACTCTGCCGACAAAATTGATCACCACACTAGATGATGATCATGATTTTGATTTGATCATTGTCAGTGTGTCACATCATAGTTTTGCCGCTGCCGCAAAATATCTTGCGCCGAGGCTTAGCAATGCGACATTGTTGATATTTAATAATTTTTGGGATGACCCGTTGAAAGCGGCTCATGATTTTCCTGCAGATCAAGTGGTTTACGGGTTTCCACAGGGGGGAGGCGGTTTTCCTAACGGCAAATTGCGCGGCTTGTTGATGGGTGCCGTGATGTTTGGCAGTTTTAACCCAAAGTTCAATAGCCGTGAAATTGAAACCAGAACGCTGTTTGAACAGGCTGGGTTTAAAATTTCGGAGCAGGCAGACATAAGGGGCTGGTTATGGGTGCATTTTATTTTCAATGGTGGGATGCATATTGAGCAAATATTGGCGGGCTCTGGCGCGGCGGTGTTTCAATATGCCAAGCATCGTAAGAATGTTATTCTCAATAGCCGAGAATTATTGCCATTGCTTAAGGCGCGTGGTGTCGACTTTAAATTACATCGGTCTGAAATTACATTGATGAAATTGCCAGCATGGATTGGCAGTGGTTTGTTATGGGCGGGGTGGAAATTTTATAAACCTTTAAAAATTATGGTGGAAAGCCATTCAAACCCACAGGATGTTCTAACCACCTGTGAGGTCTTGCTTGATTATGCGAAAGAACAGAATATTGCAACGCCAAGGTTAGAGCGGGCGGTGAAAATGGGGCGTGAATTGGGTTAGCTGTTGATTAGTTTTTGGATGGCGCTTTCTAGGGCTTGTAGGAATTGAGAGCGGTCGGCATTGGTGAAACTGGGGTTGTAGCCTTTGCTTTCGCCTGTTTCGCGTAAATGCTGGTTCAACTCGCGCATGGCGAGCGCCATGCCGATATTTTCATCGGAAAATGGTTTGCCTGTGGGGCCTAGGACGAGGGCGCCTTGCTCGAGGCAACGTTTAGCCAGCGGGATGTCGGCAGTGATACAGATGCCGTTTGCGCCAATATGTTCGGCAATCCAATTATCGGCTTCGTCTGCGCCTTCGGACACCACAATTTTTTCGACCAATTTGCCAACTTCTAGACGCATCCATTGGTTGCTGACCATGAAGACTTTTAATTTATGGCGGTAGGAGACTTTTAGAATCTCGTCTTTAACGGGGCAGGCATCGGCATCGATATAGATGGTGATTGGTTTAGTCATAATTTCATTCGATCATTTGGATTCGTTTGAAATTATATCATCATTAAAATCAATTGCATAATAAACAATTGATGAAGGGCGGTTTGATCACCGCCCTTGTTGTTTTATGCCCGCGTGTCGCTTTCTAAATTCAGCCATGCGATGTCTGTTGTGCTTAAGTTGAGATTGACCCCTGCCATAGTTGAAACAATTTCGCCCGGGCTGCGTGGCCCGATGAGCGCGAAGGAAGGGAAACTTTGGCCAAGCACCCATGCCGTGGCGACATTATGGGTGGAAACGCCATGTTCTGCGGCAATGGTTTCGGCGCGTTTGCGGCGCTCTTCGTTAGCAGCAGAGCCGAAACATTGTTCTGGGCCGGACTCGTCAGGCAATTTGCTGCGGATATTTTCGGGCAAGAAAAAGCCCCTTGCTTGTGATGACCAAGATAGGTGCATTGTGTCACTATTGCGTAAGAAATTGAGCGTTCCAACATTGTTGGATGAGATGCATTCGTCCCACACAGGTCTTTCCATCACTGCCAATGACAAATTATTGTTGAGGATTTTCATTGGTTGTAAGTTGTTTTTTGCGGCATAATCATTGGCTTCCTCGAAGCGTTTGACTGACCAGTTTGAGCCACCGAAAATACCAATTTTTCCAGCATCATGTAATTTGTTTAACGCATCTATAAATTCACCGACGGGTACATTGGGGTTGTCGCGGTGCATAATGTAAATCGGCACTGAATCTAAGCCTAAACGTTCGAGTGATATATCCAGTTGCGTGGCAATGGTGCGCGGTGTGCAGTAGGGCGAATGTGCGCCTTTGGCGACGATATTGACTTGATCGGCAACACCGCGTGCCTTAATCCAATCGCCTAGCAGCTTTTCATGTTGACCGTTGCCATAAATGAATGCGGTGTCAAAGGCGTTGCCGCCCGCTTCCATCCATGCATCCCATATGATTGTGCCATCGGCCAATGTATCGCGGTTATCGCAGCCCAAAATCAATTGCGATATGGGGTTTTTGATGCCATCAATTTTGATTTTAGGCATGGCAGGCAAACCTTCGGGCACGACACCATTTAGCTGGCGGATGGTGGCAGGTGTTTCGCCGATTGCCGCATAGCCAATTTCTTTACGCCATGCATCTAGCAGCTGGTTATTGCCGATTGAATCGGCATGGTTTGGCGCAGGGTGGGGCGCTTGTTTTAAACCTTGGGCTATGGATTTGGAAACCAGCTCGGCCTCGAACGCAAAAAGATGTTCTTTGTTTCGAAGTTGCTCGGTGCGGGCATTGCCTTCAACCGTAACCTCTAATGTGGTGTCAGAAGGCCCTGCATTGCGCCCTGGTACCCACGGGTCATCAATGCGGATGCTGCCTTTTGTGCCGTAAACAATCGCTCTATTGTCCATGTTGCGCGCAATGGCCACGGCAATTTCGGCCGTAAAACCGCTGGCAAATTTGAGCAAGCCATAGGCCACTTCATCGACACCAGTTTGGCCGATAATGCCATTGCCTTTAACCACCGTCGGGTTATCGAACGGCTCGTCAATCGCTGCGCCTGCAATGAGCCGCGCTAAGGATGAAGGATAACCGCCAACATCCAAAATACCGCCGCCGCCTAATGCTGCTTTGTAAAGCCTAGTCTCAGGGTCAAACGCAGCATGGAAGCCGAAATGGGTTTTAATGTGATTAATCTCGCCAATTTCGCCAGATTTGATAATCTCGAGCACCCGCGCGATTTGTGGATGGCAGCGATACATGAAGGCTTCCATAAAAAATACATTTTCTTGCGCCGCAATTTCGGTCATGGTGATCACTTCGGCAGCGCACATGCCTGCTGGTTTTTCGACCAACACAGCTTTGCCTGCCCGCATGGCGAGTATTGCCAAATTAGCATGCCACGGGTGAGGGGTGGATACATAAATGGCATCAATTTCGGGATCGGCAACGAGGGCTTTATAGGTTGCATAGCGTTTATCAGTGGCAATGTTATAATCATCGCCAAATGTGGCGCGTCTTTCTGCTGAGCGGCTGCCAATGGCAATGAGCTTTCCTGATGTGGCTTCTTTTAAGCCATCGGCGAAATTATGCGCGATGCCGCCCGGGCCGATAATGCCCCATTTGGTTATGGTCATAGTATGTTCCCTCTTTAGTTTGAACTTGTAAAGAGAAGTCAGAATGGGCTATTTGTCAAATTTAAATCCATAATTTTGATATAGCAAAATTTACATATCATCTCTGACATAATATTTTTGTTATATCCACTCGTTGAATCCGAATTTGACTTGATATCATATAACTCAATACCATTGGTAGGAATGAATGACTAGAACCGTTCTAAAACTGGGTCGGTAATTTCTTCATTTAGTAATGACATTAATTTATATTATTTCAGGGAGGAAATAATGAAAAAACCAATCAAAACATGGCTCAAAGGCGTCTCTATACTTACGGTTGCCAGCGTAAGTTTGGCCTCTGCCACAATGGCGAGTGCTGAAGAAGTGACCATTTGGTGCTGGGATCCTAATTTTAACGTTAAAATTATGCAAGAGGCGGCCGATCGATACTCGAAAACCCACCCCGACATAACTTTTAACATTGTCGATTTTGCCAAAGCCGATGTGGAGCAAAAATTACAAGTGGCTCTGGCTTCTGGCGCAACCAATGTATTGCCTGACATTGTGTTGATTGAAGATTATTACTCGCAAAGATATTTACAAGCCTTCCCTGGCTCATTTGCTGAAATTGGCGCGGTTGTCGATCATTCAGTATTTGCTCCTTATAAAGTTGAGCTGATGAGTGTTGATGGCAAAGTATATGGCATGCCATTTGACTCGGGTGTTACGGGCTTGTTTTACCGCATCGATTATTTAGCCGAAGCTGGTTTCAGCCCTGCTGATATGCAGAATATCACTTGGGATCGTTATTTAGAGATTGGCCAAGCTGTGGTTGATAAAACCGGGCATAAAATGATGGGTCTTGACCCTAATGATGCTGGCTTAACCCGCATTATGATGCAATCTGGCGGTCAATGGTATTTTGACAAAGCTGGTGAAGAGTTGAACATTATTGGCAATGAAGCATTGGCCAAATCTTTGGAAGTTCAGCAAAAATTACAACAGAGCAATATGTATAAACCAGCTGCTGGTTGGGCTGAATATGTCGGTTCATTCACTTCTGGTGAAACCGCTTCTGTGGTGTCTGGCGTGTGGATGATCGGCACGGTGAAATCACAGCCAGATCAATCGGGCAAATGGGGCGTTGCACCTGTGCCGCGGTTGGACATTGAAGGCAGTAAAAATGCCTCTAACCTTGGTGGTTCTAGCTGGTATGTGTTGGAAACATCGGATGAAAAAGACATCGCGATTGATTTCTTAGACGAAATTTATGCCAAAGATCTTGGTTTTTATCAAACCATTTTGCAAGATCGTGGTGCTGTGGGTTCATTAATGGCCTCGCGTGATGGTGATGCTTATCAAACTCCAGACCCGTTCTTTAACAATGAGCCAGTATGGGAGAATTTCTCTAAATGGCTAGGCGAAATCCCAGCGGTTAATTATGGTGTTTATACACCAGAAGCTGACAGTGCTGTGGTGGCTTTATTGCCCGCTATTAAAGATGGCATGCCTATTGAAGAGGCTTTAGAAGCCATTGATGCGCAAGTGCGTAGTCAAACTCAATAGGTTCTTCCCGAAGGAGAGGGCGTTTTTGCCCCCTCCTTTTAAATTTGCTTTTCGTGAAAGCCAGTGCGGAAAAAAATCTGAGAAATATTATGTCATCACAACGTGCCGAACATTTAGGCCGCTATAAAAACATCACAGGATGGATGTTTGTTTCGCCAGCCTTGGTGCTGATGGGTATATTTATGATATATCCGATTCTATGGTCGTTATGGATGTCGTTCCAAACTGGCAAAGGGATTAGAACCAAATTTGGCGGGTTTGACAATATTGTCAGGCTGGCCAACGACCCGATATTTGTAAAAGCTTTGGTCAATACAATGACATTTTTGGCCATTCAAGTGCCGATTATGATATTTTTGGCGCTGATCATGGCGTCATTGCTTAATAAATCTAACTTATGGGCGCGTGGTTGGTTTCGAACTGCCATATTTTTGCCTTGTGTCACTTCGCTTGTGGCTTATTCCATTCTGTTCAAATCTATGTTTGCCATTGATGGCGTGGTCAACCAAACCTTGATGTTTATTGGCATTGTTGATGACCCGATTGGCTGGTTGACTGATCCATTTTGGGCAAAAACCTTAATCATCATTTCCATCACATGGCGGTGGACTGGTTATAATATGATTTTTTATCTGTCTGCCATGCAAAATATTGACTCATCTATTTATGAAGCGGCACGTATTGATGGCATTTCGGCGTGGCGGCGGTTGGTCTCATTGACCATTCCGATGATGAAACCTGTAATTTTATTCACCACGGTTACTTCGACCATCGGTACATTGCAATTATTTGATGAGGTCAACATTCTAACCCTTGGTGGGCCTTCGGATTCAACTCTGACTCTGTCACTTTATATATTTAATCTGACCTTTAAATTCATGCCAAGTTATGGCTATGCGGCCACAGTGTCTTATGTGATTGTGTTCATCGTGGTGATATTGGCTTACCTGCAATTTAGAGTTTCACGGGATCGTAAATGATGAAAAAACTATCTTTAAAATTGAATTTTGCTGACTTTTTCACTTATGTCTTTTTAACATTTATGGCATTCTTGTCGATTTTTCCATTTATATGGATGGTGATTGGCGCGACCAATAATACGACTGACATCGCCAAAGGCAAGGCTAGTTTTGGTGATCAGTTTTTAATCAATGTCGCCAAGTTTTTCGAGCAAGTTGATGTGCCGCTTATCTTTTGGAATTCATCTAAAATTACCATTATTTCATGCTTTTTTACGCTTGGCATCGCGTCCATGGCGGGTTATGGGTTTGAGGTGTTTCGCTCCAAACCTCGCGAGCGGCTTTATACCATTGTATTGCTGACTTTGATGATACCGTTCGCGGCTTTGATGATCCCTTTATTCATTTCGATCGCCAAAGTGGGGTTAATCAACACTCATGCGGCGATTATTTTGCCGGGTTTGGCTTCGGCTTTTATTATCTTTTATTTTCGCCAAAGCACCAAGGCTTTCCCCGGTGAACTGCGCGATGCGGCCAAGGTGGATGGGCTTAAAGAGTGGCAAATATTTATATATATTTATCTGCCTGTGATGAAATCGACCTATGCAGCGGCGTTTATCATTGTATTCATGGCAAGCTGGAACAATTATTTGTGGCCGTTGATTGTGTTGCAATCTAATGAGTTGAAAACCATCACCTTGGTTATTTCGTCTTTGGCATCGGCTTATTATCCAGACTATGGTGTGGTGATGGTCGGCACGATAATGGCCACATTGCCGACACTGGCAATCTTTTTTATAATGCAGCGGCAATTTGTGCAAGGCATGTTGGGTGCAGTGAAATAATTTATTTTTGAAAGTTTAAAATGCATAATTTAGTTAAATATAACCAAGCTTGGGTTTTTCATCAGGGTTTTTCTAGTGACTTGGCAACGCGTTTTGCTGCGGGTGAAGATGTGACCTTGCCGCATAATGCGGTGGATTTACCGTATAATTATTTTGATGAGGCTGATTACCAAAAGCCGTTCACCTATCAGAAAATAATTGAGTGGGATGCGGCATTTGAAGGCAAAGAGATCAGCCTGATATTTGATGGCGCGATGGCTGACAGTGTGGTTTATTTAAATGGCGAACAAATTGGCGCCCATGCTGATGGTTATACAGCGTTTGAAATGCGGTTGACTGGTAAATTGAATGACGGCGAAAACCTGCTGAGCGTTAAAATTGATGGCAGTGAGAACCCCGACATACCGCCGTTTGGTGACCGCATTGATTATCTAACCTATGCAGGCATTTATCGTGATGTTTGGCTAAAAATTGTTGATCCAATATCAATTTCAAATATTAAAATTGAGACGGCTAATGAATTGACTGATGCCAAATCCGTATCGGTGCGTTGTGATCTATATAACCCACAAAATCTAGCCGTTTCGGGCATTGTAAAAGTGCAAATGCTTGATCTGGACGGCATACTGATTGCAGAATCAGAGAATGAAATAGCCTCCAACTCAGCGACTGTTTCATTCTCTGGGCTTAAAGACCTGTCTTTATGGGATGTTAAAAACCCAACGCTTTATAAAATGGCGGTGGAATTTAGCAGTGGCGCTTGCCATGACAGCGTGGCGGATGACTTTGGTTTTAGAACTGCAGAATTTAAACCCGATGGGTTTTATTTAAACGGTAAGCCACTTAAAATCATCGGCTTAAACCGTCATCAATCTTTTCCATATGCAGGATACGCTATGGGCAAAGCCGCGCAGGAAAAAGATGCTGACATCATGAAAAATATGCTGAAATGCAACCTCGTGCGCACCTCGCATTACCCGCAATCTAAATATTTTATGCAGCATTGTGACCGCATTGGTTTGCTGGTGTTTGAGGAAATTCCTGGCTGGCAGCATATTGGTGATGAAGGTTGGAAACAGACTTCAGTCGACAATGTCAAGCGCATGATTGAGCGCGATTGGAACCACCCCTCGATTATTTTATGGGGTGTGCGGGTCAATGAATCGGCTGATGATCATGATTTTTACACCGAAACCAATAGGTTGGCACATGAGCTTGATTCAACACGTCAAACTGGTGGCGTGAGATGCATCGACAATAGTGAATTTTTAGAAGATGTATTCACCATGAATGATTTTGTGCAAGGTCAAGATGAGTTGCCTTATGTAAACCATGGCAGAATTGCTTTGCGTGACCAGCAACAGACTACAGGGCTTAAAGACATTGTGCCTTATATGGTGACCGAATATAACGGCCATATGTTCCCGACCAAAATGCACGACCAAGAGGATCGGCTTGCCGAACATGTTTTGCGGCATTTATCGGTATTGAACGCATCTTACGGTGATGACAATATTGCAGGCTGTATTGGCTGGTGCATGTTTGATTATAACACTCATGCTGATTTTGGCTCGGGTGATCGGATTTGCTATCATGGTGGGTTGGACATGTTCCGCGAACCAAAATTTGCCGCTTATGCCTATAGCAGCCAATGTGACCCATCGGATGAAGTGATTTTAAAACCTGTGACCATTTGGGCGCGGGGTGAGCGTAATATTTGTGGTGTATTGCCACTAATTGTATTGAGCAATGCTGATGAAATTAGCATTCGCTATGGTGACACGGTGGCTAAAAACATCAAACCCGACTATGCCAATTACCCGCATTTACCGCACCCACCTTTCATTGTGACTTTGGAGCATTTTGGTGCTGAAGGCATGGGCGAATGGGGCTTGAAATGGGAAGGCGCAGAGGTGATTGGTTATATTGACGGCAAACAGGTAGCCAGCCATGTGTTTGACCGTGACCCGCAGCCCACAACATTACAAGTTGAGCCAGATGAGACAATTCTTGATGACCAACAAGAAGTGCGTGTGATGGTGCGGGCGCTCGACCAAGTGGGCAATGTGATGCCGTTTTTTAACGAGCGCATACATGTCGAACTGAGTGGCCCTGCAAGTATTATCGGCCCTAGCGAATTGAGTTTGCGCGGCGGCACAACTGGTTTTTGGCTGCGCAGCACTGGTGGCAAAGGTTCAATTTCAGTTTCGGTGATTGGTGAACGACTGGGCACGGTCGATGTTGAAATTCAAGCGCAATAAAGAAAAAAAGAGAAAAATATGAGTAATCTTAAATTAAGTGAAGTGCGCAAAAGTTTTGGCAGTCTTGAAGTGATAAAAGGCGTCGATTTAGACATTGAATCTGGCGAGTTTGTGGTTTTTGTCGGGCCATCTGGTTGCGGTAAATCTACATTATTGCGGATGATTGCGGGGCTTGAAGACATCACGGTAGGTGAATTGCACATTGGCGATGTACAGATGAATGATGTTGATCCATCCAAACGTGGCATTGCCATGGTGTTTCAATCTTACGCTTTATACCCGCATATGACGGTGCGGCAGAATATGGGTTTTGCGCTTAAATTTGGCGGTATGGGCAAGGCTGATGTTGCCAAGCAAGTTCAAGACGCAGCCGATATTTTAGGCCTTGATGAATTGCTTGATCGCAAACCAGCAACCCTTTCGGGTGGGCAGCGCCAACGTGTGGCCATCGGCCGTGCCATTGTGCGTCATCCTGATGTGTTTTTGTTTGATGAGCCATTATCTAACCTAGATGCTGAGCTGCGGGTGCATATGCGTGTCGAACTCGCACGCTTGCACAAACAACTCGCCACCACCATTATTTATGTGACCCATGACCAAGTTGAAGCCATGACCTTGGCCGATAAAATTGTGGTTTTGCGGGATGGCATTGTCGAGCAGTTTGGCAAACCACTTGAGCTTTATGATGACCCCGATAATAAATTTGTGGCGGGTTTTATTGGCTCGCCGAAAATGAATTTTTTAAATGCGGTGATTCTAAAAGTAAGCGCAACATCATGTAATTTAAAATTAATTGACTTTAATGAAGTGAGTTTTGATTTGCCAGTGAACGGCGATGGCCTTGCCGTTGGCGCGCAAGTTTCGATCGGCATACGCCCTGAGCATTTTACCCAAAATGCCGATGTTGAGTTTTCATTGACGGTAGACTTGTTAGAGCATTTGGGTGGGCAGAGCTTTATTTACGCGCGAAGTGATGGCAATGAAACGCTGGTTTTAGAAACCCAAGATGGCCGTAATATTAAAAATGGTGACCGGATAAATGTTGGGTTTGATAAAAAACTTGCCTTGCTATTTGATGCCAATGATATGCGGGTGAGGTGAAGATTGAGCCTGAGGATAGAGCCTGTGGATAGAGCCTGAAAGAGGAATGAAAGCATGTTACTTTCGCAAATAAAAACTCAAGCGGGAAAACGCAGCGTCGTGGTGCGAGAAGGCACTGAAGCCTATACACTTAGCGGCGTTTCAACCACTTATCAATTGGTGATAAAGTGTATACAAAATGGCCTGACTTTGGCCGAGCAAATTAACCGCTTAGAATTTGAACAAGCCGTTGATTTACAATATTTATACACTGAACATAAACTCGTTGCGCCTATTGAAGCGCCTAGCGCCATTCAGCAGCATGTTACGGGCGAGCAAGACATGCCCACCATGCCAAAAATTGCTGCGATAAGCGTGGTGGCGCAAGATGGCAACTTGCTCACAATTGGTCATTGCATGGCTTATATTTTATCTGATGCACGAAACCTAAATCACAGTTTTTTGCCGACATTAAAATTTGCAGATAATGTGATCGCTTTAGGGCCAGAAATTCTGACCAGCGGCATGCCGCATGTGATGAACGGTGTTTTAAGCCAAGTGAGAAATGGCAGGGTTATTTTTAACCATAACTTACGTTTAAATGACCTGTTTTCGGCATTTCCACCTGTGGATTTTAAGCATCAGGCCAGCCATGCTGGTGATGTTTTTATTCAGTTATTTGCGCCGTTCAAATTGTTTGAAATGCCGCATATTCACCTGCAAAAAGGTGATTTTTTTGAACTAGAAATTGCTCAATTTGGTTTGCCGATGGAAAATCTTTGGCAAATATTGGGGCAACAAAAACCTATTGTTGCTTAAGCTTTGTCAATCTTTTATTTCACTTGTTCTATCGACATCCAAGCGATTATTGACCAAGTCAAATATAGCCTCTGACGCTGGCGAAAGCGACCGATCAGCCGAAGAAATAAGCGAATAATCGGTAACATATAAATCCTTGGCAATGGGTAAGCGCGCGATGCGGCCAGGCGTGCCATCTTCTCTATCGCCATAAAAATCGGCAATCGGGTGCGATACGGGCGCAATAGAATTAGATTGGCTAATGATGGCCAAGGTCATCATCACACTGCTGGTATTTAAAATCTGCGTTGGCATTTTATAGCCATGTTCGGCGAAATATTTCTCGACCGCATGGCGCATCAATTCACCGGAAGACTGCAGCACCCAGTCATAAGACGTGCAATCACTCAAATCTTTAGGCGCATCGCGGGTGAGGGGGTGGTCAGAACGCACAATCAGCACCAATGGCTCTTTGCCAATGATGCGGGTGCGAAATGGCCTTGGATCAATTTCCTCGGTGATGCGGCCAATGTAGAAATCAATGTTGCCATTGAGCATGCTCTCGGCCATTTTGGGGCTGGTATCGACGGTCACCGATATTTCAATATTGGGGTGTGTGACCCGCGCATGGCGAATGATGGGTAGGATAATTTCGAGCGCCGGCGTGGTGACAGCGCCAACACTAACCGCCCCGCGCAGCCCTTCACCCGTTTCGATAATTTGCCTGTTCATATCATCAAGCCCGCGCAACATATGCCGCGCTTTTTTAGCCAACAACAAGCCCGACTCGTTTAAAATAATGCCGCGTGGGTGGCGGCTATACAGCTTATTGCCGACAATATATTCCAGCTCTGACAGCAACCGAGACGCCGAGGGTTGTGCCATATGTAACAAAGCCGCCGAAGCGCTAATTTGGCCTGTCTCACCCAAAGCCGCGATGAGCCGTAAATGGTTGAATTTTAGACCGCGAGAAATTAGCTTGTCTTGGCTGTTATTGGGTATGTAAGTTTCAGTCATTTATTTGCCTTTAACTCTGCCTTTAACAAGCGGGGTGGAAATTGCGCTTCGGTTTGATATACACGCATTGTTATAACCATTAGCTATATTTGAATTTGACCATTATATCATAACTTGTATAAACTGGAAATACGCAAATTTTCTGCGCTCAGATTAAATGGAAAATTATATGACAGTTAAAATAGCCCTTATTGGCCTTGGTAAAATTGCCCAAGACCAGCATTTGCCATCGCTTGCGCGCCAAGACGGTTATGAACTTGCTGCCATTGTCAGCCGCAACGCATCATTAGACAATATCGATGCTTTTACCAGCATTGAAGACATGATTAAAGCCAGACCAGACATAACCGCGGTGTCATTATGTGTGCCGCCGCAAGTGCGCTTTGACATTGCCAAAACCGCGCTAAAAGCTGGACTTGATGTGATGTTGGAAAAACCACCTGGTTCAACTTTGTCTGAAGTCGCGGCATTGCAGGATCTCGCCGAACAAAATGGTTGCAGCTTGTTTGCCACATGGCATTCGCGCTTTGCCGCAGCCGTGTCTAACGCCCAAAACATGCTTAAAACACTTGACATTAAAAGTGTCGAGGTGATTTGGAAAGAGGATGTCAGGCGCTGGCACCCTGGTCAAGACTGGATATGGCAACCTGGCGGTTTGGGGGTGTTTGACCCTGGCATTAACGCCCTGTCAATTGTCACTGAAATTTTGCCAGAGAAATTTTATTTGAGCGATGGTATATTATTCATCCCGAAAAATTTACACACGCCGATTGCTGCTGATTTAAACTTTAAAACCACCAGTGGAATTCCTGTCGCTGCGACATTTGATTTTTTACAAACGGGCCCGCAAACATGGGACATTAACATCGAAACAGACCAAGGTATGTTGGCTTTATCTAATGGCGGCGCAAAGCTTTCATTGGCAGGAAAAAACCTCGTCATATCAGATGCATTGGCATCTGAATATGACCGTATTTATACGCGGTTTGCTGATCTTTTGGATGGTAAAAAATCAGATGTGGATGTCGCGCCGCTTATGCATGTTGCTGATTGCTTTATGTTGTGTAAACATGAAGCGACAGATGCATTTGTTGAGTGAGAAAATTTTAAATGACAGATAATTTTTTAGACCAAGGCAAGTTGATATGTGTGGATTGGGGCAGCTCTAATTTCCGCGCATTTTTGCTGGATGATAAGGCTGAATTGATTGACCGCATTTATTTTGACAAAGGCATGTTGGAGCTAAAGCCCGATGAGTTTGAACCCGTATTGTTTGACTTGCTGAAATATTGGCCAACGACGCCAATTATATTGGCGGGCATGGTCGGCAGCTTAAAAGGTTGGCGCAATGTAAAATATATAACTTGCCCTGTGAAAATGCATGATTTGAGCCAAAATTTAACTCATATTGCCAATGCGGAGGCTCGAAAAGTTGCCATCATTGCAGGGGTTGATACCCACGCCACCGGCGCGCAATATGATGTCGCGCGCGGCGAAGAAACTCAGGTCATCGGCGCTATAGAAATGATCGGGCAGTCACTAGAAAAACAGGCAGTTTTTTGCTTACCTGGCACGCATTCTAAATGGATGAAGATTATCGACAAAAGCATTGTTGATTTTTCAACTCACATGACCGGCGAGTTATATGACTTGCTGATAAAACATAGTATTTTAGCCCCACAATCCACATCAGCACCCAAAACTGAGGATGATGAAGCTTTTATCAAAGGCGTTAAATGCGCCAAGGCCGATGGCGGGTTGGCACATCATATATTCAGCGCCCGCACCAATATGCTCAATGGCGAGTTGCAGCAAAATGAAATTGAACCTTATCTTTCGGGCATATTAATTGGCACCGAAATTAAAGAAATGCAGCGGGCAATTGAGAATATACAACATGTTTATTTGGTGGGCACGCAGGCGCTTAATAAAATATACCAGCTGGCGCTTTGGCAATTTGATTTGCATTCAACTGTTATTGATGGAGAAAAAGCCGCTTATACAGGTATGAGCTCTATCGCCAAGCAAGCCAATCTTTAAGGAAATTAAATGTCTCCGATTACATTAAATGCAGCTTTAGCTGACATTCCGCTCATAGCCATTTTACGTGGTGTGAAGCCGCAAGAGGTGCTTGAAATAGCCCAAACCATTTACCAAACGGGCATAAAAGTTATTGAAATTCCGCTTAATTCGCCAGAACCTTATAAAAGCATAGAAATTTTGCAACAAGCCATGGGTGATGAGGCGGTGATCGGCGCAGGCACGGTTACAAATGTTGCGCAAGTTGAAAAAATCCATGCAGTTGGCGGGCGGCTCATTGTTTCGCCCAATACCAATATCGCGGTGATTAAACGCAGCAAACAACTTGGCCTTTATTCTGCACCGGGTTTTTATACGCCGTCAGAAGCTTTTGCCGCCATTGAAGCGGGCGCCGATGCGCTTAAAATGTTCCCCGCCGATACACTGGGCACTAAGGGGTTAAAAGCCATTGCGGTGGTGTTGCCGCCTGAAATGCCAATATTTCCTGTGGGCGGGGTGAGCGCGGATAATATGGCTGATTTTATGGCAGTGGGAGCCAGTGGCTTTGGTCTTGGTTCTGGCCTTTATAAGGCGGGTATGAAGGCTGAGCAGGTTGGCGCAAATGCCGCGGCTTATGTCAAAGCCATACAGAATGCAAAAAGCGCCCCGAAGCCATAGCCATGAAACGCTTTTCATAAATGTCTTTAATATTGCCTAACCGACAAATGCCCGCTCGACCACAAAGGTTTGCGGGTTATTGTTCGCGCCTTCGACCAAGCCGAAGCTTTCTAGCACGGCTTTCGTGTCTTTAATCATGTCCATAGACCCGCAAATCATGCCGCGGTCAGTTTCTGGATTGATGGGGTCGACACCCAAATCTTTGAATATCTTGCCACTTGTAAGCAGGTCAGTAATGCGGCCTTTAAATTCATAAGCTTCGCGGGTAATGGTTGAATATAGACGTAGGCGATCGCCGACAAAATCGCCTAAAAGTGGGTCATCTTTAATGTTAGCAACCAGCTCTTGGCCATATTTAAGCTCGGCCACATCGCGGCAAGTGTGGGTGAGGATAACTTCATCGAATTTATCATAAGTTTCTGGGTCACGCACCAGTGAGGCAAAAGGCGCTATGCCCGTGCCTGTTGAAAACATATAAAGCCGTTTGCCTGAAATGAGGGCATCATTGACCAATGTGCCTACGGGTTTTTTACGCATCAAAATAGTGTCGCCAACTTTGATTTTTTGCAAATGTTGAGTCAATGGGCCGTCTTCGACCTTGATCGAATAAAATTCAATTTCTTCATCCCAACCTGGGCTGGCGATCGAATAGGCTCTGAAAACTGGTTTTTCGGAATTTGGCAGGCCAATCATGATAAATTCGCCTGAGCGAAAACGGAAGCTTGCAGGGCGGGTGATGCGGAACTTAAACAACCGATCCGTAAAATGTTCAACCGATGTCACGGTTTCAGCAAAACAATTTTTAGGTGTTGGGAAATCTTGGTTCTGATTCGTATCTTCGGTAGCAATGGACATATAGGTATTTCTTTTGATTCTGAGTTAGTTAGCGCCGAGGGGAGGTGACTAGTTGATATTTCGCGCAAACTTTATACCATTTTCTTTATTCAATCAAGGGGTAATGACTGTATTTTTAATCGTGTGTTTTCAAATAGTTAGCGGTGTTTTCTATTATATTTTACAATAATTTACAGTTAATTATGATAAAATACAGTTAAAAATTGCTTAATATCATATTGGTCACTCTGGCCATTATGTTTTCGCGCCTATATAGTTTGCTGCCAGTCTATTTAGGTTGTCTATTTAGGTTGACTAATTTGTTGACCAATAGCTATAGTGCAACATTTAGGCTTGTATTTGTTAAGATAATTCTTTTCCAAATCGTTTTGGATTTTAGTTTTACTTAAATATAGTGAATTTGCAGTGCAGTGGGTGGGTTTTAAATGGCGACTTTAAAAGATTTAGGTGAGTATCTCGACCTGTCAGTAACCCAGGTGAGTAGGGCGCTTAATGGTCATTCCGATGTGAATGAAAAAACCCGTCTGCGCGTGCAGCAAGCCGCTAAAAAGCTGAATTATTCTCCCAATATTGCTGCGCGAAACCTGGTTTCTGGCCGCTCTGGGGTTATAGGTTTGGTTTCGCGTGTGCCAGTTGGCGAGGCGAGCGATAATTATCTTGATGTTATTGTGGGTCTATCTGCACAATTTGCCAAACATAATAGGCAATTTATCATCCATATTATTGATAAAAACGAAGATGAGATTGAAGCTTATAGAAAGCTTGTAAATAGCGGCGCGATAGATGGGTTTGTGATTGTAGAATCAATTATCAACGATCCCAGAATTGCTTTTTTACAAGAAAAAAGTTTCCCATTTGTGGTGCATGGGCGCACGCCAAATGAAAATAATTTCCCGTATTTTGACATCGATAATTATGGGGTGGCCTATTCGTTAACTGAGCATTTAATAAAGCTAGGGCATAAGCATATAGCGCTTATCAATGGTTTAGAAGGAAGCTGCTATTCGGCAGCAAGGCTGAAAGGCTACCAAGCCGCATTGGCTGCGGATCGCCTGCCTTTTTATCCACATTTACTGCGTAGTGGTGGCATGTACGAGTCGCTCGGAGTTGTATCTACCGTGCAATTACTTACCCATACCGAGATAAAACCTACCGCGATTATTGCCGGTAATATTTTGATTGCCCGCGGTGTTTATAAGGCATTGGATGCATTGAAGTTGGACATCCCTCAGCATATATCGGTTGTGGCGCATGATGATGTGTTGCCGCGCTTTCGGGCGTCGGCATTTTATCCTGCCCTCACCGTAACCCGTTCAGCGCTAGAAAACAGCTGGGGCCCTTTGGCAGAATATCTATGTGGCTCAATTGACGGTATGCCGCTCAAAAATTTACAACAAGTTGCGCCGTTTGAATTTATGACCCGCGCCTCAACCGCTGCTGTTAACAATACCAAACTCTAGCCTAAAATCAGTTTTTACGTTTCAATGCGGCTTGACAGCTTTTTGACTGCATGCTACAAAATCCGAAACGTTTTGGATTTTGTATTTTAAAAACTTGAAGCGTTTTTAATAAGGGAAATGAATTCTAATTTGAACGAGGGAAAAATGATTAAAAACTTAAAAATCCGCGCTTTATCGGTCGCTACGGCCTTACTGCTAAGTGGCGTGGCATATGCCGAAAACATCAATTATGTTTCAGGTGTTACTGGTAATGCTTTGGAAAACTTCAAAGAAATTGTTGCACCATGGGAAAAATCTACGGGCAATAGCGTTACATTTGTGCCAATGCCATCTTCATCGACCGATCAATTTGGTCAATATCGTTTGTGGTTAGCCGCTGGCAATAAGGACATCGACATTTACCAAACAGACGTGATTTGGGCGCCGCAATTGGCTGAACAATTTATCGATTTGGCTGATGCTGCAAAAGATTTAGCGCCAAAGCATTTTAAATCAATCATCGAATCTCAAACCGTCAACGGAAAATTAGTGGCTTTGCCAATTTTCACCGATGCGCCTGCACTTTATTATCGTACAGATTTGCTCGAAAAACATGGTGCCTCTATTCCAAAAACATGGGAAGAGCTGACCACAACAGCACAAATGGTGCAAGATGCCGAACGCGCTGAAGGCAATGCAGACATTTGGGGTTTCGTATGGCAAGGTAATGCCTATGAAGGCCTAACTTGTAACGCGCTCGAATGGGTAAAATCATTCGGTGGCGGTCAAATTATTGAAGCTGATGGCACAATTTCGATTAACAATGTAAAAGCCATTGCAGCCATTGATTTGG
This sequence comes from Alphaproteobacteria bacterium, assembly GCA_002400495.2. Classification (GTDB taxonomy): domain Bacteria; phylum Pseudomonadota; class Alphaproteobacteria; order Rhizobiales; family OSC116; genus OCS116. The sequence goes on along the minus strand of NVQL02000052.1, from coordinate 142,505 downwards.
TAAAAACCTGGGTTGGCAGCATTTCACCTGAAGGTGTGTTGGCTTATCAAGAAGAAGAAGCCCGCGGTGTGTGGCAAACTGGCAACGCTGTATTTATGCGTAACTGGCCTTATGCTTATGGTTTAGGCAATGGTGATGACAGCCCGATTAAAGGCAAATTCGACGTTGTGCCTTTGCCAACTGGTGGTGGACATGATACATCAGCAGCCACTTTAGGCGGCTGGAATGTGGCCGTATCTAAATATTCTGAGCATATAGATATAGCCACTTCATTGGCGGTATATTTAGCCAGCGAAGAAGCGCAAAAAACCCGTGCCTTGGTATCTTCAAACCTACCAACAATCGTCGCGCTTTATGATGATGCCGACATTGCCAGAGAACAACCCATCATTCCAAGCTGGAAAAGTGTGTTCTTACAAGCGGTGCCGCGTCCATCAGCACCAACAAAATCTAAGTATAACGAAGTGTCTTCTAAATTCTGGTCTGCAGTGCATAGCTCCCTTTCGGGCGATGGCACAACAGCAGAAAACTTCGAAATTCTAGAAGCAGATTTGCAAGATTTAAAAGGTAGTGGTTGGTAATTTAATTATCTATCATTAAAGCTGAGCCGTATTTATATGGCTCGGCACCTTTAACAAATCCTCCTGTGTAGATTGCTGCGGTAATCTACATGAGGGCTTAAATTTGTGAGAATTTTATGTCCAATTCTAGCTTAGAAAACGGGACGAAGCACCGCCATAAAACGTCAAATTCACTTAGTTTGCAACAGCAGCGAGTGCGGGCGGCGTTTTGGTTTTTAGCACCGATGATTGTGATGCTATTTTGTGTTGCGGCGTGGCCTTTGCTGCGCACCATTTATTTTTCCTTCACCGACACCTCGTTAACCAGCCTTTATGAAGGCGAGTGGGTTTGGTTTAAAAATTACTTATCTTATCGTGAATTATCATCTGGTCGGGTTATCTGGCGCGGTACACTTGCCGACCCCGCATGGTGGAATGCGGTTTGGAACACGGTGAGATTCTCATTTGTTTCTGTTTCTATCGAAGCGGTTTTGGGCATATTGGTGGCTTTGGTGCTCAATGCCGAATTTAAGGGCCGCGGTTTGGTGCGTGCAGCCATTCTCATCCCATGGGCGATACCGACCATTGTTTCTGCCAAAATGTGGGGTTGGATGCTCAATGACCAGTTCGGCATCATTAATGACGCCTTGCTTAAAATCGGCCTCATTGACCACAAGATTGCGTGGACGGCGAGTATAGACACCGCCATGATCTCGGTATTGATTGTGGACGTTTGGAAAACCACGCCATTTATGGCGTTGCTGTGCCTAGCTGGTTTGCAAATGATACCGAAAGATGTCTATGAAGCCGCGAAAGTTGACGGTGTGCACCCTGTGAAAGTGTTTTTTAAAGTCACTCTGCCGCTGGTGCGACCCGCGCTTATGGTGGCGGTGATTTTTAGAATATTAGACGCTTTGCGGATTTTTGATTTGATATATGTGCTCACGCCCAATTCAAAGGCCACCAAAACCATGTCAATCATCAGCCGTGAAAACCTGTTTGAATTTGATAAATTCGCTTATGGTTCAGCCCAATCGACCTTGCTATTTGCCATCATCGCTATTTTTGTGGCGGCTTATATATGGCTCGGAAAAGTTGACTTAGGCGGAAAGGACGAACGATGACCACAATGGATTATGTAAAGAAAATTAGTTTTTATTTTGCGGTGTTTGTGATTGTATTTATTGCTATATTTCCGTTTTATTATGCGATTTTGACCAGCCTTAAAACCGGTACAGACTTGTTTAGAGTCAATTATTTCCCCGATAGTTTTGATTTTTCGAATTACGCTTCTGTGCTGGGTGGCCGCACATTTATACGCAACATTGGCAACTCGGTATTCATTGCCTCTACCACGGTTATATTCGCATTGTTTTTGGCGGTCACTGCATCTTATGCCTTGGCACGGGTGAAATTTAAAGGGCGCGGCTTGTTGTTAATGACCATTTTGGGCGTGTCGATGTTCCCGCAAATTGCGGTTTTGGCTGGCCTGTTTGAATTGATCCGTTATTTGGGCATTTACAACACGCCTTGGGCATTGATTTTAAGCTATACGATTTTCACCTTGCCATTCACCGTGTGGGTTTTGACCACCTTTATGCGGGGGCTGCCCGTTGAGATTGAAGAAGCGGCGATTATTGATGGCGCGACACCTTGGGACATCATCACCAAAGTATTTTTGCCTTTAATGTGGCCAGCTTTGGTGACGACAGGTTTGCTGGCATTCATCGGTGCGTGGAATGAGTTTCTTTTTGCGCTGACGTTTACATCGTCAGAAATTACCAGAACTGTGCCTGTGGCCATTGCGCTGCTGTCTGGCACATCACAATATGAAACCCCTTGGGGCACAATTATGGCGGCATCGGTAATCGTAACGGTACCGCTCATTGCACTTGTGCTTGTTTTTCAACGTAAAATCGTTTCTGGCCTGACCGCTGGTGGGGTTAAAGGATAATTGGAGTGAATAATGGCTAACATTGAATTGAAGAATCTGCACAAATCATATGGTGCGGTGCATGTGATTAAGGGCATTGATTTAGAGATAAAATCTGGTGAATTTATGGTTTTTGTCGGCCCATCGGGTTGCGGAAAATCGACTTTATTGCGGCTTATATCGGGTTTAGAGGCCATTAGCGATGGTGAATTATTGTTTGATGGTGAGGTTGTAAACAATGTCATCCCCTCTAAACGCGGCATTGCTATGGTGTTTCAATCTTACGCGCTCTACCCGCATATGACGGTTTATGACAATATGGCGTTTGGCTTGAAATTGGCCAAGACCACCAAGCAAGAGATGAAGGAACGGGTGCTAAACGCGGCGCGCATGTTGCAGATCGAAGATTTGCTTGAGCGCCTGCCCAAACAATTATCGGGCGGGCAACGCCAGCGGGTGGCCATTGGCCGTGCCATTGTGCGTGACCCTAAAGTGTTTTTGTTTGATGAGCCTTTATCCAACTTAGATGCCGCATTGCGGGTCGCAACACGGTTAGAAATTGCCAAACTACACCATGATATGCAAGACACAACTATGGTTTATGTGACGCATGACCAAGTTGAAGCCATGACCTTGGCTGACAGAATTTGTGTTTTGCGTGATGGCATTGTGGAGCAAGTCGGCACACCAAGTGAGCTTTACGAAAGCCCAGCCTCAATATTTGTGGCCGGGTTTATTGGCTCGCCGAAGATGAATTTTTTAACCGGTAAATTTGCCGATGAGTTTAACTGCGACACTTTAGGTATTCGCCCTGAACATATTGAAATTGTAGATGAGGATAATTCAGATAAACTCTGGACTGGCAAGGTGATTCATGCTGAAGACTTAGGTTCGGATAATTATTTATATTTAGAGATTGGTGCGGATGAGCCATTAGTGGTGCGCCAAGCAGGAAAACTAAAAATTGCAAATGGTACGAAAGTCAATCTTCGCCCCCAAAACGCCAATTTGCATAAATTTAATCAACAGGGCAAGCCAGCCCTTTAAATGAAAGCGGAGAAAAATAATGACAATAAAAACCGTTGTTTGGGGTGAAAATGTTCACGAACAAACCAATAAAACTGTATCTGATTTATATCCTAACGGCATGCATGGTTGCATCGCTGAAACGTTAAATAAATCTACCAACATAGACGCCATAACTGCGACTTTGCAGCAGGCCGAGCATGGCTTAACCGCTGAGCGTTTGGCTGAAACTGATGTTTTGCTTTGGTGGGGACATGCTGCCCATGGTGATGTATCGGACGAAGTGGTTGAGCGGGTTTGTGAGGCTGTATGGAGCGGCATGGGCTTGATATTTTTGCACAGCGCGCATTTTTCAAAACCGTTTAAGCGTTTAATGGGCACACCATGCAACCTATCATGGCGTGAAGCTGGCGAGCGTGAACGCCTGTGGGTGACATCTCGCAATCACCCGATTGCCAAAGGCCTGCCTGATTATTTTGAACTTGAAAATGAAGAAATGTATGGCGAACCATTTGGCATACCTGAACCGCTTGAAAATGTTTTTATAAGTTGGTTTCAAGGTGGTGAAGTGTTCCGCTCTGGCGTGACTTATAAACGCGGTGCAGGCAATATTTTTTACTTCCGCCCTGGGCATGAAACTTACCCAACTTACCATGATAAAAACGTGCAAACTGTGTTGACCAATGCGGTGAACTGGGCTTATAACCCGCAAGCGCGCGTGCAAGACGTGACGGATGCGCCCAATAGACCTGTTGAAGACGCTATTGAGAAAATTGTTGAGCGTGGGCCAAGATTGCACCAAGATGGCGAAGATGGTTTTAAATAACCGCCAAAATTAAGAGAGACATATGACAAATAAATCAACCCCAACCCGTATCGCAATTGTTGGTACGGGTGGCATGGCCAATAACCATGCTGCGGCCTATAAGCTTAACCCAGATGTGATTATTGTTGCGGGTTTGGATATGGATGAGGCTTTGTTGCAAAAATTTTGTGATGAGCATGACATTGAGCATAGATTCACCTCGCTAGATGATTTGTTAGCATGGGGTGAATTTGATGCGGTTTCAAACGTGACGCCCGATAAAGTGCATTACGGCACGACCATGCAAATTTTGGCCGCGCAAAAACATGTTTTATGTGAAAAACCGTTGGCCACATCATACCCAGAGGCGCAAGAAATGGCCGATTTAGCCCAGAAAATGGGCGTGGTGAATATGGTGAATTTAAGCTATCGCGATGTTGCGGCGGTGCAAAAAGCCGCGCAAATGGTGGCTGAAGGCGCGATTGGCGAGGTGAAGCATTTTGAGGCATCTTATTTGCAATCATGGTTGACCCAGCCAGCTTGGGGCGATTGGAAAACTGAAAGCCAATGGTTGTGGCGCTTATCTAGTGAGCATGGCTCAAAAGGTGTGTTGGGCGATGTTGGCATTCATATTATTGATTTTGCCACCTATATTGCGGGGCAAATGCCGAAAGATATGGATTGTAAATTGCATACTTTTGACAAAGCGCCAAACAATCAAATCGGCGAATATCCACTTGATGCCAATGATAGTTTTGTCATGCATATGCAGCTTGAAAACAACGCTTTGGGCACGATTAGCGCCACACGTTTTGCTTCTGGCCATCATAATGATTTACGCCTGCGCATTTATGGCGATAAAGGCGGTTTGGAAGTGTTGTTTGAAAAGAAAATCAGCCGCTTAAATGCCTGCCTTGGAGAGGGTCTAGATACGGAGACATGGCACGAGGTGGAAACACCTGACGTGGAAACGGTTTATCAAAAATTTGTAAAATCAATCCGCGAGCAAAAATCACTAGAGCCAACATTTGCCCGTGGCGCTGCCTTGCAAAAAATTCTTGACCAAGCGCTTGGAGATCATAAATAAAAAGGGCGTATAAATGGGCCTTTCGTAGGAAGTGTGGAAACAATTGATATTTTGTGAGTTATGAACGTTCGATAGAATGGCGCAATGACGGGTAGCGTAGCAATGTATCGGCGATTCTATCGGCAGAAATGCGTAAATCATCTAGCCGTTGATCGATCAATTCATCCATTGTCACCTTGCCCGAATAGCCAGATGAGTTGATTGCCGCGATCACCGTGCCGCGGTTGATCACGATGGGCACGGCCAAGGCCGTAACGCCGTAGAACAGCTCGTCTCTGGTGGAGGAAAAACCAACTTCGCGGGTGGTTTGAATGATTTTGCGCAATATATTGGGGTTGGTTTCGGTGTTTTCGGTGCGTTTTTCAAATTCGACTTGTGCAAAATATTGATTAAGCTCTTGATCGTTCAAACCAGCCAATAGCACCCGACCCATCGAGGCAGGGTAGGCGGGGTAAGTGATGCCCGCATCGGCAGAAACACGGCTGCCTTTTTGCTCAGAAAAATGCGCCACATAAAAAATTTCATTATCAGCCAATATAGTCACTGATGAGGCATCGCCGTATTTGCCGACCAAGCGTTTAAGCTCGGGCATAAACGCTTCTTCTAGCTGCGCCGAGCGGGAGTAGGCGGCGCCAAGGCCTAATATTTTGGGGGTCAGTAAATAACGTTTATTGACAATGCGGGCATAACCCAACGCCACCAAGGTGCGCAATATACGCCGTGCGGTTGCAGGCTTGATGTCGGTTTTGCGTGCCACTTCGCTTAAGGTCATTTCGGGCTGCTCTTGGTCAAAAGATTCAATAACCATTAAGCCGCGTGCCAGAGCATCTAACAGTTCTTTGTCTTGTCCCAAATTTTGCAAAATGCCTCCTAATTGCCTGTTAACTGCTGTTTAGCATAGGCATTATTGACCGTCAATAATATAGCCTTGACACTCATAGCATAAATCGCCTATCATTAATACGAAATAATTTTCGTTAAGCGAAATAAAATAATTTGAAGATATGAAAATGACCATAGGGAGGGCATTTGAATGGCAAAACTAGTTGCAACACTAGCCACAACACATCACCCATTTTATTTAAAAGCCACCACTATGCCCGTCGAGCAGCAAATGCCGCAAGCCGCAGAGTGGAAGCGTAAGATTGAAGCCTATCGCGAGACGCTGACCAAAGCTAAACCTGATATTTTGGTGATGATTGGCGCTGACCATTTTCATCAGTTTTTCTTAGACAATTACCCGCAATTCATAATTGGCAAAGCCCCGCGTTATGACGCGACTTTCTATAATGAAGAGCGCGAATTTTCAATTCCGAAATATGTGCTTGAAGGCGATGAAGATCTTTCTAACTTTATGCATCAAGGCTTGCTTGACCGTGAGTTTGATTTTGCATTTAGCAATGAATTGAAAATTGATCATTCGATTATTTGTCCGATCATCACCGTGAGGCCAGACAATGATTTACCTGTTGTGCCGATATATGCCAATATTTTTGCCCCGCCTTTGCCATCGCCTAAGCGTTTTTACCAGCTTGGCCGCGCGATACGCGAAATTATTGATGAATATCCATCTGACAAACGCATTGCTGCCATTGGCTCTGGGCACTTATCGCTTGAGCTTGGTGGGCCAAGGATGTTCAAAGAAACAGGCCCAGACCCAGAATTTGACCATCAAGCCATCGAATGGCTGCGCAATGGCGACATTGATGCGATCTTGGAAAATGTAACTCATGAAAGTTTGGAAAAATCGGGCAATGCGACGGCGGGTTTTATGGAGTTCATTTTAATGCTGGGCATTGCAGGGCCAAACCAGCAGGCGGATTATGTCGATAGTTTAGATTTGTTTCACACCATGGAGGCCTATTTCACATGGTATCCTGAGGGAGAAAAACCATGAGCAAATATTATGTCAATAAATTCCTATTTCAAATCGATCGTGACCCTGAATTATTGCAGCGTTATAAAGAAAACCCCGCCGCTATGGTCGCATCGTGGGAGCAATCCATTGGGCCACGGTTGAATGAAGCTGAAATGAGTACTGTTCATTCATTGACCAAGCATGAGCGCAAAATTTTGATCGATCATGATTATGTGGCTTTGTTTGAGATGGGCGCGCATTTCTTTTTATGCTTGACCATTTATATCGCCATTTATGAAGAAGATTATATGAAAGAAAAAGGCCCGTTGGCCTTTCAGCTTGAATATGCGGCAAAGCTCGAACATTGGGTCGGTAAAGATTATCCGTCCATTCAGACTTAAGAATATAGAAAGAATAAGCTAATGAGAATAGGCAAGCAAGATCAATCATTCACCGCCATTGCGACTTCGAACGCTGACGGCGTGACTGTGCGTGGGTATGATCTGTGTAGCGAATTGATCGGCAAAACTGATTTTACCGATTATTTTTGGCTATTGGTAACGGGTAAAAACCCCAGCGAAAAACAAAAAATGATGACCAATGCCTGCATGGTGGCGATTGCCGAACATGGCCTTGTGCCAAGTGTGCAGGCCGCGCGTATGACTTTAGCGGCAGGCCCTGATGCATGGCAAGGCGCGATGGCAGCAGGTTTGTTGGGTATGGGCAGTGTGGTGGCAGGCAGTTCTGAAATTGCGGGGCAATATATCGTCGCCACCATAAAAGACGCTCATGACAGCGGTATCAGCATGGAAGACGCGGCAATTAAAAGCCTTGAAAACCTAAAAGCCACCCGCCAAAAAGTGCCTGGCCTTGGCCATCCGCAACATAGTGCGGGCGACCCACGGGCAAATGTTTTATTGGCCTTGGCTGATGAACATGGCGTGACGGGCGAGAATATTGAAATGCTGCGCCTGCTGGCAAAGCATGCGCCAGAGATTATCAATCGGCCTTTGCCGATTAACGTTTCGGGTGCCATTCCTGCGGTGATGCTAGATGCGGGTTGGCCATTGGCAGCCATGAAAGGCGTGCCTTTATTGGCACGTGCGGCGGGTTTGGTGGCGCATTTGTTCGAAGAATCCACCCGCTCTATTGGCTTCATCATGTCGCATAATGCAGATTTAGCTATTGATTATGATGGCGAGCAGCCGAATACGCAAAATAGTTCTGAGTGAAAGTGGCTAAATGAAGATATTAAAAGACATTCGGGTCATCGAGCTTGGCACATATATTACAGGCCCAGCTGCGGGTATGCATTTGGCCGATTTAGGCGCTGATGTGATTAAGGTTGAGCGACCTGTGACGGGCGACCCATTTAGGGCGTTTAAAGGTGGTTTATATTCACCGCATTTTCAGACTTATAACCGCAACAAACGCTCTATTGCGCTCGACACCAAACAACCAGATGATTTGGCGACATTTTATGAGCTGATCAAAACTGCTGATGTGTTCATTCAGAATTTTAGGCCGGGTGTGGCCGAGCGGTTGGGTGTTGGTGAAGAAGATTTGCGCAAGATTAACCCCAAGCTTATTTATTGCGCCATTACAGGTTTTGGTACTGATGGCCCCTCGGCTGACAGGCCGACATTTGACACGGTGGCGCAAGCTGCCAGTGGTTACTTACGCTTGCTCACTCCACCCGATAGACCAAGAGTGATTGGCCCTGCGATTGCTGATTCTGTGACGGGGCAATATGCCGCTTTGGGCATTATGGCGGCTTTGCTTGAGGTTGCTAAAACAGGCAAAGGTAGGCGTTTGGATATCTCGATGCTTGAAGCCATGTGCCATTTTAATTTGGATAGTTTTACGCATTATTTATCTGAAGGTGAAGTGATGGGGCCATTAAGCCGTCCTAAAGTTTCGCAATCATACACATTTGTATGTTCAGATGGTAAATCGGTAGCCATTCATATGTCATCACCACCAAAATTTTGGCAAGGGTTTATTGAAGCCACGGGCAAGTTGGAATTGCTGACTGACTCACGGTTTGAAGAACGGCTTGAGCGGATTAAGCACCAAGAGGATTTGATTGATATTTTAACGCCAGTATTTACCACCAAAACCCGCGATGAATGGTGTGCTTTATTGCTGGCAAAAGAAGTGCCGCATTCGGCTGCTTATGATGCTGATGAAGCATTGGAAGACCCGCAAGCCAAGCATTTAAACATTAAAGTTGAAGCGCAGAATGTATCGGATGTCAACCCGCTAGAGGGTGGTTTTACAACGGTGCGTGCGCCTTATAATTTTGATGGGAAACCAAATTTAGACGTTATGGCACCGCCCGTTTTAGATGAACATGGTGATGAAATACGTGCTGAATTAGGCCGCAATAATTGAATTTTATGGGAGGAGAAAAAATGTTGAAATCAGTACCGCGTGCAGACGTGATGCAAGCCAGTAGTGAAATGTTGCAAAAACAGCTTTATGCTATTTTTACAACCGCCACAAATGGGCTTGAACCAATATTCGAAAATTTGGAAAATCACCTTAAATTTCAAGTACAGCTTGAAGCCGAAGGCGTGCTTTATGCAGCTGGCCCGATGTGGACAGATGATGAAGAAAGCTGGGAAGGCGAGGGGATGGTTGTTGTTCGTGCGGCCTCGCGCGACGAAGCCATTGAGATTGCCAAACGTGACCCAATGCATATATGTGGGGCGCGTGAATTTAAGGTTAGACCCTGGCTGATTAATGAAGGCAGTGTGACCATCACCCTGAATAAATCCAGCCAGACATTTACAATTAAATAAAAAACGAAGAAGAAGTGTAACAAAAAGGGAAAAAAAATGAAGAAAATACTAAGCGCATTACTATTCAGTGCAGCGGTCAGTTTTGCACCTGCTGCGATGGCCGAAGAAACAGTGGACATCACTGTCGCTTCTAGCCATCCAACGGTCATTCCGTGGATTGGTTTTATCCAATCTCACTTTATGCCAAAAGTAGATGAAATTTTGGCCACAACGGGCAATTTTAAAATCAATTGGCAAGAAGCTTTTGGCGGTCAATTATACAAAGCCAACGCCACACTCACTTCGGTTGAAGAAGGTGTGACTGATATTGGTTGGGTATTCTCATATTTAGAAGCTGCCAAAATGCCATTGAGCCAAGTGACAGGTTTTACGCCGTTTACCACCACAAATGTACCTGCACAATTGGGCACATTGGGTGAGCTATACGAAACCTTCCCCGCCTTTAAAAAGGAATGGGAACAGTATAATTTGGTTTATTTGGGCGCAACTGGCTCAGACAGCTATGACCTTTATACCAAAAAACCAATCAATGATTTAAGCGACTTAATTGGCGTTAAATTATCGGCTCCTGGTGTGCTTGGCACATGGTTGCGCGGTGTAGGCGCGACAGCGGTTGATGGTGCGTTACCAACATTTTATACCGACATTCAAACAGGTGTATCTGATGGTGCATTGTCACTGGCTCTAGGTGTATTGCCAACTAAAATTTATGAAGTTGCGCCTTACATCACACGGGTTAACTTTGGTACGGTATTCTCTGGTGGTTTAGCCATCAATAAAGACACATGGGATAGTTTAGATACAGAAGTGCAAGACGCCATGCTTGCCGCTGGTCAATATTATTCTGATGAGCATGCCAAAGATATGATCACCCGCCATGAAATCTTTATGGATAAAATGGTTGAACTTGGCAAAGACCAAGATGTACCTGTGACCATTTCTGTTATGTCCGAAGAAATGCGCCAACAATGGATTGATAGATTACCAGATCTTGCTGGTGAATGGGCTGCAGCAACCGAAGCCCGCGGCATTCCAGCCAAAGCTTTCTTGAAAGCCTATATGGATGGCCTACGTGAAAAAGGTGAAACACCTTTGCGCAATTGGGACTTGAATTAAGTTCTGAATAAACTCAATATAAAACTATACTCTATCTACGTTTGGAAAATATAGTGAATGAGAAAAACAATAAATTTGTCGCTCCCCAAAAGGAGCGGCAAAGCCATTGGTTATTACGTTATTGGTCCATCATTGCAGATGGGCTAGGCGCCATTGGCACCATATTAATTGGCGTGTTGATGATCATCATCTGCTCTGATGTGGTGATGAGAAACTTATTTGGCAGCTCGCTGCCGCTGGTGTCAGAGCTGGGCGCGTTGACATTGGTGATGATTGTGTTTTTGCAGTTGGGCACAACGGTAAGGCACGAACGTTTAGCCCGTACCGAATTATTTTTGCCGCCATTCACCGCAAAATTCCCCCGCGCTGGCATGTTTGTTAAAGCCATGTGGGATTTAGTGGGCGCGGTATTATGTGGCTTTATTGCCAATTCCACCTATAAAATTCTCTTAAAAGATTTGAAATTTGACAATTATATTGGCGTGACAGGCGTGCTAACTATACCGACATGGCCATTTAGATTGATGATTTTAATTGGCATTACAGTTGCGGCGATACAATTTTTTATCCACGTGATTACAGGCGTAAAAGCCATTTTTGCGCTGAAGGAAGAACAATAGATGACAGGCATAGAAATTGGCATTTTGGCAATTGGTATTTTAATTTTAGCCATATCATTGGGCATGCCGATCGGCGTGGGCATGTTATTGGTTTCGTTCGGCGGCGTGATGATGATCCGCAACGAGCGGGTGGCGATGAGCATGATTGGTGCAGTCGCTAACGATAGCTTGCGCGAATATTTATTTGCGGTTGTACCGTTATTTGTTTTGATGGGGCTGCTAGTAACGGTCTCGGGGGTCGGGAAGGATACGTTTGACGTGTTCGAACGGCTGATGCGCAAATTGGTCGGCGGCCTCGGCGTGGCGACCGTGTTTGCCAATGCGGTGTTTGCCTCTATCACCGGTGTATCGATTGCCTCGGCCACGGTGTTTTCGAAAGTGGCTGTGCCCGAAATGACGCGGCACGGTTATACCAAGCGTTTTGCCACAGGCGTGGTGGCGGGCAGCTCGGTATTGGGCATGCTCATTCCGCCATCTCTATTGATGATTGTTTATGCGGTGTTAGCCGAAGAATCGGTCGGGCGGATGTTTTTAGCAGGCGTTGGGCCTGGTCTATTATTGGCAGGTTTATTTTCGCTCGCGATTATTGGCATGGCGATATGGCGCAAAGATTTTGTATTTGAAGCAGGCGAAGACGCAGTTGATGATGTTGAGTTTGAAGAGCTTTCAAGCCTAGACATAATCCGCAAAGCTTTGCCGATATTCTCATTGGTAACCTTGGTATTGGGCGGGCTTTATGGCGGGTTTTTAAACCCGACCGAAGCGGGTGCTGTCGGCGCTGCTGGCGCTTTGGTGATTGCTTTATTGCGCCGTTCTTTAACGCTTAAAATATTTTGGAATCTATTGGTTGAATCTGGTCACATAACCGTGTCGGTCTTATTCCTCATCATGGCGGCAACCTTTTTTAGCCGCATGTTGGCCATGTCTGGCCTGCCAAACATGTTGGGCGAGATATTATTGGGTGATTTTTTAGGCCCCTATGGTTTCTTGCTGTTATTTTTGGTGATTGTTATTTTGCTTGGTTGTTTGATTGATTCCATCTCAATCATGCTGATATTATTGCCGATTGCTTTGCCTGTCGCGCAACAAGCTGGCTTTGACCTGATTTGGTTTGGGGTGATGACAGTGGTAGCGGTTGAGATGGGTTTGCTGACCCCGCCATTTGGCCTGTCAGTCTATACCATCAAGGCCGCGATGAATGACCCCGATTTAAAGGTTGGCGATATTTTCCGTGGGGCTTTTCCCTTTGTATTGGCGATGATTGTTGGCCTGATTATTTTAGCCATTTTTCCGCAAATCTCTATTTGGTTGGCTAGGTTATAATTTAATTTAAGCTTGATGCGCTTTGCCAATCATCAGCGATGGTTTTTAACTCGGTTAAAAATTCCAATTGAAAACTGGATAATTTTTGCCCCTCTGCCGTGACCGCACCAAAGCTGATATTACGCATTGGGTTGGTCGGGCGGCTGGTTAAATTCGGATATTGATTTGACATCATATAAACTGACGGCATCAAAGCGATGCCGAAATTTTGCTGGCAAAGCGACAGCGCGACGATAGAAGAAGAAGTTTCAAACTGTGGGACGATGTTAATATTCTGCGAGCGAAAAAATTCATCTTGCCGTGTGCGGCCAATCTGGCCTTGATATAAGCCGATGATTGGGAATTGTGCAATGTCAGCCGCAGAAACCGATTTTTGCGCCGCCAACGGATGAGTTTTGTGAAAAATCGCCTCAAAAGCAAACTCACATAACGGGTGCTCGGTCAATCGGGATGACGGCCTGCCCAATGGCAAAGACGCCACCGCAACATCATGAGAGCGGCTGCCAACCAAAGTTTGCATGCCCAGATGATCAACAATTTCAACCGCACAGGCAAATTCTGGATATTTGATTTTAAGCCGCCCCAAAGCGGGTGTGATCCACGAAACCGCCACAGGTGCGGTGGATAATATCCGCAATGCGGTGGTGGATTTGGTTTTTATATCTTGTGCGATGCGCTCTATGCTTTCAAAATTATGCAAAATCGGCGTGCTTTCACGCAAAAATCGATGGCCGTCACCTGTTAGGGTTAAATTGCGCCCCTCGCGCGAGAATAAATTGAAACCCAAATCAACTTCGAGTAATGATATCATACGGCTAGCGGCAGGCGGGGATAAATGAAATTGCTCAGACGCCGCAGCCAGCGAGCCTTTATTGGCAATGAGATGAAACAGTTTTAACGCCTTTGGATTGACCATGATTTTTCTCCTGCATAACGACCATTCCAATTATTGGAATTAACATTAGATTAATTCGACTTTACAAAACTGACAAATTTTTGCAATCTTTTTATAGAATTAGCAAATGAGGGAGAAAATTATGAATAAATTTATTAAATATGCATCTGGCGTTGCGCTCGCAGCCTTGATGGTCGTTCCAAATGTGGCTTTGGCCGATAAAGCAAATGACACATTAGTCGCCGCTTTCTCGCGCGAGCTGACAAATTTAGATTATAACTATGGCACAAAAACCGAATATATTATTTTGGGCGATTTAGTCGACGACTCGCTATTTTATGTCGACCCAAAAACCTTGGCTTATGTGCCAAGCCTTGCCGCCGATTTCACCATTGTAAACGACACCACTGTCGATATAAATTTACGCCAAGATGTAACATTCCATTCTGGCGCGGCCATGACGGCTGATGACGTTGTTTACACGTTTAATTTCGTCTTGACTGATGATCAAAATAGCCGCCACGCCAAGATTGCGGACTGGTTAGACGGCATCGAAAAAACCGGTGAATTTTCAGTGCGCTTCAACCTAAAAGCGCCATATGCCAACCTGTTTAACGACCTATATCGGGTGCGCATTCGTAAAGATGGCATCATGGGCACAGCAGGCAATTATGACAGCAACGCCCAAGCCACGGCCCTAGACGGCCTTGGCCCGTATAAAGTCACATCTTTCGACCCCGGTGTTGAAGTGGTGCTTGAGCGTCATGAAGGTTATTTTGGCGGCGCCAAAGGCATGCCCGCCATTAAAAACATGATCATCCGCTCCATTCCCGACATTGGCACCCAACAAGCTGAGCTAATGAGCGGCGGTATCCAGTGGATGTATAATGTTAAAAAAGATGTTGGCGATGCCATGGCGCGTTCACCCAAGGTAAACTACCAACTTGGCGAGAGCTTGCGCATTGGCTTCCTCATTTTGGATGCGGGTGGTTATTCTGGCGATCATCCACTTACCGATGTGCGGGTAAGACGCGCTATGAACCATGCGATTAACCGCTCCAGCATTGCGACTAATTTAATCGGCGGCCCTGCAAAAGCTGTCCACACCGCTTGTAACCCCGTGGTATTTGGCTGCGAGCAAGATGTCGCAATTTACGAATATAACCCCGAAAAAGCCAAGGCGTTATTAGCCGAAGCGGGTTATACAGATGGTTTTGATTTGGATTTGTGGAGCTACCGCGATAAACAAGCCGCCCAAGCTTTGGCTGATGATTTAAGCAAAGTTGGCATTCGTGTGAACCTAAAACACGGCAAGTTAGCTGGCCTGAATAAAGCCCGTAAGGCGCGTGAAATTCAAGCCTATTTTGGCACATGGGGTTCAACCGCATCTCCAGATACTGCCACCATTGCCAACATTCATTGGCGCGACCCTGCCAAGGGCGATCGCAACCTTTCGGGCAACCCAAAAGTCAGTGAATTAATGCTAGGCGGTGAAAAAACCCTTGATGTGGCTGAACGCAAACGGCTTTATTCTGAAGGTTTAAAATTGATTGCTGACCAAGCCTATTGGGTGCCATTATGGACATATTCAGAAGGCGTATTATCCAGCGATGACATTGTTTACAATCAAGACCCAGATGGCTATCCTCGCCTATGGAACATTAAGTGGAAATAACCACAGCATGATAATGAAAGGTCAATGTTAAATTGACCTTTCACCCCCTCCTATATCGGAATATCAAAATGTTTAGATTCATCATGAGCAGGTTACTGGTTGTAGTGGCGGTTGCGCTCACCCTCTCAGTGGTTGCGTTTTTTCTACTCAATCTTGCGGTCGACCCAGCACAAGCCATCGCTGGCGAAGAGGCTGATTTACTCGAAATTGAGCAAATACGTCAGCGCTATGGTTTTGATCGACCATTAATCACCCGTTATTTCGAATGGTTTTCGGGCGTTTTGCACGGCGATTTTGGCGTCAGCTATTATTGGAATAAACCTGTTGGCGAACTTTTACTCGAGCGGCTACCAGAAACCATAACATTGGCATTAATGTCATTAAGCGTAACAATATTAGTCGCCATCCCCTTAGGCTGTGCAGCAGCTCTAAACCCCAACACTTTCATTGATCGTATGGCACTCGGCGTCGCGGTTTCCGCCCAAGCCATTCCCAATTTTTGGCTAGGTTTGATGCTGATTATCTTGCTCGCCGTCATTTATCCCATATTCCCCGTGTCGGGCGATAAAACCCTCTATCATTTCATACTGCCCGCCATTGTTTTGGGCGCAAGTTCCGTGCCGCCCGTCATGCGCCTTATGCGCACAGGCTTGTTAGAAGTGATGAATGCCGATTACATTCGCACCGCGCGTTCTAAAGGCTATTATGGTTGGCGCTTATTGTTGCGTCATTCATTGCGTAACGCTTTATTGCCTGTGGTGAGCGTATTGGCCGTGCAATTGGGGCATAAATTCGGCGGCTCGGTGATTACAGAATCGGTATTTGCCATTAACGGCTTGGGCAGGCTGGCATTAGAATCCATTCTAGGCGCCGACATTCCAACCGTGCAGATATTGGTATTTGTATTTGCCTTTACCTTTTTGGCGCTCAACTTATTGGCGGATATCTTAAACGCTTACCTTGACCCAAGATTGAGGACATAATATGCAATTTCTTCAAAAATTTACGGCTTTTGGTAAAATTAAAAAAGACCTCCGAGATATGACCCCCGTCGAGGTTATGTTGCGCAAAGCCCGCTTGCACAAAGGCTTTAAATTTGGCGCTGGCCTCCTGCTCATCATCGCATTCTTAGGTGTTTTCGGTCCGATGATTTTAAATTTATCACCTTATGAACAAGACCTAACTCGGCGTCTACTGCCACCAGTTTGGATTGAAGGCGGCGTGTGGGATCATTGGCTAGGCACGGACGGCAACGGCCGCGATTACCTCGCCCGCATCCTGTTTGGCGCGCGAATTTCAATCATCATTGGCGTCGGTGCGGCGTGTATTGGCATGCTAATTGGCGTCACACTTGGCGTGATCGCAGGCTTCTTCGGCGGCTGGGTTGATCAAGTGGTGAATTTTATTCTCACCTGCCAGCTCGCCTTACCAGGCTTATTATTGGCCATGACCATCGTGTTTTTGGTCGGTCCGTCAATTTTTGTGGTCATCATGGTGATCGGTGCGCTGCATTGGACGTTGTTTTTGGTGGTCGCCCGCTCCGCAACCAAACGCATACGCAGCCTAGATTATGTAACCGCCGCTGAGGCCATCGGCGCGAGTAAGTTGCAAATTATGCTGACCGATATATTGCCAAACTTAATGAACCAAATCGTGGTGATCTTCACGCTAGAGGTTGGTGTCGCGATCCTATCCGAAGCCAGTCTGTCATTCCTCGGGGTCGGCATTCAACCGCCAACACCCTCATGGGGTTTGTTGATTGCCGAAGGTAAAGACGCCTTATTCTATCAACCTTGGTTGATTATTCTGCCGGGCATTGCGCTATTTTTATTGGTGGTATCCATTAATATGATGGGCGACGGCATTAGAGACATCACCGACCCAGAAAGCAGTGTAGAATGACCGAACCTCTCCTAAAAATCAGCAACCTAGCTGTCAGCTTTAAAATCCATTATGGCCAAGTTGAAGTTGTTCGTGACATTAACTTAACTGTAAATAAAGGCGAAACTCTCGGCATTGTTGGCGAGTCTGGCAGTGGCAAAACCATGTCTATGTTGGCCATGGCGCGGCTATTGCCACCATTGGCATATATATCAGCAGGCAGCATTCAGCTAGATGGCACTGATTTATTGGCCTTAAATACCGCTCAATTTCATCAGCAAATTTCAGGCAAAAAAGTCGCCATGATTTTTCAAGAACCGATGACGGCGCTAAACCCCGTTTATACAATCGGCAGGCAGCTAACCGAAACCGTGATGTTTCATGAAAATGTCTCGCAAGCCGAGGCCGTTGAACGCGCCATAGAAATGCTCGAAGCGGTAAAAATGCCGCAACCTGCGCAGCGCATGGGGCAGTACCCGCATCAAATGTCTGGTGGGCAGCGCCAACGGGTGATGATTGCTATGGCCTTGATGAACAGCCCAGATTTACTGATTGCTGATGAGCCGACAACCGCGCTTGACGTGACAGTGCAAGACGAAATTATTGAGTTGCTGATTGATCTACAAAAACGCTTCGGCATGGCGATGATTTTTATCTCGCATGATTTAGGCGTGGTTTCGCGCATATCCGATAGAATCATTGTCATGCAAAAAGGTGACATTGTCGAAACAGGCAACACAGCCGATGTGTTGACCAAGCCGCAACACGCCTATACCAAAGGCCTGCTAGAATGCCTGTGGAAATTAGAAGAGCCCAGACAGACCGAAAAACCCGACAATATGCCACCCGTAATCAGCGTTAAAGGCATTAAAAAATCTTACACTCTATCAGGTGGTTTAATGCGTAAATCTACCATAATCGAGGCGGTCAAAACCACATCATTCGAGGTGTTGGCAGGCGAAACATTAGCCATCGTCGGCGAATCTGGCTCGGGCAAATCAACCATGGCAAAAATCATCAACGGCCTCATTCCTGCCGATCAAGGCCAAGTGTTTTATGGCGATGTTGATGTCACCAGCCTGACCGATAAACAGCGAGCCCGCATTGTGCAACCGATATTTCAAGACCCATATTCAACCCTCAACCCCAACCACACAATCGGCTATATCGTATCGCGCCCGCTGCGCATTCATGGCACTGTGCCAGCTGCTGAAATTAAACAAAAAACCTTAGATGTAATGGCACAAGCTGGCTTAACCGAAGAGTTTTATCACCGCTTTCCCAACCAACTTTCGGGCGGGCAGCGCCAACGTGTCGCCATCGCCCGCGCCATTATATTAGAGCCAAAAATTCTAATTTGTGACGAGCCAACATCAGCACTTGATGTTTCCATTCAAGAGCAAATTCTAGACCTGCTTTGCCAATTGCAAAAGGACCTGAATATGACGCTCATCATCATCTCTCATGACATGGCAGTGGTTGGTTATTTATCCGACCGTGTATTCGTGATGCTAAATGGCGAGATTGTTGAGCGTGGCAAAGCCGAACAAGTGTTAAAATCCCCCCAAACCGATTATTCAAAAAAGCTTATGGCATCGGTTTATAATGTGCCCAGACCACAAAATGAGGCAGGAGCGCCTTTATGAACAAAGCATCAGACATTGAGCAACCTTTATTAAATGCCGCCCAATATTTCAGCGATCAAACCCGCTGGCAAAGCTGGTTAGATGTTGAAGCCACATTGGCTTTATCGCAAGCAGAAATGGGCATGATTCCCCAAGAAGCAGGAATGGAAATTGCACTTCATTCAAACCTTAAGTCGGTTGAAGTTGAAAAATTACGTCTAAAAATAAGCCAAACCATGGCACCTGTTTTTGCGCTGTCCGAATGTCTGGCAGATGTGTGCGGGCAAAGTGGCGCTTATGTCCATTGGGGCGCGACCACCCAAAACATTGTCGAAACAGGCAGATTGCTTGTGCTGAAACAAGTGCAACGGCATATTTTTCAAAATTTAAGCCAAGTTATTCTGCAATTATCGGCACTGGCCGAACAACATGCAGGCTTGGTGATGGTCGGCAGAACCAATCGCCAAAATGCCTTGCCAATCACTTTTGGTTTTAAAATTGCGGGTTGGATAGATGAACTCATCCGCCTTGCCGACCAGCTTAAAGAGGTTGAACCGCGCCTGTTCCAGCTACGTTTCGGTGGTGCGATTGGTGGTTATCACAGCTTAGGCGCGGATGGTGCGCGCTTATCAGAACTCATGGCCGAACGTTTAGGATTGCATTTGAGCCTAGTGCCCAACCGCACATCGGTCGACCCATTGATTGAATATATCACCAAGCTGTCGATGATTGGCGTGGCCAGCGCCCGCATTTCGGACGAGTTATTTTTACTAATGACCGAAGAAATTGCCGAAGTGAGCGAGATATTCGATGCGAATGTGGTCGGCAGCTCGACCATGCCGCATAAAGTGAACCCAAAATATGTGGTTGATCTGGGCGCTATGTCCATGCAATTGCGCACCAAAGCCGGTGCTGCCTTGGCCGTGCCAAGCCCCAGCCACGAAGCCGATGCCGTTACCAATCGGTTATTAACCCAGCTGATTGCCGAAACCTGCCCGTTGGCGATTAATGTTTTGGAAAAATTGCACAAAACCATTGCCTCCATCGCGCCCAATAAGCCAAAAATGCATGAAAATTTTTTAAAATCTCGGGAAATGATGGCCACCGAAGGTGTGATGATGCGGTTGGCCGAAACTGTTGGCCGCAGCCACGCGCATGACATCATGCACGGTTTGGTCGATAAAGCCAAATGTGGCAATGTTTCACTCTATGAGATTATCATGCAAAATGAAGAAATTGTCGCTGCCCTTGGCGCTGAAACCTTGAATAAAATGCTCTGCACCGATGGTAATATCGGCCAATGCGAAACCATTGCATTGCAAGCTGCTGCTGCTGGCCGCAAGGTGGCGAATAAAATAATTATTTGATATGCATCATGACATGCCGTGGGGAATCGGCTAGGTTTTATGAGAGTCTTCATAAGGCAGAATGTCATGAATACAGCATCAATTATTACCAACACACCAGATATTTGGCGCGATTGTTTCCCGCGGCCAACACCCAATGGTCATAAATATAACCGTGGTCACGCACTTATTTTTGCCGCCCCTTCACTAACTGGTGCAACAAGGTTGGCAGCAGGTGCTTGCTCACGCATCGGGGCAGGTTTAGTAAGCGTTTTGGCACATGACAATGGCGATATATATCGCGCAACATTGGATGCCGACATCATGGTGAGTGACAGCCAAGCCATAGATGCCAACAAAATATCTGTGGTCGTGGGCGGCTCTGGTGGCATGCGCGACCAAGATTACCAAGCTTTACTGCAAAATCGATATGACTGCCCGCGTGTTTTTGATGCCGATGCGATTCCACATTTTCAAGATTTTTCAAAGTTAGACAGCCACTGCGTGTTAACACCGCATGCAGGCGAGTTCGCCCGTAAATTCCCTAACCTTTCGGGCAATAAAGCCGATATGGCGCTGGATGCCGCCAAAGCCACAGGTGCCATCGTGGTTCTAAAAGGTGCCGAAACCATCATTGCGCATCCCGATGGGAGCAGAATTGTTAATGTTCACGCCAGCCCCTATTTAGCCAAAGCCGGCACAGGCGATGTTCTTGCGGGCATGATTACTGGCCTCATCGCCCAAGGTATGCCTATATTCGAAGCCTGCTGCGCTGGCGTTTGGATGCATGGAGACGCCGCAATATATTTTGGTCCTGGGCTGATTGCAACCGATATCATTGACACCATCCCCGCCATTTTAGGCGATATTTTAGCCTAAATCGCTAAAACCCGTAAAATCATCAAACCAAACGCAATAATAATATGCCTGCGTCAATATAGAGCAGGCATTCATTGACATAGATCAAGGTTTAGCCAGCCATTAGAAATTAGAATCTGATTCATCTAAGACACAATAGACATTATTTTAAATGACATATTGAAAGATGAGTGAATTGAAATTTCTAACCCCACATTTTCTATCGCTAGCCAGATTACTATTTTTTATTTGCATTTTGGCCACCAACGGCTTCGCGGCATCTGTTGGTGAGTTTCAAAAATTCTTAAGCCAAACTCCAGCCAATGTTATATTCGAGGGCTCAGATACCTATGGCGCGTTGCAACATGAAGGCAAAATTGCCCCCATTCAAAAAAATGGGCAAGACATTGGTTACGCATTTTTAAATACCGATTTTGTCGGCGCAATTGGCTATTCAGGCAAACCAATTGTGGTGCTGATCGCGATAGATTTGCAAGGCAAAATCACTGGCGCTAAATTACTAAAACATTCAGAGCCAATTGTATTGACTGGCATTCCCGAAGCCAAAATCACCAACTTTATCAACGGTTATAAAGGCATCGACATCATAAAAATGGCCAAAGAAAAAGGTGGTGAGCCGCCACCTGTTGACATTGTTTCGGGCGCCACCGTGACCATTATGGTGATTGATGACAGCATCAAACGCGCCTCTTTACGCGCCGCCACAATGCTGGGTTTAAACGGCTTGGCGCAATCTAATGCAGTGAAAGCCAAAAAAACCATCATCCAAAGCGAGCTAGAAGAACTTGATTGGACAAGCATGATAGGCGATGGCTCGGTGCGGCGCTTAAAACTCACCATTGCCGATATCAATCAAGGCTTTATCGAACAGGGCAACCAACAAGCCATTGCGCGGCCAGAAAAAGCTGCGGATGAAGACATATTCATCGATCTTTATGCAGCGTCTTTAAACGTGCCCTCAATTGCCAAAAGCTTGCTGGGTAAATGGGAATATCGCAATTATTTAAAGCGCATTGAGCAAGGACAAGCCGCATTTATGGTGATGGGTGCGGGACTTTATTCATTCCGCGGCTCGGGCTATGTGCGCGGCGGTATTTTTGACCGCATACAAGTGGTGCAAGACGGCGAAGGCATGCGCTTTACCGACCGCGGTTATAAAAACCTTGGCGAGGTTTTGGCCGAAGGTGCGCCCGATTTTAGAGAGGTTGCCTTGTTTTATGCACCGACTGATGCCATTTTCAACCCCGCAGATAGCTGGCAATTGCAATTATTGGTGCAGCGCGCCGTTGGCCCATTAGAAAAAGTATTTATCTCCTACGAATTAAATTATCAACTGCCAACCCAATATGTAAAAACCGAGCAGCCACCTGCGCCCGCCATTCCTGTTCAACTGCAAACCATTGATGAAGAAGAAGCGGCAGCACGAACCGCCTTATGGCAACGCTTGTGGGTTGCCAAAAAGGTCGATGTGGTAATTCTGGCTGTGGCTTTGGTATTTTTAACTTTGTTATTTTTCGTGCAAGATCAAATGGTTAAATATCGCCGTTTAACTGAATGGATCAGATGGGGCTTTCTAGCCTTCACATTATTCTACATTGGTTTTTATTTGCAAGCACAATTATCTGTGGTCAATGTTTTGGTATTTATCAATGCCATGGTGTCTAATTTCCGTTGGGAATTCTTCCTCATGGAACCGATGATATTTATTCTTTGGTGCAGTGTCGCCGTGGCGTTGATATTCTGGGGAAGAGGTGTTTATTGCGGTTGGCTTTGCCCATTCGGTGCCTTGCAAGAATTTTTAAACAAAATCGCCCGTTTACTCAAAATACCGCAAGTTAAATTACCTTGGTGGCTGCATGAGCGCCTCTGGCCGCTTAAATATATCATCTTTTTAGGCTTGCTAGGCATGTCATTCTATTCAATGAATACAGCCGAACATTTGGCCGAAATTGAGCCGTTCAAAACCGTCATCATCCTAAAAATGATGCGCGAATGGTGGTTTGTTCTGTTTGCATTGGTGCTGCTTTTTATCAGTCTTTTTGTCGAGCGTTTCTACTGCCGCTATTTGTGCCCGCTGGGCGCGGCAATGGCCATACCAGGCAAAATATCAATGTTTAATTGGCTAAAACGCTACCGCAATTGCGGCGACCCGTGCCATATTTGTGCCACCGATTGCATGGTGCAAGCCATTGATCCATTGGGCAATATAAACCCCAACGAGTGCATTCATTGCATGGGTTGTCAGCAGAATTATCATGATCACAAAGTCTGCCCTGTCATCATTCATCAGGATGCAAGGCTAAAAAAACGCGCCAAACAAGCTGGCAAACCTATTGCCAATCTTTCGGCATCAGATGATGCTGCAAAACCCCAAAAAACCCGTTTAAACATTCCGCGTCGGTTGAATCAAGACAGAGAAATTGATTCATCTGAAGCAGAATGAATAAACCAAAACCATTGAGTTGGAATTTTAAGCTCAATAAAATACGAAAGAGGATAAAATGACTGAGGAAATCAAAAAAGGCGTCTCGCGCCGTGCCATGTTAGGTGGCTCTGCCGTTGCTGCTGGCGTTGGTTTAATGGGGGCAACTGGCATGTTAACCAGCACTGCGCAAGCCAAAACCGATGCTTCGGGCAAAAATGAAGTTCACCCTGGTGATTTGGATGAATATTACGGTTTTTGGTCTGGCGGCCAATCGGGCGAAGTGCGCATTATCGGCGTGCCATCAATGCGTGAGCTAATGCGCATTCCCGTGTTTAACCGTTGTAGCGCCACAGGTTGGGGCCAAACCAATGAGAGCATCAAAATTCTCACCGAAAACATGCTGCCACAAGAAAAAGAATTTTGGAAAGACAAAGGCGGCTTCCCGATGAACGGTGACACCCATCACCCGCATATGTCATTTACCGATGGTGCTTATGATGGCGAATTTATCTATGTCAACGACAAAGCCAACACCCGTGTCGCGCGGATTCGTTGCGACATTATGAAGGTGGATAAAATCATCTCCATTCCCAATGCTGCTGATATTCATGGTTTGCGCCCACAAAAAGTGCCAAAAACCAACTATCTATTTGCCAATGGCGAACACAGAGTGCCGCTACCAAATGATGGCACTGTTTTGGATGACCCGAGCAAATATCACGCCATTTTCACCGGCATTGATGCGGTGAATATGGAAGTTGCGTGGCAAGTGATTGTCGATGGTAACTTGGACAATGTTGATGCCGATTATACAGGTAAATACGCCGTTGCCACATGTTATAACTCCGAAGAAGGCGTTAACCTCGAAGAAATGACCTCTGCCGAGCAAGACTGGGTGGTTATCTTTGACATCGACGCGATTGAAGCCGGCGTTAAAGCAGGTGACTTTAAAATTTATGATGGTGATGTGCCTGTATTGGATGGCCGTAAAGGCTCTAAATATACCCGTTATGTGCCCATCTCGACTAGCCCACATGGTGTAAATGCCGCACCTGACAGAAAACATTTCATGATCAATGGCAAGCTTTCGCCAACGGTCAGCGTGTTAGATGTGACTAAGTTTGATGATTTGTTTAAAGACAAAATCAAGCCACGTGGCGTGGTGGTTGCTGAGCCAGAATTAGGTTTAGGCCCGCTGCATACAGCCTTTGATGGCCGCGGCAACGCTTATACAACTTTGTTTTTGGACAGCCAAATTTGCAAATGGGACATCGATAAAGCCATTCGTAAATATGCGGGTGAAGATGTCGATCCGATCATTCAAAAATTGGATGTGCATTATCAACCAGGTCATAACCATACAACAATGGGCGAAACCATTGATGCCGATGGCAAATGGCTTATTTCATTGAATAAATTCTCTAAAGATCGGTTCATTAATGTGGGCCCGCTTAAACCAGAGAATGATCAATTGATTGATATTTCGGGTGATGTGATGGAAATTGTCCATGATGGCCCGACATTTGCCGAGCCACATGATTGTATCATGGTGCATCGCTCCATCGTCAATCCATTAAGCACCTATGACCAAGAAGATGTTATGTTTGCTGAATTGCAAGCCCAAGCCAAAAAAGACGGTTGGGATGACATTGAAGAAGCTGATGGTGTGATTAGGGATGGTAATAAAGTGCGGGTTTATATGTATTCATCTGCACCGAGTTTTTCTATGGAGAAATTCACTGTTAAGCAGGGCGATGAAGTGACTGTGATTATCACCAATATTGATTATATTGATGATTTAACTCATGGCTTTACCGTTTCTAATTATGGTGTGGCGATGGAAGTCGGGCCGCAAGCCACGGCATCAGTTACCTTCACGGCTGATATGGCGGGTGTGCATTGGTTCTATTGCCAATGGTTCTGCCATGCATTGCATATGGAAATGCGCGGTCGTATGTTGGTTGAGCCCAAATAGGTAAATTATCTATGATGAAACAAATATCATTTTTAAAAATGACGGTAGCGAAACTAGTTTTCGCTGCCACTTTTACTGTGTTTTTCTCACATGTCGTGATGGCAAAAGATATAAATGTCACAGAGAATCTACAACAAGCCATTGACGATGCGCAAGCCGGCGATCGGCTAATTCTGGCCGCAGGCACTTATAATGGCTCGATCAATATTGATAAAAGCCTCAGCATCATCGGCACTGAGAATACCATCATTAAGGGCGATGATGTTGGCAATGTGATCACCGTGACAGGCTCAGATATCAGCCTCTCAAATTTTACCGTGACAGGCAGTGGCCTCTTGCTCGAAACTCAAGATTCAGGGGTGTTTTTATCCAAACCCGCCACAAATATCGAGGTTAGAAATCTCAAAATATTAGATAATTTAATTGGCGTCTATGTGTGGGGCGCAACAAACGCAACAGTTGCTGATAATGTCATCCGCGGGCGGCAGGATTTGCGGGTTAACGAACGTGGCAATGGCGTGCAATTGTGGAATGCCCCAGGCGCGGTTGTTGAAAATAACGACATTCAATTCGGCCGTGATGGCATTTTCACCACCACCAATAAACGCAATATCTACCGCAATAATTACATTCATCAAGTGCGGTTTGCCATTCATTATATGTACACCAATGACAGCATTGTCGAAAATAATATTTCCGAAGGCAATACAATTGGTTATGCCATTATGTTTTCCAAAAAAGTCGAGGTGCTGAACAACCAGTCAATCGATGACAAAGACCGTGGTATTTTGTTTAATTATGCCAATGGAGTTGAGATTATTGGCAATCAAGTTTACGCCAAGAATAACCCCCAAGCGGCGCAAAAATGCCTATTCATTTACAATAGCAATGACAATGACATTAAAAATAATTATTTTGCCAATTGCGAAATCGGCGTGCATTTTACCGCAGGTTCAGAAAAAAATATCATTCAAAACAATGCTTTTGTTAACAATCAAACACAAGTTAAATATGTCGGCACCAAATGGATAGATTGGTCAGCAGGCGGCGTGGGTAATTATTGGAGTGACAATTCGGCTTTTGATCTAGATGGCGACGGCATTGCCGATAATCTATACCGCCCCAATGATTTAACTGACCAAATATTATGGCGCTACCCTGCGGCAAAATTACTCATCAACAGCCCTGCGGTTCAGGTGTTAAGATGGGCTCAATCGGCATTTCCTGCTTTGCATCCAGGTGGTGTGGTTGATAGCGCACCATTGATGAAAATACCCGCAAAACTAACCAATTTTAACAGCGAGTAATGAGGATTATGGACAACATTTCGACAATAAGGTTAGACAATATCTCCAAGCAATATGGCAAACATTTTGGAGTGCGTGATATCGACCTTGCCATCGGGCAGGGCGAATGTTTGGCGTTGGTCGGGCATAATGGCGCGGGCAAAACAACATTAATAAAGTTGGTTTTGGGGTTTATACAACCGACCAATGGCCAATTATCGATTATGGGCAACAGCCCGCAACATGCAAATTTTAATCGCTTGCGCAAAGACATTGGCTTTTTGCCCGAACAGGTTTTGTTTCAAACCAATATGACAGGCCGAGAGATTTTAATTTTTTATTCGCGGCTTAAAAATGCCAACAAAGCCGAAATTGAAGCATTATTTGAACGGGTTGATTTGTGCGATGCTGCAGATGACAAAATCTCGACCTATTCCAAAGGTATGCGGCAACGTTTGGGCTTGGCGCAGGCGCTGATCGGCCAACCCAAAATTCTTATATTGGATGAACCAACATCAGGGCTAGACCCGCTATCGCGCCAAACGGTTTATAGCATTATTGACGAGGTGAAAAACGCCGGTGCCACGGTGTTTATTTCTTCCCACGCGCTGACCGAATTGGATGACCGCATCGACCGCGTGGCGATTCTGAACCAAGGCCAATTGGTGGCTTTGGGCAATGTCGATGAGCTGCGTGAGAATATCGGTCTCAAATCCATCGTAAAAATATCTGTAAATCAAGCCGATGCAGGTAAGTTAATCGAGCATTTCCCCGTTTTCTTTGACGGCCACAACGAGGCCCAAAACACCATTTCACTGGCCTGTAAAGGTAAGGACAAAGCGCATTTATTGGCTGATATTTTAATGCTCGGCATTCAGCTACACAATATAGAAATATATGATCCAAGCCTAGAGCAGGTGTTTATGAAATACACCCAACCTAATGAAGCGACTCAGGAAACGGCGGTACTTCATGGATAAGGTTTGGACGTTAATTTTAAAAGAATCGCGTGATGGTTTGCGCAACCGTTGGGTGGTGATGATCACTTTGGTGATGGCTTTATTGGCATTAACTCTAAGCTTTTTAGGCAGCGCCCCGCTTGGCACAACCAGCGTTAGCCCGTTGGCGGTTACGGTGGTTAGTCTGTCATCTTTAAGTATATTCTTCATTCCGTTGATTGCGCTCCTATTGGCCTATGACAGCATTGTCGGCGAGGCTGAGCGTGGTACTTTGACATTGTTGTTGGTCTATCCCATCAGCCGCAATCAAATCATCATTGGCAAATTTATCGCCCACCTTTTCTTGTTGTCCATTGCTATTTTTCTGGGCTATGGGGCGGCGGGTTTAGCCATTGCATTCAGCGCCGAGAGCAGTTTTTTAGCGCATGATTGGCAAAGCTTTATCAGGTTGATTTTATCATCAATTGTTTTAGGTGCGGTGTTTTTAAGCGTCGGCTATGTAATCAGCGCGGCGGTTAAAGACCGCTCAACCGCAGCCGCCATTGCCATTGGCATTTGGCTGGTATTCGTGTTGCTTTATGACATGGGCTTGTTGGCTATTTTGGCCGCCGATAGCGAGCAAATAATGAGCGGCGAACTGGTCAAATGGCTGATGCTAATCAACCCAACCGACAGTTACCGCATGTATAATCTCACATCAAGCAACGAAACCGCCTTACTTTCAGGCATGGCAGGGCTGAGCGCCGAACACACGGTCAGCAATTTAACGCTTGGGCTAATCATGGCGCTGTGGGTTGTCATCCCTTTAAGCTTGGCGGGCTTCATTCTCAAAAGGCGGCAAATATGAAACGATTAAAGCTCAGTTCACTGTTATTTTTTAGCCTCATGCTGAGCGCCTGCGGTGCCGATGCTGTTTTGCCATCTCCCGAAAAAATGACCCGAGACTCGATCGGTTTTTATTGTGCGATGATTGTCGTCGATCACATCGGCCCCAAGGCGCAAGTGTTTGAAAAAGGCAAAGAAAACTCACTATGGTTTTCTCAAGTGCGTGATGCTTTTGCTTATCGCTCAATGCCCGGCGAAGCCCAAAATGTATCAATCATTTATGTGCATGATATGGGGCAGGCGACAAGTTATGACAACCCGCCTGTTGATGGCATTTGGATTGATGCCAAAACCGCATTTTATGTGATTAACAGCGACAAACGTGGCGGCATGGGCGCGCGCGAAACCATACCATTTGGCCAAAAAACCGATGCTGAAAATTTTGCACAACTGCATGATGGCATTGTGGTGGCGTTTAACGACATTCCATTAGATTATTTATGGGGAGATGAGGGTGATTATGAAACCAACTAGACGGCGTTTTATCAGCATTTCGGCAAGCGTAGCGGCGACAGCTATGCTTTATGTGAATGGCGTACAGGCCGCAACACAAGTGCCGAAACTATACAAATGGCAGGGCGTGGCGATGGGCGCAGCGGCGCAAATATCATTATATGCAGCGAGCGAAACCCAAGCTAAAAACCTGTTTCAAAAATGCGAAAATGAAATTTCTCGGCTTGAAAATATATTCAGCCTGTTCAAACCGCATAGTGATATTTCCAAATTGAATGCAACGGGGCAAATAATCAATCCGAATTTTGAATTGGTCGAGCTACTATCGCGTTGCAAAACCTATTCTCAGCTCACCAATGGCGCGTTTGATGTCACCATTCAGCCCCTGTGGAAACTTTACGAAAATCATTTTGCCAAGTCTAATGCTGAAATTTCGGTGGCTGAGCTTAACAATGTGCTGAAGCTCATTGGCTCAAATGCCATTCAATTGAGCGCCGATAAAATCTCGTTCACCAAACCCAACATGGCGATTAGCCTCAATGGTGTGGCGCAGGGCTATCTGACTGATAAGATAACCGCCATTTTGCAACAAGCAGGCTTTGAAAACATGTTGGTGCATATGGGCGAGACCTATGCTTTGGGCAGTCACGCGGATGATCGAGCGTGGAGTGCAGGCATCACATCACCGCAAAATCAAACTCAAATTGCGCAGCGAGTGGCATTAAAAAACCAAGCCATCGCCACCTCGGGCGGTTATGGCAATAAATTTTCAAACCATGGTCATCATCATTTGCTAAACCCCAAAACAGGTTTAAGTGCCAATATATACGCCTCGGTTTCGGTAGTGGCAGATGACAGTCTCACAGCCGATATGCTTTCGACCGCATTTTACATCATGCCGATGCACGACATAGACGCCATTTGGAGCGCATTTCCGCAATTGCAAAAAGCCATTTTCATCGATTTTAATGGCAATATGACCGAAAAACAGGTCCAAATTTAAAAAAGCAGTTTATCATATCAGTATGAACAGGATGAAGAAATTTCAATTGAAACGGATAAAACCTTCCAAATTGCTTTGCATGCTGCCAAAAATCTGAACAATTCAAATAAGCCAATGCTAAATACTAAAAAATCAACATTAGTTACATGAAAGAAGGCGTGACATTGCCATAATTTCAGGTCATATTGGTTGGATAAATTATTTTTAGGAGGGTGAATAATGGTCGAAAAACAAAACATATTATTTATCATTATTGATCAATTACGGGCAGATTGTGTGACAGGCGCGCTCGAAGCGCATGTCGATATGCCGAACATTCGCGCCTTGAGAGATGATGCTGTGAGCTTTAACAAGCATTATTCGGTGGTTAACCCTTGCGGCCCCGCCCGTGCGAGCATTCTCACCTCGCAATATGCCTATAACCATGGCAGCGTGCGCAATGGCGCTCCCTTGGCTTTTGAAACGCCGAATCTCGCGCGCGAAATTCGCAAAGCTGGCTATGAACCAATGCTGTTCGGCTATACCGACACCAGTGGCGACCCAAGTGTTTTGCATGAAAATGACCCTTCAGTGCGTGAATATGAATCGGTCATGCCAGGCTGGGTTGAAAAACTCGAAATGCGGGCTGAAAGTAGCTTTCCTTGGCGCGCCAGCCTTAAAACCAAAGGTTATGACATACCGCCATTTGATGATTTTTTTGTGCCGCAAACGCCTGAAGGGCAAGAGCCACGGCTTGATGACCCCGCATTTTACAAAGCCGAGGATAGTGACACAGCATTTTTAACCGATGAGGTGATAAAAGAGCTAAGCGTGCGCGAAGGCCGAGGTTGGTTTGCGCATGTCACTTATCTTCGCCCGCACCCGCCATTGGTGGCAGCCGCGCCATATAACCATATGTATAAAGATGCCGACATTCCACCACCAATTACCGATAAAACCTGCGAAGAAGAGGCGGCCACTCATCCATATTTGGCGATTTATTTAGAAGTCATGAAGCAACACACATATTTTGAAGGTCCACTCGGTGATCCTGATGTATGTGATGGTCAAGACCCCGAAATCGTTAAAATTGGCCGTGCCATTTATATGGGCTTGGTGACCGAAGTTGACCATCATGTTGGCCGCATTATCGATCATCTGAAAAATACAGGTGAATATGACAACACGTTGATTGTGCTGACGGCTGACCATGGTGAAATGTTGGGTGATCACCGTAGTTGGGAAAAACGCAGCGTATATGAGGCGTCATATCATGTGCCATTAATCATCCGCGACCCGAATAACAAAAAATTTCATGGCACGGTGATTGAGCGGTTTAGTGAAAGCATCGACATTATGCCCACCATTTTGCGCTGGGCAGGTTTGGGTGATGGTTTAACCAAACCCAATAGCTATAATGGCCACTGCTTGATGGCATTTTTAAAAGGTGGCGTACCAGGCAATTGGCGCACCCATGTTTATGCCGAACTGGATTTTGGCGATCCCACCGCCCCAACGCCTTGGCAACAGGTGATGGGGCTGGATTTGAAAGATTCCAATTTAGCCATATTGCGTGATGAAAACCACAAATTGGTGCATTTTAATGGGGGCATTCCGCCTTTATTATTTGATATAAAAGCTGACCCAAATGAGATGATCAATCTTGCGGATGACGCGGAATCCATGCCGATATTGCTGAACATGACGCAAAAATTACTCAGCCACCGAACGCGTTATACCAACCGCAGATTATCCAACTATAAAGTGACGCCAAAAGGCACGTTATCGGCTGAGAATTAGCCTTTAGGCATCAGCTCTTTCCAGAAATGACATGACACACCATGACCCTTTTCGACCACAAGGCTTGGCTCATCGATACGGCACTTGTCTTTAACATAAGGACAACGAGTGTGAAATTTACAGCCTGGTGGCGGGTTGGTAGGTGAGGGGATTTCGCCATCTAATTTTTGCGCTTTGCCGCGATCATCAGGGTCGAGCGACGGAATGGCGCTGAGCAATGCCCGTGTATATGGGTGACGCGGCGCAGCGAACAATTGGCGGGTTGGCGCGCTTTCGACCAGACGGCCAAGATACATAACTGCCACATGGTCGCACACATGTGCCACCACACTTAAATCATGGCTGATGAATAAAAACGCCAAGCCCATTTCGTGCTGAATGTCTTTAAGAAGATTGAGCACATCGGCTTGAATGGATACGTCTAACGCTGCCACACTCTCATCGGCCACTACAAATTTAGGGTTGGACACCAATGCCCGCGCGATGGAAATACGTTGGCGTTGACCGCCTGAAAAAGCATGGGGGAAACGTCTTAAATGTTCGAGGCTTAACCGACACTTCGCCGCGATCTCACGCACTCGCGCATCGGTTTCTTCGCGGGTTTTGGTGATGCCCATGACTTCTAACGGTTCGGCAATGATGTCGCGCACCGTCATACGCGGGCTGAGCGCCGCATAGGGGTCTTGGAAAATTAATTGGGCGCGTTTGCGATAATCCTTGAGGTCGGCTTTGCCGACATTCTCAATATTATAACTCACTTCGCCATCATCATATTCTATGGTGCCTGTGGTGATGGGTGCGGCGCGTAACAAGGCACGGCCGAGCGTGGTTTTGCCACTGCCGCTTTCGCCAACCAAACCAAAAAAGCTACCCGCTGCAATTTCTATATCGATGCCATCGACGGCGCGCACCACAGGGGGGGCGCCAAAAAGTTTTGTTGCTCGTAATGGATAATGTACCGAAAGGCCTTGGGTTTTTATAAGTGGGGTTTTTTTGCTCATGATGCCGCCTCCTTAGTTAACAGGTGGCAAGCGGTTTCATGATTGGCATTCACCGCAGAAAATTGAGGTATTTGAGTGTGGCACACATCGCCTAAATCGGCAGGGCATCTGGTGTGGAATACACAGCCAGGTGGCCGCTCGAGGGGTGAGGGGATGTCGCCATCAATGGCTTTGAGTGGCGCGTCTAAATTATCCAACCTTGGCAAAGCATCTATGAGGCCTTGTGTATAAGGATGAGATGGATTGCGCAATACGTCGCGCACGCTGCCTTTTTCGATTAATTTGCCGAGATACATAACCGCGATGTTATCGGCGGTTTGGGCAATCACGCCCAAATCATGGGTAATGAATAAAATACCCATTCCAAATTCTTTGACCAAATCTTTCATCAGGTCAATCACTTGCAATTGAATGGTTACATCTAACGCGGTGGTTGGCTCATCAGCAATCAGCAATTTAGGCTTGGTCGACAAGGCCATGGCAATCATCGCCCGTTGGCGCATGCCGCCCGAAAGCTCGAACGCGAATTGATCGAACCGTTTGTCGGCATCTGAAATACCCACACGGTCTAACATTTCGATTGAGTATTTTTTGGCTTTGACTTTATTATAATCGGTATGAATCAACAATTGCTCGACCATTTGGGCGCCAATGGTGATGGCGGGCGCAAAGCTGGCCATCGGTTCTTGGAAAATCATTGATATCGAACCACCACGTGCGACTTTTAGCTCTTTAGAGCCGTGAAGTTTCATGATATCAATCGGCTCTTGGCCATCCAAATTCAGAATGATTTGGCTGTCATCACCATAAACCGCGTTGCCCGGGTTGAGCTTCATTAGTGATTTCGCGGTGACGGATTTGCCACTACCACTCTCGCCCACCAAACCCAAAACTTCGCCAGGTGCGATAGAGAATGACACATTGTCAACCGCCGTAATCAAGCCCTCATCGGTTTTAAATTGCAGGCTTAAATTTTTAACTTCCATTAGTTTTTTGGACATTAATGGTTACTCCCATATGGGTCGGCGGCATCGCGCAGGCCATCGCCTACAAATACAAAGGCCAAAACCAATGCGATGAAGAAAAATACGGGAATGAAATACCACTGATAATTTAGCAATACATCGGTGCTGGTGACATTTTGCAACATCACGCCTAACGAGTTAACTGGGTCTTTAAGCCCGAGGCCAATGAAGCTCAATGCGGTTTCAGACAACACCATATAAGGGAATGAAATCACCAGATCAACGATGATATAAGACGTAAAACTCGGTAATAAATGCTTGCGAATGATGTGCGCAGGAGACGCGCCACACAATTGAGCGGCAAGCACATATTCTTGGCCGCGTTCAGTTAGCAAATGGGTACGGATACGCCGTGCCAAAGTCGGCCAGCCGATCAACCCCAACACCGTCGATATAAACAAGAATCGCGCCTCGGCACTCCATTCGGCAGGGATGAAAGCCGCAAGTGCCATAAACAGCGGGATGCTCGGAATGGTTTTTATGGTGTCGGTAATCATTTGCAACACGCTGTCGAGCATGCCGCCATAATAACCCGCAACACCGCCAATGACCAGCGCCATGACAAAAGCAATAAATACACCAATTGTGCCGACCGCAAGCGAAGTGTTGATGGCGGTTAAAGTACGCGAATAAACGTCTTTGCCCGTACTATCCGTGCCAAAAATATGAATAAAGCCATCATTAACACCAAATAAATGCGTGTCGAAGGTTAGGCCAGGAACGGTGAAATCAAGCGCATCACCCGGCAAGTTAATGTTGAATTTTAGATAGGTATATTCAACGCCTTTGGTGAAGAACTGCACATAAAGCCGTGACTCAAGATCAGTCTTGACCGTGGTGACCCATCTAAAATTGGTTTTGATAGAACGGGTGCGTTCAAAACCATAAATGAACGGGCGCAGCGAGCAGCCATTATCATCGCAAAAACTAGGTATTTGCGGTGCGCCGTTTAAATAGTCTTCATTCCGACCAGAAATGGTTGGGTCATAAGGGGTTAAAAATGGCGCAAATATGCCCGATAAAATCAAAATAATCAACACCCAAGCGCCAAATAATGCTGATTTGTTGCGCTTAAAGCGTTGCCAGATTAGCTGGCCTTGCGAAGCGGTAAAATAGGCTTCTTTGAGCTTTTTCTCTTTTGCCGATAATGCGGTTTCTGTTGCTGTGTCTGTCATATCATCACCCAATTATGCCGCTTCTTACGCGCGGATCGGTTAGAGCTAAAATTATATCGGTCACAAAATTTATGGCCACAATAGATGCTGTTAGCATAAAGATAATCGCCCCGGCTAATTGTTGGTCGTTAGAGCGCGCCAAAGCATCAAAGAGCAACTTACCTGCCTCGGTCAATGTCAGAATTAGCGCCACAATTGGCAGCTCATTAAAGATACGATTAAGGTCAAAACCTAAACTATTGATAATCGGGCTTAAGGCATGCCGTGCAGGATAGCGCATCAGCAAGTTACGGCCAGAAACACCGCGTGCGGCAGCGGCTGTTACATATAATTTACCAATCTCGTCTGACATAAGCGCCCGCACGGTTTGAATGGCAAAAGCTGTGGCTGACCAGCCCAAAATAAACACCGGCAACCAAGCATGACCCAAGAAATCTCTCACGCGGGCCCATGACCACGCCGCGTCTCGAAATTCTTTGGAGAATAATCCCGTTAAACTATCGCCAAAATATATGGTTGAGAATAACATAATCATGAGAGCCAATAAAAAGTTAGGCAAAGCCAAACCCAAATAGCTAACCAAACGTAGGCTGTTATTTAAAACTGCATTTTTTGATGTCGCGGCCAAGATGCCAACTGGGATAGCAATGGCATAAGCCAAAATAAGTGCAGATAGGCAAAGGCCTAGGCTGAGCCAGAATTTTTGACCCAAAAGTTGAGAAATATTTAAACGTAATATGCAACTATCGCCAAATTCGCCTTGGAAGGCATTGAGAATCCATTTGCCCCACCGTTGTACATAGGGTTGATCGAGGCCCAAACGAACACGTTCGATCTGTATATCTGCAGGTGTGATGATCACACCTTGGCTGCTTTTAAATGCGACATAACGTTCTGCACAATCGCCCGGCACAAGTTCCATAAGTGTAAACACTATGAATGAAACCAAAACCAAAGTCAGAATGGCCAAGAAGGCGCGTATCGCTGCAAATTTTAAAAATTGTAGCATGGGGTAATACTCTTACGGCTGAAGTATGGGAACCGTGGGCAATGATTGCCCACGATAATGTGTGTAAGATATTCCGCTTATTAGGCTATTCAGTTAGATACCATTGCGGACCACGATAAGGGTAAGCCCGAAGGAATGAACCTGTTTGCGCTTTAAACTTAGGGAAGTTCTTAAGATTATTGCTATGATAAACAGGCAACACGGCTTTAACTGTGCCGATAAATAGCAAGTTGTCGACCACGTTTTGTACCAATTTAGCGCCCAATCTATTGGATTCATCTGTACCAATAACCGCAGCTTGGAAACCATTGATGTCATCAATCATATCATAAGCATATTGCGGAGGTTTAACGCCAGAACTACCATCTGTATCGATATATTCAGCCCACAACATAGCCGTTCTATGATTGAAATATGTATCATATGGTGGCAAGAATAGCTCTGCATTGCCCGAAATAACTGCCGAAGGTAGACCTTTACTATACATAGTCACATCGAGTTGGTTGGCAGTTTGCGCACTACGATACTCATCAGTCGTCACTTCTTTAACTGTGTTATCGATGCCGACATCTTTCCAATTTTGGCCAACAAGCTCAACCAATTTAATGGAAATACCTTGTGTTGCCACTTGTAGGTTCAAGATCAGCTTATCGCCATTTGGCAAATCACGCATACCATCGCCATCTAAATCGACCAAGCCAATTTCGTCTAGCAATGAATTGGCCATCGCCACATCATATTGAGCGTGAGCTTGTTCCATTTCTTCGGTTACGAAGGATGGTGATGGTGAGAAGGCGGTATATTGTTGTGGGTTACCGAGGCCAAGATAGGCCACTTCATTGATTTGATTACGATCAATGGCAACAGACATCGCTTGACGGAATTTCAAGTTATTGAACACTTCGCGTTTTTGTTCGTCAGCAGATGTGACGTTGAAAGCAAATGTACCCATTGAAATTTCTGGCTCAAGCTCGACTGTAAAGTTACCTTTTTCTTGGTTTTCAAGCAAGAGTGGAGCATAATCTAAGTTCAGCGCTTGGGTTTTATAATCAACTTCTGAGTTAACCAGTTTAAGCAAACGCACTTCGCTTTCACTGACAAACAACTCGTCTTGCTCATTGATATATGGCAATTGATTGCCCGCTGTATCGACTTGGAAGAAATAAGGGTTTGCCACATAATGACGACCCTCTGTGTTTTCGGCAATCACTTTGAATGATTCAAGTGTGGGAGCCGCACCAGCTGGCATGCCAGCCACTTTTTCAGGGAATGCCAACATAGGTGTTGGTGTGTCCATCCAATCAGAACCGCCATAATAAGCAGCAATCACTTCATAACCTGTGTCAAACCCAATGGCTTTGGCATTGGCATCCGCATCCGCATTAATATCAGGATGGAAACGACCTAGGAAATGCTTAGGTTGGAAACCTTGAGCATAGCTTTGGGCAAAATGCGCCAACAGGCCAGGCTTGGGTGAAGGTAAGTTGAATTGAATGGTTTGAGCATCAAGCACAACGACGTCCATTGACTCGCCAGCAACCAAAACATAATCTTGGGGTTTTTCACGCACATTGGTATCAAGCGCAATATTGTCATACCAGAATTTTACATCTTCGGCAGTGAAATCCGCACCATCGGACCATTTATGGCCTTCACGTAGATGGAAAGTAAGTTGTGTGAAATCATCATTCCATTCCCAGCTTTTGGCAACATTGGGTACAATGGTTTCAAGGTCATCTGAATAACGCACTAGGTTTACATGGCGTACAGACATAAGATCGGTCGTGCCAGATTCTGTGGCGTTAGACAACATATCTAATGTGCCGCCATAAGTACCGATTGCATCATAAGGCGCAACCACTAGTGGTTCGGCTGGCAAACGATCGGCCAATGATGGTAAATCGCCATTGCCTTGAATGCGGCTGTTAAAATCGGCCGCTGCAGGGTTGCCTGCAAACTCTAGCGTACAATTGGCTAATTTTTCGAACTCCGCAAGCTCGAATTGTTGCGGGTATGCACCCACAATGCCCATATTGTCACTAACCGTGACAGCAGGGCAAGCTGCTAATGCTGCGCTGCTCAGCGCGACAAAGGCAACGCCTGACATAAATATTCTTTTCATTTTTTTCCCTCTTTTTTTTGTTATTTTTATTATTTGATTGTTTTTTATAACCGCCTTTTAAGTGCCCTATGTGAATATTTTGTAACAGTAGACAAGTTTTAATCACATTAGACAAGTTTTAATCACATGTATATTCATCGACATTTGACTTTTGTATGAGACTAGTTAGATAAAAATGAGCAATATTAACCACTTTAACTGTTGATTTTTCAAGATATATTGGCTTGATATTGCCACTTATAGAATTATATATTTTTGATTGTACAAAGTTATTATGTAATTTTTGAGTATTATTACTTACTTATACTTTAGTCTTAAATTTTGTTTTTTATATACAAGGTGATGCTGGCATGCCCATCCTTCACCTCACCACGCCTTTTTTGAGTAAAATATTACCGTACAACCGCGTTTCGCCCGTTTGCACCACGGCAAATGCAGCCTTAGCGCGGTCATAAAAAGCGTAGCGCTCCAACGAAGCCAGCGCTGCTGGATTGTCAGCTTCATCATTAATAACCTGCTGAAATTCTTTCACCGCCTCAGGCACAGCATCAACCTCACCCACCACCTGCATGCTAAAAGCGGGTGTTTTGGTAAAATCATCCAGTGGCATAAGGCTTAAAATTGCACTCAGCGCCTCGGTCGCGTTCACCCCATCAAGCCGCACCACCCGCGGCCCAAGGCTTTGTGCTGGGAAATTCGCATCAGCAATGACAATTTCATCACCATGCGCCATGGCACGTAATATATAGAGAAGGTCGGGTGATAATATTGGGTTTATGCCACGCAGCATGATAAACTCCTTTTAAGGTTTTGGCTTATTTAAGATCAAATTGTCTAAGTTTACTATACAAAGTGTTGCGGCTAATACCCAGACTTTTAGCGGTTTTTGAAAGATTATGCCCACATGCCTCAAGCATATTGTTAACGACAATTTTTTCACTTTCTTCAAGGCTAAGAAGCTTGCCAGTTTTTTGAATGTCGCGGTTGGTTTCGGCAGTAAAATCTTCAGGTAAATCTTTCAATTCAATCATGTCATCATCGCAAATCAGCGCACCGACTTTTAAAATATGATGCAATTGCCGAATGTTACCTTGCCATATATGAGTTTTAAACAAAGCCCAAACATTAGCGCTGAGTTGAATGTTTGCTTGTGGCATTTCGCGTTGCAATATGGCGCCAACCAATGCTTTAAAGTCCTCACGCTCACTTAGTTTTGGCAAGTTAATGCTCAAACCATTCAGTCGATAATATAAATCACGCCTGAACGTTCCATCTTCAACCGCTTGTTTTAAATCGATATTTGATGCCGATATAATTTTAATGTCGATGTCTATATTCTGCACACTGCCAACCGCGCAAATCTGTTTATCTTCGATCGCCCGCAGCAGCCGCGTTTGCATATCCAGCGGCATATCGCCAATTTCATCTAAAAACAAATAGCCGCCATCAGCAGCCAATAATTTACCCTTATGGCCAGAAGGCTTTGCCCCCGTAAACGCGCCACCAACATAGCCAAATAATTCAGATTCTATAAGCTCCTTAGGCAATGAAGCACAATTAATGGCAATCAAGGGTTTGTCTGAGCGTTGGCTCTCGTGGTGGATGGCTTTGGCCAACCAGCCCTTGCCTGTTCCTGTTTGGCCTTGCAATAAAATCGGGATATCATGTGGTATAATTTTTTTGATTTTGACAATATTCTGCGCCATCTGCGCATCGCCCAAATCGACATGCTTAAATGTAATATGCTCATCAAACTTAGCTTGAAAACTAGGTTTTGGGGGTGCAACTTTACGAGGCTTAGAAAACCCCCGCAGTCGGGCATAACTTGTTTTAGCCTTGGCATAAAATATGCGACCATCATGTTGGTTTAACGGGTAAGCTTGCGCGGTAGACAGCATAATATGGTCAATCAAACCATTGATTTTTTGATCGAATATATTTTCAAATAATTGATAATTAAGTGACCGCTTGGTGAAACCAAATTGCCCCATAGCTGATTTATTGGCGGCAATTAATTTGCCCGTAAAATCAAACACCAAAATAATTTTTTCAAACCAGTTGGCTTGCGAATGCGCGCTGTATAATTCGACAATCACATCTTGGTGGAAATTATGGCTGAACATTTCGTTTTCGATATGCTCGACACTCATATTAATCAATGCCAACGTATGTGGGTTGCCGCCCCGATAATCGCCCGTAATGTCTAATATACCGAGAATATCACCATAAGGATCATGTATCGGCACCGAAGCACAAGTTAGGAATGAATGCGCATTAAGATAATGCTCGCCACCATGAATTGTGATGGCTTTATCTTCTTTAATTGCCGTGCCAATCGCGTTGGTGCCTTTGTCAGTTTCGCCCCATTTAGCGCCTTTTTTCAGCAAGATTTGCGCGGCGCGGTCAACAAAATGAGCATCACCCAAATGGTCTAAAATCACCCCATCTTTATCGGCCAATAACACGATATTGCCCGCACCTTTGATCAGCTGGTATAATTTGTTTAATTCAGGTGAGGACAGGTTAATGAGGCCGCGATTTTGCTCCAAAATGTCGCCCAACTGATCGGTTTGAAAAAAACTATCATCAACCACATCATCTATATATACGCCACTATCGAATGACCGTTGCCACGATTGATAGACATTCTGGCTGATAATTTCGGTTTGAATGGCGTTATAATCATCAATTTTTGAATGCGGATTGGTTTTAAAAACCGCTTCTTTAAGTGCTAAAATTTTTGATTGTTGGCCCATCCTCCCCTCCCAAAGTTAATGGCAGCCTTAGTTTGGCATAGAATTATGGGCGGTGCAAATCGGTCAATTTTAAATCAACCATTGAATTTGGTCATTTATTTAACAAGTGTTCAATTTTTGAACAGATTTATCGGGTTGCAACATAACTCAAATTGACAATTTATAACTAAGATTTTGATTTAACAGCAAAAGCTAACAGTGACATAAAATGGCATGCTGATTGCATCATAAACAGCGCAAAATAAGAAAATAAAACGAGGGAGATATACATATGATTTATGCAAATCCAGGCGAATCCGGCTCTAAAGTCACTTATAAAACACGTTATGACAATTATATAGGCGGCAAATGGGTCCCGCCAGTCAAAGGCATGTATTTTGAAAATACCAGCCCAATTAACGGCAAAGTATTTACCGAAGTCGCCCGTTCAACCGCCGAAGATATAGAGTTGGCCTTAGATGCCGCGCATGCCGCCAAAACCGCGTGGGGCAAAACCTCGCCCGCAGAACGCGCCGCCGCTTTGCACGCCATCGCCAATAAGATGG
This sequence comes from Alphaproteobacteria bacterium, assembly GCA_002400495.2. Lineage (GTDB taxonomy): Bacteria > Pseudomonadota > Alphaproteobacteria > Rhizobiales > OSC116 > OCS116. Next base: position 100,674 of record NVQL02000052.1, on the reverse strand, counting down.
AAGAAAACTTAGAATTACTGGCTGTGGCCGAAACATGGGACAATGGCAAGCCAATTCGCGAAACTTTAGCCGCTGATATTCCTCTGGCCATTGATCATTTTAGATATTTTGCGGCTTGCATTCGCTCTCAAGAAGGCTCGTTGTCCGAGCTTGATGACAACACCGTGGCATATCATTTTCATGAGCCATTGGGCGTGGTGGGGCAAATCATTCCGTGGAATTTCCCAATCCTCATGGCGGTTTGGAAGTTGGCACCTGCTTTGGCCGCGGGCAATTGTGTGCTGTTAAAACCTGCCGAGCAAACCCCCGCCAGTATTTTGGTGTTGATGGAATTGATCGAGGGAATTTTGCCCGATGGTGTACTTAATATCATTAATGGATTTGGCGTTGAGGCAGGCAAGCCGTTGGCCAGCAATAAACGCATCGCCAAAATCGCCTTTACCGGCGAGACCACAACAGGTCGTTTGATCATGCAATATGCCTCTGAGAATCTCATTCCTGTTTCGTTGGAATTGGGCGGTAAATCCCCTAATATATTCCTCGCTGACGTGTTGGATAAAGACGATGATTTTGCCGACAAAGCTCTGGAAGGTTTTACCTTATTTGCCTTTAACCAAGGCGAGGTTTGCACCTGCCCATCGCGCGCGCTGGTGCAAGAAAGCATATATGATGATTTTATGGCCAAAGCCATTGCCCGCACCGAAAAAATCACCAAAGGCAATCCGCTAGATTTAAGCACCATGTTAGGCGCGCAAGCCAGCAATGATCAATTTGAAAAAATCATGTCCTATATGGACATTGGCAAGCAAGAAGGCGCAAAAATTTTAACAGGTGGCAAAGCCTTAGAATTAGACGGTGATCTAGCAGGTGGTTATTACATCCAGCCGACCATCTTCGAAGGCAATAACAGCATGCGGATATTCCAAGAAGAAATTTTTGGCCCCGTGGTGGCAGTCACATCTTTTACCGACCGCAACCATGCACTCGAGATCGCCAATGACACCCTATATGGTTTAGGCGCTGGGCTTTGGACACGTGATGGCCAGACAGCCTATAAATTAGGCCGTGCCATTCAAGCAGGCCGCGTGTGGACCAATTGTTATCACCTATATCCTGCTCACGCAGCCTTTGGTGGTTATAAAAATTCAGGCATTGGCCGTGAAAACCACAAAATGATGCTCGATCATTACCAACAAACCAAAAATCTATTGGTAAGTTATGATGCCAAGGCGCTTGGCTTCTACTAAAACCAGCTTTACATAAATCTCGTAAGCCCCCCATAGTTTTTGGACTATGGGGGCTGACTATTAAGAGGAAAATATGTTAGAAAAAGTGAAATCACTACCCGCTGCTGACGAATTGATAGCCAAGCTAAAAACCTTGCATGGCGATTTAATGTTTTTTCAATCAGGCGGTTGCTGCGATGGCAGCTCACCAATGTGTTACCCACTTGGAGAATTTAAACTAGGCCAAAATGACGTACATTTAGGCGATATCGAGGGCTGCCCATTTTACATCGCCTATGATCAATATGAATATTGGAAACACACACAATTAATCATCGATGCCATCAAAGGCCGCGGCGCAGGTTTTTCACTCGAAGCCCCCGAAGGCATGCGGTTTCTCACAAGATCCAGAGTTTTTACCGATGATGAATTAAAAATTCTTTCAATCTAGAAAACTCATGCATTAAGCAGATTTGCAAGCAACCTAAACGCCCCAGGCACCAAATATTCAACTTGATGATGCAATATAAGGCTGGTATGCGTATGGCGCCCTTTGCCAATATTGGCGCTCAGCATAATGCCTTGATGTGGCTCTTCATCTGGGTCAGTCATTTCAAGCAATGGTGTATATTTTTCATCCCATTTAGAGGCAAAATACAGGCCGCGTTCTTTGTTCCAACCTGCCCAATCCGCATCACCAATTTTGTTCGGAATGTTCATCAGCGGGTGGTCAGGCACCAAATGCGTCACAGCTGCGTTTTCATCCGTAACCCGCCATCTTAAAGATGGCTTGCCAATTTGCAAAAATGCGGGCGCGGTATTTTCGGCATCCCAATTGTCCCATGGGCGATGATATAAGGTGACCAAATTGCCGCCATTCTCAACCCACTGGTGCAAATCATTCAAACGATTTTCAAGCGAAGTGCAGGTGCGAAAGGCAAATATACCCACAAGAATGCTATCATATTGGCTAAAATCAACATTTGCTACATCATCAGTGTTCAGGCTATCAACCTGCACCCCCATTTTATGCAGCCAAAAATCAACCCGATCACTACCGCCGCCAATATAAGCAATGCGGCCCTTGGGCATATTGATATTCATAACCCGAATTTTCAGCACCGCAGGCACACAGCGATTGGTCTCCCCAGTATGCTCATAATTTGTACGCTTTACGGTTTGTGCAGTTTGCCCATTTAACGACAGTGGAATTTCATATAAGCCAGCTTTCAGCGCACCAGTTGCCCGCAGAGTCAACTCACCATTTTCAAAGCTTGAATCCCATCCATCGCCAATCTCAAACTCAGCCTTGGCATCATGAGGAAAAACATCGCTGACACTTAACTTTATTTCACTAGGGCTTGCTAAATTCAACACCGCCTCAGTTTGGCTCAGAACCGCCGAATGAGTTGGTAAAACCAACAATCTTTCTTCGGGGTCGATATTCATCGAAATCAGCTGATCACCCTCTTGCCACGTTAAAATCACCTGTAAATCTTGGTTGGCGCGGTCTGGGTAATAAGTGTCGGGGTAGGGGTTGCTTGGTGCGGCATCTTTTGGCACATAAATCTCGCAACTCATGTCCAGCCATTCGCTGGTCTCCCAATCATCAGGCAATTTCACGCTGATGCTTAAATTCAATTCAGGCGTGTTATTATGAACGGTCAGCACAAAATCACCGCCTGCACGCACTTGGTTTTCAGACAATGAAACCCGCACATTCACCCCATGCGCCAACGCCAAAACGTGGGTCAGCTGCCGTTTTTTGTCATTCAATCTATGGTAAGTTTCAGCCAAAGCACTGTCGGGGCATTGGGCTTGTGCTTGGATAATATTTTCAATAGCCTGCGCTGCTTTTTTTGCAATCAAACCATAGTCAGGCCATGCCGCAATGGCATCATCAATCGCGCCTTGCGCGGCCGATAGCGGCGCAGCCATGCCTGACACATCGACATAAGCAGCGAGGTCACCAAGCGTTCTAGGTAAATTATCAAAAATCGATGCTTTATCAGTATTTTTGCCATCTGCCGACCATGCCAAATTAAGTGGCCAGACATTATCTTGCCCCGCTTCGACCCAGCGCCCCATGCCTTGCGTGGCGTGAAAATGCCGCGAATATTGCGCGGTTTGCGCATAGTCTATGCCCGTGACGGGGTCAGCGCCTGTGGCGTTAATCTCAACAGTTTTAGGCGGTGGTGGCACGTCATCATCATAAGCATCACCGGCGCCAGACCATGCAGGTAAATAGATTTTTTTCACCTGCCACACACTAAAATCTTGTTCGGGAAATGCGGTTTTATCAGCCGCCAAAATCACCGCCTTAAATGCCGCGCGGGTCATGGCTTGATGATGCCCATGTTGGCCTGAAATATCCAAAAATGTTGGGCAGATAATGTCTGGTTTTTCGCGGCGTATAATATGCACGAACCGCTCTAAAGTGCGCTCTTCACCCCATTTATCCAAAGTTTCATCGCCCGATTTCGAAAATCCGAAATCAAAAATCGTGTCATCAGGGCTTTCAGACAACCAATAATGCGTCATGTTAATCACTTCGGCACTGCGCTCCATTTCGCGTGTGCGCACCACGCCTAAATCTTTGGTAATTTCATTGCCAATATTGTTTTGCCCACCTTCACCGCGGGTCGAGCAAGCTTGTGATAATTTCACCCCATCGCGCAGGCCAATGGCGGCCAACATGCTGGTGGTCTCATCATCAGGGTGAGCGCCCGTATTCATAAATGAAACACAAGAGCGTAATGCTTGCAAAGCTTTCCAAATCTCGACAGCGCGCGGCTTGCTTTGTTGAATCTTTAGTTTGCTAATGTCAGATAAAGTCATGTTTTCACTCAGTTTATTTTAAGAATACAAAGCCATAGATGGCGTGGTGATTTGGTGGATAATCATCGATGCACCGCCAATAGCAGCGGTATAATGCCCCGATGACCCGCGCATAACACGGTTTATTTTACGGTTTTTGCGATTGGCAACCGAACCGCGCGGCAATTGTAAGCGGCTGATCAGCGCATCAGTGACACTATCGGGCATCGCGCCGCCAAACACAATGGTTTCAGGGTCAAATATATTTTCTAAAATGCCAATGGCTTGCGATAAATGCGTGGCAGCGATATCAATCCACTCAATCAGTGCAGGATTATTTTGCTCCAAAAGCTTTGTTAAACTGTCAGCATCGGCAATGTCTATGCCACGATTTGCCATAAATTTCTGCACCGACAGGCGGCTCACATAGGTTTCCAAGCAGCCTTCATTGCCGCAACTGCATTTAGTGCCACCCACTTGCGTGACAATATGCCCAATTTCGCCAAAATTGCCATAAGCTCCGTTTTGCGCGTGCCCATTGGTAATCACCCCAAGCCCTAGGCCTGCGCCAAAATATAAAAAACAAAATGTATCCATAGACCTTGCGACGCCTGCCACCCGTTCCGAAATGGCCGCCGCCGTGGCGTCATTTTCGGCAATAATTGGGCATTCTAGCGCCGCCTCGAACACTGCTTTTATGTCAATATTTTCCCAATCAGGTAATATAGCGGCGTTCATATCGGCCATATCAGCCGCGCCAAACGGCCCTGGCATCACCACGCCCACGCCCAAAAGCTGGGCACGGCTTCGTTTGCAATGTGCAATCGCGCGGTCGACCATGTCACACACTTGAGGAATGGCTTTATCGGGCGAGCTATCTTCAAGGCTCAACCGCTCGCGGTAAATACAATCGCCTTTTAGGTTTAACGTGGCGCAAATTAAGGCATTGGGGCGTAATTCGACCCCAATGGCAAAAGCACTTTCGGGGTTGAATTTATATTGTGCCGCAGGTTGGCCGCGCACCCCCGTCTTATGGCCAACAGCCACCAGTAAACCCTCAGTTTCAAGCGCTTCGATGATGTTTGACACCGCCTGAAAACTCAGCCCACAGCTTTTAGCAATTTCGGCGCGGCCAGTTGGTTCGTTGGCGCGCACATAATCCAACACCACCCTGCGGTTATGGGTTCGGTTGCGGCCTGCATTGCCGCCAATAGGGTGAGTTTTTATGTCTTTCACTAGGATACCAAAATTTATAAATGTAATGTTTATTCAAGTTATTTGAATTAAGTATTGATTAATTTAGCGGTTTGGTCAACAATATGTTTTGCAGACCCTAAAAAAAAATAAAAAAACCAGAAAATAGGGCATTAAAATTTGTAAGTAATTGTTCTTGTAAACCATATACATAGTGGAGGATGTAAAATGAAATCTTGGAAAAAATCAATAATTGGTGCAACTGCGGGGGCTGTAATGGCTCTAAGTGCAGGTTTTGCTCAAGCCGTAGAAATCGAATATTGGCAGTATTTTTATGAAGCCCGCGTGACAGCCATTGACACGCTGATCGAAAAATTTGAAGCCGAAAACCCAGACATTACCGTCAAGCATACAACGTTTCCTTATGCTGACTACCGCACAAAAGTGGCGGCTGCCATCCCAGCAGGCCAAGGCCCAGATGTTGTGCAACTATTTTATGGTTGGTTGAACGATTATGTCGAAGCTAAGCTTATCACGCCGCTACCGACTGATGCTTTCCCACCAGCAATGATTGAGAAAGAATTCTTCCCCATGGTGCAAGCCATGAAAAAAGACGGCGCTTATATGGCATTGCCAACCGCTGTGCGTTCATTGGCTCTATTCTATAACACCAGACTTTTTGAAGAAGCTGGCATTGACGGCCCACCAACAACTTTGGATGAATTGGTTGATATTGCCAAAAAACTTACCAAAAAAGACGCTGCGGGTAACATCACGCAAGTCGGCATTACCACAGGCATGAACGCTCAAGATCACCATTGGTGGCGTGAAGTGTTGACCCGCCAATTCGGTGGTGACCCTTATAAAGACGATTATAAAACCGTCAATTATAGCGATGAAGCTGGCGCTGCGGCTCTAAAATGGTATTCAGAGCTCGAAACTTTACATGAAGTCACACAAGCTGGCTTTATGGATGAGGGACAAGCCGCATTTAAAGCCGGTCGTGCTGGTATGCATATTGATGGTTCATTCCGCATTGGTGCCCTTAAAAGCACTCGTGGTTTACAATGGGGTGTTGCAGAACTTCCTGCTGGGCCAGATGGTATGAAGTCCAACTATTCAAGCTATTGGGTAAACGGCATCACATCTAAAGCCGAAGGCGAGAAAAAAGCCGCTGCGCTTAAATTCTTAGCTTTTGTAACATCAGATGAAGCCATGCAAATTTGGTTAGACACTGTGGGCGAGCTACCAGCTAAACCTTCAGCTGCATTAACCGATGCCAATAAAGCTGACCCTGTGTTTGGTCCATTCATCAATGGCCTAGGCTATGCAAAAACCACAATTTTTGCCAACGAGTCTGGCCAACGTCAAGTGGTTATGGATGCCATGCAACGTATTTTGCTTGAAGATCAATCACCTGCTGATGCAGTGGCAGTAGCCGCTGAAGCTGAACAAAAACTCCTAAATGAATATTACAAATAGGATATAATTTTTAGAGCGATGCACGCGAAACTTAGTGAGTGTGCATCGCTTTATTTTTTTGGAAATCAGCATGAATTGGTATCGAAAATTATCTATTAAGCAAAAGCAAGTCGTGTGGGCATGGACTTTCTTAGCTATACCCGTTTTATTTTATGTGGTGATACGTTTTTACCCCACATTCGGCTCGGTGTTATTGTCGTTTCAAGATTGGAACTTGCTGGGCAGCAAAACATGGATCGGCCTAGAAAATTACGAAAAACTCGTCGCCGACCCCGTATTTTGGAAAGTCTTCAACAATACATTTATCTATCTACTCTTAGGCACACCCGTTAGCCTACTCATCTCTTTCATCATCGCTTATCACCTCGATAAGGTGAGCTTTTTACATGCCACCATTCGCGCCATGTATTTCATTCCGTTTATGACCTCGGCTGTTGCCATGGCATGGCTATGGCGCTGGTTTTACCAACCTGTTCCCATTGGCCTGTTCAACAATTTCTTAGCCAGCATGGGCATATCGCAATTGCCATTTTTAAGGTCAACTGTCTCGGCGCTACCGTCAGTTCTAGCCCCTGCCATTTGGGCAGGCTTAGGCTTTCAAATCATAATATTCATGGCAGGTTTACGTGCCATCCCCCAATCTTACTACGAAGCCGCGCAAATAGACGGCGTTGGCCCGTGGACTGTGCTCAGAGAAATAACCATTCCGCTACTCAAGCCGACATTGGTATTTTTGGTGGTATTTTCATCCATTGGCTTCTTACGGATTTTCGATCAAGTGTTTAACATGACCACCAATGATCCAGGTGGGCCGCTTAATTCCACAAAACCCTTGGTGTTGATGATATATGACACCGCATTTAACGCCTTTGATATGGGCTATGCAGCGGCACAAACCGTTGTGTTATTTACAATTTTGCTCTTGGTCAGCTTACTGCAATTATATGTTATGAGGGAGCGCACATGAGCCAAACAAAATTTAAAGCTTCACAAGCTTCACTCGGGCGTGGCTCAACCTATGCCTATAAAAACAGCCTAAAACCCGCGAGCGTCATCCGTTGGACATTGCTATTCATGGGCGGCATTTTAATGATTATGCCGATCATCTATTTGCTATCCACCTCGTTTAAATGGCCGCACGAAATATATAACTTGCAAATTATACCCGATGAACCAACGCTCGATAATTATGCTTATGTATTGGAAGATGGGCGTTTCTTCACTTGGTTCGGCAATTCGGCAATCGTCGCTATCTGCACCACCGTAAGCTCAGTCATATTTGACAGCTTGGTCGGCTATACTTTGTGCAAGTTCGAATTTAAAGGCAAAACATTTGTTTTCATCGCCATTCTCTCGACTTTAATGATACCCACAGAAATGTTGATCATCCCGTGGTATACCATGGCAGTTGACTTTGGCTGGATCAACTCATATTGGGGCATTATGTTCCCCGGCATGATGACCGCCTTTGGCACATTTTTAATGAAACAGTTTTTCGAAAGCGTGCCTGATGAATTTTTGGAAGCCGCGCGTATTGATGGCCTGAATGAGTTCCAAATTTGGTGGAGTGTCGCCATGCCGTTGGTCACGCCTGCTTTATCAGCTTTAGCCATCTTCATTTTCCTTGGCAATTGGACAGCCTTCATTTGGCCACTCATTGTGACCAATGACCCTGTACTTTACACCTTGCCAGTCGGTTTGACCACATTCAGTGTCGAGCAAAGTGTCGAATGGGAATTAATTATGACAGGCGCAGCGTTAGCCACCATTCCGACTCTTATAGTTTTCTTGGTATTCCAACGCTACATCATTCGTGGTGTGGTGATGACAGGTCTTAAAGGGTAGAGGGAAAATATGATAGACAACACAATATTTCCCGATCCTGCCTATAAAGACACCGTGCTTGCGCCGTTATTTAATGGTGCAAAGGCACATTTTGTCGAAGCCGTTCGTGCCATAAATCAAGCACATTTGGTCATGCTGGCCGAGACTAAAATTATCTCCGCAGATCAAGCCACCGCCATTGCTGCGGCGTTGGTGGATATTGATGAGAATTTAGATATTTCCACGCTTGAATATACCGGCGAATATGAAGATTATTTCTTTTTGGTCGAAGCCGAACTCAAAAAGCGCATCGGTGCAGATTTAGCAGGGGCATTGCACACCGCCCGAAGCCGTAACGACATGGATCACACTGTGTTCAAAACCGTGCTAACCGCGCGCCTAGACGAAATGCTCGGCCTAACCCAAGCCCTAGCCAACGCGATGATCACCACAGCCGAGCGCGAAAAAGCCACCTTAATTGTCGCCTACACCCACGGCCAACCCGCCCAACCAAGCACATTTGGTCATTATTTAAGCGCGGCAATTGAAGTGTTATTGCGCGATATTGAACGCCTGCACGCCGCCCGCAAAGGCCTAGAAAAATGCCCAATGGGCGCTGCGGCCATCACCACATCTGGCTTTCCAATTGACCGCCACCAAATGGCCGAACTGTTAGGTTTTAAAGCCCCACTGCAAAATTCATATTCCTGCATCGCGGCGGTGGATTATGTCACCGCGCTTTACTCAGCCATGAAACTGACATTCCTCCACCTCGGCCGCCTAGTGCAAGATTTCCAATTCTGGTCGAGCTTCGAAGTTCAGCAACTATACGTACCCAACAGCTTTGTGCAAATCTCCTCCATCATGCCGCAAAAACGCAACCCCGTGCCGATAGAGCATCTGCGCCTGCTGTCATCCATCACCGTTGGTCGCTGCGATACCATGGTCAACATCATGCACAACACGCCATTTACTGATATGAATGACAGTGAGGGTGAGGTGCAACAAGCAGGCTATGGCGCGTTCGAAACGGGCAATCGAGTGTTGAAACTACTCGCAGCTTTCATCCCTGCTCTGTCGATTAATTCTCAAGCCGTGAGCGCCAATACCGATAAAAGCTGCATCACAGTTACCGAATTGGCCGATCAATTGGTCAGAGGCGAGGGGCTTTCCTTCCGCCAAGCGCACGAGATTGCCGCCATAACATCGCAGTCGGTGATTGCCAAACAACAACCATTGGCAAACGGGCATAATGCCTTTGTTCTGGCGTTCAAAACCGAAACACAGCGTGAGCCAAAAATGACCGAAGCTGAGTTTATTGAAGTGGTTTCGGCAGAGAACTTTATCAATGTAAGAGATCGTTTCGGCGGGCCTGCAGCTGCGCCAATGCAAATGGCATTGGCCGGCTATCGGGCAGCAATGGATGAGTTTGAACAGCAAACAACCGCCAACCAGCAACATAAATTAGAATCTGAAAACAAGCGTTTAATGCTGTTTTCTGTGTTAAAGAATGAACAGGAGTAACTCATGGCAAGTGTGGAACTTAAAAATCTCACAAAATCATTTGGCAAAACCGAAGTGCTGCATGGCATAGATCTGGTTGTTAAAAATGGCGAATTTATTGTATTTGTTGGGCCATCTGGCTGCGGTAAATCCACCACTCTTCGCTTGCTTGCAGGGCTAGAAGAAGCCACATCGGGTGACATTTTAATTGGCGATCAACTGGTTAATAATCTCGAGCCTAAAGAACGTAACATTGCCATGGTGTTCCAAAATTATGCCATATACCCGCACATGTCAGTGCGTAAAAATATTGGCTTTGGCTTGCGCACATCTAAGCTATCAAAAGCAGACCGCGAAAAACGCATAGACGAAGTGGCCGAAATTTTAAGCATGACTGAATTGCTTGAGCGCCGCCCTGTGCAATTGTCAGGCGGTCAGCGCCAACGCGTGGCCATTGGCCGTGCCATGGTGCGTGATCCATCAGTATTTTTATTTGATGAGCCATTGTCTAACCTAGATGCGCAATTGCGCACTCAAATGCGGCTAGAAATTAAAAAGCTCCACCAAGATGTCGGCACGACCATTATTTTTGTCACCCATGACCAAGTCGAAGCCATGACTTTGGCCGATAGAATTGTGATCATGAAAGATGGTCACATTCAACAAGTCGGCACGCCATCAGAAGTCTACCAACACCCGAAAAACATATTCGTTGCGCAATTTATCGGCGCACCTTCGATGAATATGCTGACAGGTAAACAAGTCAAAACAGGCGTGCAACTTGACGGCGGCCCTTTATTAAAAGTACTACCAACAAATAAAACTCAAAATTCAGGCAACATAACCATCGGCATTCGCCCCAATGCACTCACTTTGGCGAAAGATGGCGATGATGTATTATTTGAAGGTAAAATAACCATTGTCGAACCATTAGGCGCCGAAGCACTGATTTATGTCGACCTCGGCTATGCCAATGTGATCGCCCACGTGCCAGGCTATACCCCGCCCAAAACAGGCGAAATGGTAAAATTAACCGCGCCTCAACAAGAAATACATTTCTTCGACACTGAATCTGGCCTGACATTGAGACAAGATTAGTTCTGTTCAGCATCATTTAACAGAATCTCTAAAAAAGTCTGCCCATAACGCTCTAGTTTGGTTTCACCAATGCCATTTATGGTCAGCATGGCTTCTGGGGTCTGCGGTTTTTGGCTGGCCAATTCAATCAATGTTTTGTCATGAAAAATGACATATGCGGGTAATTTTTTGGCTTTAGCAATCTCGCCTCTGGCGGCTTTGAGTAAATCATAAAGGCTTTTGTCATGGTCAGTTTTTAACGCAGTGCTCACTCTTTTTGTGCTGCGGGTCGATCTGGTTGTTTTGGTTTGTTTGGGCGTTTCGCGCAGTTCAATTGTCTGTTTTTCCCGCAAGAAAGCCCGCCCTTTTTCGGTAACGCTTAAACCCCCATGCCCAGCAATATCCACTTCCAACAAGTTCCGCGCAACCAGTTGCCGAAAGATATTTTGCCAAGCTCTTTTATCATGTTCCGTGCCAATCCCAAAAGTGGTTTGCTGGTGGTGACCAAAGCTCTTAATCCGCTCATCATCTTTACCAAGCAATATATCGGTTAAATATCCAACACCAAATCTTTGCCCCGTTCTATGCACACAAGATATGGCTTTCTGCGTGGTAATCGTGCCATCAAAAACCTCAGGCTTGGTTTGGCAAGTGTCGCAATTTCCGCATGGCTCTGAGCTATCGCCAAAATAGCTAAGCAAAATTTGGCGGCGGCAACTGGCCGCTTCACATAGCCCCAAAAGTGCGTTCAACTTCTGATGCTCAATGCGCTTTTGATTTTGCGGCGCGTCCGAATTATTAATCCACCCCCGCTGCATCGCCGCATCATCCATACCATATATCATATAGGCATCAGCAGGCTGGCCATCACGCCCTGCACGCCCAGTTTCCTGATAATATGCCTCAATATTTTTCGGAATATTCATATGCACCACAAAGCGCACATCAGGCTTGTCGATGCCCATGCCAAAGGCGATTGTCGCCACCATAATAATTTTGTCTTCCCGTAAAAACCGCGTCTGATTTTTGCGGCGAATTTGCGAAGCTAACCCCGCATGATATGGCAACGCATTCAGCCCTTGATCTTGCAACCAAGCCGCAGTTTCCTCAACCTTTTTGCGCGAAATACAATAAATAATGCCACTATCTTCAGCATGATTTTGGGTGATGAACTTGTGTAATTGCTGCCGCGGGCTATTGCGGTTCACAATGCTATAATGAATGTTAGGGCGGTCAAACCCATCAATAAACATATGCTCACGTGGCAAAACCAGCCGCTCGACAATGTCATTACGCGTCGGCTCATCAGCCGTGGCAGTCAGCGCAATGCGCGGCACATCAGGAAACCGCTCGGCAAGCAGCGATAAAGCCGCATAGTCAGGCCTAAAATCATGCCCCCATTGCGAAACACAATGCGCTTCATCAATGGCAAATAGCGCAATTTTACATTGGCTTAAAAACTCCAAAAACTCAGGCATAACCAGCCGTTCAGGCGCCACATAAAGCAAATCTAGCGAGCCATTTAACGCCTGCTCCCGCACTTGATACGCCTCAGAAGGATGCATCGAAGAATTTATAGCCCCCGCCGAAATTTCAAGTTGCGCCAAAGCATCAATCTGATCTTGCATCAAAGCAATAAGCGGCGATACCACAATGGCAACACCCTCGCGGCACATTGCAGGAATTTGATAACAAAGCGACTTCCCACTGCCAGTTGGCATCAGCACAAAGGCACTACCACCATCAATAACATGTGAAATAATGGCAGCCTGCTGCCCACGAAATTCATCAAACCCATAACGTTGTTGCAATATTTCTAGCGGTTGTTTCATAATCTCACCTGTACAAAAAAAGAAATATTTGCGCCAACATTTCAAAGTCACCCAACATTAAACATTATGCACCGATTATGCAGCATTTTTTTGCCGTTGCAATCTCCCTTTTGCCCAGTTTTATTTTTTTCTTATATAGATTTAACTACCTAATCAAACCATCATTCAATATGAGACAGTAAGTCGGGATTAATCACCAGATTACGCACACCATGAGCGTGATCTTCATCAAACACATTATCGTGTAACCAAGTGTCAACAGTTGCAATGCTCACCTTGGCAGCTTTTGGGCGTACACTCCATGTAACTTGAAATGGCGAGCCGCTCTCATTATAGCCGGGGCCAGTGGTCGAGCCTGCATATTGAGCAGGAATCCCCGTGTCAGACGGTATATTTGTCGCTTGATACAGCTCATTGACCAGCTGCACATGAGTTAGCTCAACAAAATCACCCGCACCATCGTCATTGACCAGCACAAAGATTTGCGCTTCCACCCGCAATTGTGGGTTATTAATGCTTTCACTTAGGCATGAACCCAAAGTGGCGCCAGGTTTTACTTTTGCGGTGCTATAGACATAATGCACTTCAATCGTGTCACCCGGTTCAAGGTCACCATGTTCGCCATCACCAACTTTTTGGCCAAAAGGCGCAAGCTCAGTTTCTGTTAATTTGCCATTATATTTATAGCCACTTCCATACCCATGACCGTTGCCATTGCCTGCATAAGTTGTGAATTCGCCACCTTTATGTTCGGCATTTTCATGAAAATGAATATTGCACAGATTCATATCAGCATAAGCGGGTGCGGCTTCAAATGCACGTGAGTTAGTGCCCGCCAAGCCATCAATATCACGTGGAGATTGCGGCCCGAAACCAGCTCCATCGGTACTTTTAGCCAATGCAAGGCGTTGCTCTGCAATGATTTTATCAGATACGGCACCATGCTCTGCTGCAAAAGCAGCCGTTGAGCTCAACAATAATAAAACAGATGACATGCCAGTAAAAAAAATTAAATTTAGTTTGTTCATATAATAATTCCTTAAATATACTTCACGTTAGTAAATGGTTTAACAATAAACCATAGTAAAATTGTATATATATAAATATTAATTCACCCGTGTAAAGTAATAAATAAACATATTCTTCATTTCAAAAATATCATCTCGCATTTCCGCGAAAACATCCCACTGGCCACGCGGTATTTAGATGTACAAAAAAATAATGTTGACATTTATGCTGTAGCTTCCATCGTGGGGCAGGCCTCTACGGTCAATAAAAATAACAAAGGCAAACCAGATGAGCAAACCCCAGAACAACATTCTTTTTATAATGTATGATCAATTGCGGTTTGATTATCTAAGTTGCGCAGGCCATCCCAACTTGCATACGCCCAATTTCGATCGTGTCGCCGCCATGGGCGTGCGCTTCACCCGCACCTATGTGCAAAGCCCAATTTGCGGTTCATCCCGCATGTCTTATTATACAGGCCGTTATGCCCAAAGCCATGGCGCGCATTGGAATGGTTTTCCACTAAAAGTTGGCGAACTCACCATGGGCGACCATTTGCGTGATGTCGGCATGGAGGCATGGCTAATCGGCAAAACCCATATGAAGGTCGATAAAAAGGGCATGGAGCGTTTGGGTTTAACACCAGATTCTATCATTGGCGCAAGGGTCAGCGAATGCGGCTTTGATGTATGGATTAGAGACGATGGCTTATGGGCAGAAGGCCCCGATGGTTTTTACGACGAGAAACGCTCGCCCTATAACGAATATCTAAAAGTAAAAGGCTACCAAAGCGACAATGGCTGGCATGACCATGCCAATGCGGGAGTGACAGATAAAGGCGACATAGCTTCAGGCTTTTTAATGCAAAATGCAGGCAAGCCCGCCAATATACGTGAACAAGATAGCGAAACCCCGTGGCTCACCGATCGCATCATAGACTTTATCAAACAGCATCAATCTGGCAAGCCATGGATGGCACATGTCTCCTATATAAAACCCCATTGGCCATATATTGTCCCCGCGCCCTACCACAATATGTACAGCAAACATGATGTCATCCCCGTAATGCGTTCAGACCAAGAATTAGAAAACCAACATCCAATTTTCAAGCAATTCACCCAAAGCATCATCAGCACTTCATTTCAAAAGCAAGAGGTTAGAGACACAGTGATCCCCGCCTACATGGGGCTGATCAAACAATGTGACGACCAATTGGGCAGATTGTTAGATTATCTAGAAAACAGCGACCAACTCGAAAACACCATGATCGTGCTTACATCTGATCATGGCGATTATCTAGGCGATCATTGGAAAGGCGAAAAAGACCTATTCCACGAGCCATCAGTAAAAGTGCCGCTGATTATTTATGACCCCAGTAAAAAGGCCGATGCAACCCGTGGCTCAACCTGTGATGAATTGGTTGAATCCATTGATTTGGCCGCAACATTTGTAAGCTACGCTGCGGGTGAATATCCAGATCACATCATTGAAGGCAAATCTCTATTGCCATTTCTACATGGCGAAACACCCGATGAATGGCGCAAATACGCCATCAGTGAATATGATTATTCGGCCACCAATGTCGCCAAAACCCTAAACATAAAACCCAAAGATGCCCGCCTGTTTATGGTCGCCACAAAAAAATGGAAATTCATGCATTCATTAGGCGGCTTTCGCCCCATGCTGTTTGATCTGATTAATGACCCAAATGAATTAATTGACCTAGGCGATGCCCCACAATATGCAGATGTGCGAAAGGAATTATACGGATATTTATTCGAATGATCATTGCGCCCCTCGCAACGCACAACCAAATCCGACCAAGAGATTTATGCCGCAAGAACAGGCTCTGACGGCACAGGCATTTTACTCGGGCTTGTCGATGGCACCGAGGTTTCTGAAGAATTGATGGTTAAATATCTGGGCTCGATTGAACAAAATTTTACCTAACTAAATATGCGGTCATCAGCATGCGTGTTGGTGGCTGCAGGCGCGGCTGGCCTGTTCGAAATTATATAAATAACGCTTGAAATTCCACGCTCATTTGTTAGGGTGAAATTCAACGTAGCAAGCGTTGATTTTCATACTTCCACCTTTAAATTATTGATCGCTTCTTCGGAGATATAAATGTTAAATCTTAAAGACAAAAGCCTGCTTGAAACCCGTGCCTATATAAATGGCCAGTGGGTTGAAAGTCAAAAAACTTTCCCTGTCTATAGCCCGATTAATGGTGAGTTGATCACCAATGTCGCCGATATGCAAGTGGCCGATACCAAACATGCCATTGATGCCGCCTATGCAGCACAAAAAGCTTGGGCCAAACAACCCGCCAAAAGCCGCGCGCAAATTCTAAATAAACTATTTAGGCTTTTAATGGAAAACCAAGACGATCTGGCCGCCATCATCACCGCCGAAATGGGCAAACCCCTTGCCGAAGCCAAGGGCGAGATTGCCTATGGTGCCTCTTATGTTGAATGGTTCGCCGAAGAAGCCAAACGCATTTATGGTGATACCATTCCTGCATTGTCTGAGCATCAACGGGTTTTGGTCACCAAACAGCCTGTTGGCGTGGTTGGCTCCATCACCCCGTGGAATTTCCCCAACGCCATGATGGCGCGTAAATTAGCCCCTGCTTTGGCCGCAGGCTGTAGTTTTGTCGCCAGACCCGCCGAGTTAACACCGCTGTCGGCCTTGGCTGTGGCAGTTTTGGCCGAACGGGCAGGCATTCCAGCGGGTGTATTTAATGTCATCCCTTCGCATGATGCTGCATCCATTGGTGCGGAGCTTTGCGCCAATCCCAAAGTCGCCAAAATCACCTTTACAGGCTCAACCCGTGTCGGCAAAATTCTCATGCATCAATGTGCCGAAGGCATTAAAAAAATGTCGATGGAATTGGGCGGTAATGCTCCTTTTATCGTGTTTGATGATGCTGATATTGATGCTGCGGTCGAAGGCGCAATCATCGCAAAATACCGCAATAGCGGCCAAACCTGCGTTTGTGCCAACCGCATCTATGTGCAATCTGGCGTTTATAACCAATTCGCCGAAAAGCTAACCGCAGCGGTTAAAAAATTGAAAGTCGGCAATGGCTTTGAAGATGGCGTCAATATGGGGCCATTAATCAGCCAAGCGGCGCTAGAAAAAGTCGAAGCTCATCTATCAGATGCCAAATTACACGGTGCAAAAGTTATAGCAGGTGGCAACCGCCATAGCCTCGGCGGCACGTATTTCGAACCCACCGTCATCACCGGCGTAAATAACAATATGCAATTTGCCACCGAAGAAACCTTTGGGCCACTCGCCCCTTTATTTGAATTTGATACCGAACAGCAAGTGGTAGATCTAGCCAATGACACCGAATTTGGCCTAGCAGGTTATTTTTACACCAATGATATGGCCAAAATATTCCGCGTCAGCGAAGGCTTAGAAGTTGGCATGGTGGGGGTTAATACAGGCGTTATATCCAACGAAGCCGCACCTTTTGGTGGCGTAAAACAATCTGGCATGGGGCGTGAAGGCTCTAAATATGGCATAGAAGATTATTTAGAAATTAAATATATCTGCATCGGTGGTATTTAAAGCAAATACCACCCAAATAAATGAAAACTACTTATGTTCTAGAACGCGTTTTAAGCCAATTCGGATGACATTTTCCATCGCAGCTCTGGCGCGTTGCCCATCCCTATCGGCAATCGCCAGCACGATGGCCCGATGCGCCGAGGCGTTTGCATCCACCTTTTTGGTATCATCCCGTGGCGAGCTAATGGCAAATATCCCCGCCAGCGCCGCCTCGATCATCGAACCCACGGAATGCATGATCGGGTTTTTTGACGCGGTGATCAGCGCCAGATGAAATTTTACGTCAACTTCGGCACGTTTGGCGCGAGAATCAGTCGCGACACCCATCGCCTCTGCCAAATCAAAAAGTTCGGCGATATCTTGCTCATTGGCATTCTTAGCTGCCAATTCCGCAGCAAATGGCTCAAAAGACAAGCGTATCTCACTTAAATGCTGCAAAAACTCAGTATCCACGCCAGATTCAAAATGCCAAGCGATGACATCATAATCCAACAGGTTCCAATTGGATTTATTCTGCACCCGTGTGCCCACTTTGGAGCGTGGCAAAATAAGCCCTTTGGCACTGAGTGTTTTCATCGCTTCCCGAATGACGGTACGTGAAACCCCGTATTTTTCCATTAAATCCAAATGCCCAGGTAAGATCGATTCCAGTGGAAACTCGCCTTTGATGATCGATAAGCCAATCTCGTGCACCACATAGGCGTGGCTATTGCGCATAACACGGCTCGAAATAATGGCTTCCATTGACCCCATAGATAGGTGCACCTTAAATAGTTATTTTTTCTGAGCCGACGCGGCTAGTAATAAGCCTTTTTGCATCAGAATAAAAGCGAAAAGTAATATGCCGATGACGATCTTCGTCCACCAACTTGAAAGCGTGCCATCAAAAATAATATATGTCTGTATCAAACCCATGATCAACACGCCAATTAATGTGCCAGCTATAAAGCCACTGCCCCCCGTAAGCAACGCTCCACCAATCACCACGGCGGCAATCGCATCCAATTCTACACCTACGGCGGCTAGGGAGTAACCAGCCGAGGTGTAAAGAGAAAATGTAATGCCCGCCAAGCCAGCCAAAAAGCCAGAAATGGCATAAATGCCAATGGTGGTTTTAGCTACAGGCACGCCCATCAGCTTAGATGTCGGAATGCCGCCGCCCAAAGCAAATACATTGGTGCCAAAGCGTGTGCGATGGGCAATGATAATGCCGACAAAAAACACAACAAGCATCGCCGCGCCAATAACCGTGATTCGCCCGCCACCTGGCAGGCGGTAAAAACTATCTTGTAAAAACGTATAAAACTCGTGTTTAACCGGCACACTATCGGTGCTGATGACAAAGGCAATGCCCCGCGCCAAAAACATCCCCGCCAAAGTCACCACAAATGGTGGCATTTCCAAATAATGAATGATCGCCCCCATAATACCGCCAAAAATAGCCGTGATGACCAGCACCAAGCCAAACACCACAAGCGGATGCAGAGAAGTTTCTTTAAGCACAACCGCAATAAACACCCCCGTAAATGCAATGACCGAGCCGATAGATAAATCAATGCCGCCTGAAAGAATAACAAATGTCATGCCGACCGCCGCAATGCCCAAAAATGCATTGTCAGTCAGCAAATTGCCCACCACGCGGGTTGACAGCATATTGGGAAATTGCCAATAACATAACGCATAAGCCAAAACGAAAATTAAACAAGTCGCAATGAGTGGTAAGTAGCGCGATTTCATCATGACGCATTCTCCTTGTCAGCGGGGGGTTTTTCAGCCTCGCGTCGATCTCGATACTCTATATATTTAGATTGCAGGGCAGGCGATTGAATGACCAAGATAATCACAATAATCGCCGCCTTGATGATTAAATTAAACTCAGGCGGAAAGCCCGATAGCAATATGCCCGTATTGATCGATTGAATGATCATCGCCCCAATCAACGAACCAATCAGCGTGAAACGACCGCCCAGCAGCGAAGTGCCACCAACCACAACCGCTAAAATTGCATCCAATTCCAACCATAGCCCAGCATTATTAGCGTCTGCGCCTCTAATGTCTGCCGCAGCAATGGTGCCCGCCAATGCCGCACAAAGGCCCGAAACCATATAAACCAAAATCAGCAATACCCGCGCATTCACCCCCGAAAACGTACTCGCACGCTGGTTAATGCCAATCGATTCAATCAACATACCCAGCGCCGTGCGCCTCACAATAAAGGTAACAATGATGCCAACCGCAATCCAAATTAAAATAGGCATAGGAATGGAAAATATCGAGCCACTGCCCACAAATATAAGCCCCTCATCATTAAAGGTGAGAATCGCTCCCTCGGTAATAAGTTGCGCGATGCCGCGCCCTGCCACCATCAAAATCAGAGTGGCAATAATCGGTTGAATGTTCAAAACCGAAACCAAAAGCCCGTTCCAAACACCACAAATCAAGCCCGCCAACAACGCCAATGACAGCGCCATAAACACCCCGCCACCACTATCAACAGTCGATGCCGCCACCGCACCACAAATCGCCATCACCGCGCCAACCGATAAATCAATGCCTTTAGTCGCAATCACCAAAGTCATGCCAACACATAACAGAGCCACCGGCGCGCCACGGTTTAATACATCAATCAGCGTGCCATAAAGCTTGCCATTGGCAATTTCGATTTTAAAGAAATCAGGAAACACCAAATAATTGAGCAACAAAACAATCGCTAAAGTGGTCAGTTGCGGCGCATAGCGCTTTAAGCTGTTCAAGATATAACCCCTTTTAATTCATATTGGCCATTGTCGACATTCAAATCTGCCGCGATGGCTTCAACAATATTATTGGTGGTAATTTCACTGCCAACCAATTCAGCAATATGTTCATGGTCTCGCACCACAATAATGCGGTGGCTATAGGCCACCAATTCATCTAACTCCGACGAAATTACCAATAATGACATGCCGTCTTCACAAAGGTTTTCAATCAGCCGAATAATCTCCGCATGCGCACCCACATCAATGCCGCGCGTCGGTTCATCCAAAATTAAAAACTCAGGGTTAGTCGCCAACCAGCGCGCCAAAATAACCTTTTGCTGATTGCCACCCGACAATAACCGTATCGGTTTTTCCGCATCAGTTGGGCGAATGTCCAAGGCTTTTATATACTTTTTGCAAATCTCATCTTGTTCAGATTTTGGCAATGGGTTCGCCCAGCCACGTTGGGCTTGCAAAGCCAGAATAATATTCTCTCGTACCGATAAATCAGCAATAATGCCATCAGTTTTGCGATCTTCAGGACAAAAACCAAAGCCATTGGCAATCGCCGCGCGCGGAGACGAAAGATTGATATTTTCATTTTTAAATGTGGCCGAGCCGCTGTCATGAGGTGTGACACCAAATAAAGTTTCAGCGGTTTCAGTGCGGCCAGAACCTAAAAGGCCAGCAAAGCCAACCACTTCACCTTTACCAATGGCAAGGTAAAACGGTTCAATCAATTGCTTATGCCCAAAATTGCAAAACTCGACCAACGTCTCGCGTTCAACCCCATCATGTTCTTTTAATTTAGTTTCTTCACCAAGCTCATAACCCAGCATCATGGTCACCAAATCAATGCTCGAAATGTCCACAGTCGTCACACTCTCAATCAGCCTGCCATTGCGCAACACGGTGATTGTGTCGCTAATTTCAAAAACTTGGTCAAGAAAATGTGAAATAAAAATAATGCCAATATTTTTTTGCTTTAATTTGCGGATCACCCCAAACAGCATTTGCACCTCTTTGGCATCGAGGCTGGCGGTAGGTTCGTCTAAAATCAGCACCTTGCCAGAAAGATCAACCGCACGGGCAATGGCAATAATTTGCTGAATGGCCACGCTATAAGTCGAAAGCAATTGCGCGACATCGATATCAAGACCATATTGGTTCAAAATTTCTTTGGTTTGCCGATTCATTTGCTTGGTTTGAACCATTCCCCATTTTTTTGGCTGCCGACCAATCATCATGTTCTCGGCCACAGTTAAATTGCCCAATAGGTTCACTTCTTGATAAACTGTGCCAATTCCCAAACCTTGCGCATCCAATGTATCGCGCGGGCTGATGGTTTCGCCGTTTAACAAAATATCGCCGCCATCACGATGATATGCGCCTGTTAGGCATTTAATCAGTGTAGATTTTCCTGCACCATTTTCGCCAAGTAGCGCGTGAACCTCACCCGCCTTTAAGGTAAAGTCGACCTTATCAAGCGCGACCACACCGGGGAAAATTTTGTCAATTTTCGTTGCTTTTAATAAAGGCTGATCCATATTCATCGCGACCTCGGATATGTATTTTAAAAGTGGTTTATAAAAACACAGGTCAGCCTTGGAGTAAACCCAAGACCAACCCATATTTCAAAGCTAAAATATTATGACAATATCTTAGTAGCCGAGGTCTTTTTTCTGATCGTAAATGGCTTGCAGATCATCATCTTTAGTGTAAAGACGAGATTCAGACTGAATCCATTTTGGTGGCAAAGTGCCATCTTTCAAGAAGGCATCCAAAGCATCAAACGCGGGACCTGCCATATTAGGCGTCAGCTCAACAGTTGCATTGGCTTCACCAGCCATCATCGCTTTGAAAATATCTGGCACAGCATCAATAGACACGACTAGAATATCAGAACCAGGTTTTAAACCAGCTTCTTTAATGGCCTGAATAGCGCCCACTGCCATGTCGTCATTATGTGCATATAGTGCGCAAATGTTTTTGCCGCCACCTTCAGCTTTTAAGAAGCTTTCCATAACCTCTTTACCTTTTGTACGGGTAAAGTCAGCCGTTTGGCTACGAATAATGGAAACGTTAGAGCCAGCTAAACCCTGCTCAAAGCCTTCTTTACGCTCAATAGCAGGAGCAGAACCAGTTGTGCCTTGCAGCTCAACCACACTACATTCCTTGCCATCAACCGCATCGACAAGCCATTTACCAGCCACACTACCTTCATAAATAAAGTCAGATGTAACCGCTGTAAGATATAAATCATCAGATGAATCGATGGTTCTATCGAGCAAAATAACTGGAATGCCAGCTTCTTTCACTTCTTTAAGAACACTATCCCAACCGGTTGCCACTACAGGTGCCACAAAAATAGCATCAACACCTTGTGCGATGAATGAGCGTAGAGCTTTAATTTGATTTTCTTGTTTTTGCTGAGCATCAGCAAATTTAAGGTCAATGCCACGGTCTTTTGCTTGTTGCAAAGTGATTGTGGTTTCAGCAGCACGCCAGCCAGATTCAGAACCGATTTGTGAAAAACCCACAGTCAGTGCCAAGGCCGATGTAGTAGAAAGAGCAACTGTTGCGATAACCGCAGCACTCGCGAGAACTTTTTTTAGAAACATTATATTCCTCCCAAAATATTTTAATTATTTTTAACAATTGAAATATGTCATATAGTACTACTAATGTAAATTATATTATTAAATAATGATTTCAATAATTTAATATTTAACAATTTCAATAAGTTATAAATGTACAGGAAAAAATAAAGGCATATAGTAGTACTAATTAATTATAATTTTAAGATGATCTAAGTCTATAATTTAGTGAAATATGGCAAAGCTGCACTTCCAATATTTTTGAAAATAAGGCGATAAAATAAACCCGTTGACATTTAAATATCAATAAATGTAATATACTAATGCGATTGATATATCAATTTAAATTATAAAAGAGGGAAGAAATGAAAAACATTATTAAAGGATTAGGCATTGCAGCCTTGCTTGCAACGTCTGTCGCCATAGCCACGCCAACTTTCGCCGCCACCACCTTAAGAATTGGCACCGTGCTTGCACCAACCGATCCAATGGGGCAGGGGCTAGATAAATTTAAAGCCGAGGTCGAAGCCGCCACCAATGGCGATGTCATCATCGAAGTTTTCCATAATTCACAATTGGGCGATACCACAGAAATGATTGACCAAGCACGGGCAGGCGCCAATGTTGGCACAGTGACTGATGTTGCGCGTCTTTCAAGCTTCGTGCCATCTTTGGCCATTTTGTCGGCCCCGTTTTTATTCGATAATTTCGAGCAAGCCGATAAATTTGCCGCATCAGAAGAATATTTAGGCTGGGCAGCACAATTAGAAGAAAAAGCTGGTTTGATCATGATCGCTTCAAACTGGTATCAAGGTGCGCGTCATGCACTGACCCAAAAACCAATTTCTGGCCCTGCTGATTTAGCAGGGGTGCGCATGCGTACCATTGGCGCTCCTGTATGGATTGAAACCATCCGCGCCATGGGTGCAGAACCCACACCAATAGCTTGGGGCGAAGTTTATTCGGCCTTGCAACTCGGTACCATTGATGCCGCAGAAGCCCAACCTACCGCAATCTGGGGTGCTAAACTTTATGAGGTTATCAAACATGTGACCAAAACAGGCCACATTCAATTGGTAACGGCCATTGTAGTTGGTGCAGACAGCTGGAACGAAATCTCAGCCGAAAACCAAGCCATTGTGCGCGAATTGGCTGTAGAAAACGGCCGCTACGCCTCTAACCTAACCATCGAGTTGGGCAAAGAAGCGATGGTAAAAGTTGCTGAATCTGGCGTGACCATCTCTGATGTTGATCTGGCACCATTTAAAGACGCTGTGAAATCAGTCTATACGCTTTTGGAATTAGAACCAGAAGCCGCAATCGTCAACAAAGTTTTGGGTCGTTAATTCAATCCAAATACAGAGGATGTATAGGCAGTTTCCAAGTCTATACACCCTTCTCCCAAAAACAAAGCCATCGCATTTAACCATGCGGTGGACATAACAATAGGCAACATAATGTATCGAAAAATAGAAATGGCCAGTGCCGTTTTATTGCTATTGGGCATCGTGATTTTGGTCGGCATTGCAGCCGTCAGCCGCGCCATCGGCAGCCCCATCATCTGGTCAGTCGAGATCGCCCAATTATTATTTGTCTGGCTCTGCATGTTAGCCGCCGACATTGCGCTGCAAGATGGTAGGCATTTTGGCCTGCTTATATTACTCGATAATTTAAGCCCAAATGTACGGCGCATATTCGAAATTTTCAACCTCGTCGTTTTAATGGCTTTACTACTTTTACTTTTCACTTATGCATGGAAAAATGCAATTTTAATGCACCCACGCCTCATTGGCGCAACCCAAATGCACGCGTCCCTTGTCCATGCATCTATGGTCGTTGGCTTGGCGCTCTTAATGCGCACCATGGGCATTCAACTCTTCAATAAAATTCGTCAAAAGGCTGATATTTAATGCTTTTATTAATCGCCGCATTATTCGCAATATTCCTAATCATCGGCATGCCCGTTGCTTTCGCGCTGATGCTTTCATCAATCCCAGTTTTTCTATTAACTGGCACAATGCCGCCCACCGTTGCGGTGCAAAAAATGGTCACCGCCACCCAAAGTTTCCCCTTATTGGCCGTTCCCTTCTTTATATTCGCAGGCAATTTAATGAATGAAACAGGCATTACCGAGCGTTTGGTAAAATTCGCACGGCTGCTAACAGGTTGGATGGCAGGCGGCTTAGCGCAAGTCTCCATCATGCTAAGCCTCATGATGGGCGGCATTTCTGGCTCGGCAGTTGCCGATGCCTCCATGGAATCCCGCTTGCTCGGCCCGAGCATGATCAAACAAGGCTATTCAAAAGCCATAACCGCAGTTATTTTGGCTTTCGGTTCTATCATCACCGCCACCATCCCCCCCAGCATTGGCCTCATATTATTTGGTTTTATAAACGAAGTCTCAATCGGTAAATTATTCTTGGCAGGCATCATACCAGGCGTGATACTCACCTCATTATTAATGCTCACAACATGGATTGTCGCCAAACGCAATGGCTACGCCCCAGACACCAAAGGCCTGCCAACAGGCCGCGAGCTTTGGCTAAGTTTTAAAGACAGCATCTGGGCATTGGCATTCCCAATAATCCTAATTGTCGGTTTTCGCTTCGGCTTTTTCACCGCCACCGAGGCAGGCGCATTCTTGGTTTTCTACGCATCATTCATTGGCTTTTTTGTCTATCGCGAGCTAAATTGGCAAAAATTATACCACGCCATGCAAGCCACAATCAGTGATTTAGGCATGGTCATGCTGCTCATTATGATGGCAGGGGTGCTAGGCTACGCCGTCACAATAGAACGCGCCCCGCAACAAATAACCGAATTTGTAACCACCCTAACCAACGACCCGATGCTCATATTAATGCTCATCGTTGCGCTGTTGGTGGTCAGCGGCATGTTTTTAGAAGGCGCCGCCAACATCCTGCTCATCACCCCCATTGTGTTGCCAGTGTTAATAACCGCAGGTTACGACCCCATTCATATGGGCATATTAATCGTAATCCTCATTAATTTCGGCGGTTTAACACCACCAGTGGGGGTAATAATGTTCACCGTTTGCGGGGTGTTGGGAGTCAAAACAGGCGAGTTTACCAAAGCCTCCTTACCCTTCATGGCCACGATGTTGATTTTCTTTATAATAATGGCGTCCTTTCCCGTGTTAACACTATTCCTACCCAATGCGATGATGTAATATGAAGCTTAAATTTAATCTGGCGATTCTACGAGTGAGTCTATCAAATGAATAAAAACCCTTTTGTGGTTGGTGCTGATAATTTCGGCGATAACCCATCTAAAATAAACGCCCACACCCCCGCATCCACGCGGGTTTATGATGAGTTGCGCGAACGAATAATATCCATCAACATGCCGCCAGACACAACCATTATACGTTCAGAACTAGCAGATTTGTTCAGCGTCAGCCAATCACCTGTGCGCGAGGCCATCACACGGCTCGAACGCGATGGATTGGTTATTTCTTACCCGCAATCCCGCACCATAGTCACAAAAATAGACGCCAACAGAATCCGCGACGAACATTTTTTGCGCTCGGCAGTAGAGTGCGAGGTGGTGCGCCAACTCGCCATTAATGGCGACCCGAAAATCATCACCAAAGCCAAGGGTTTCGTAAAAATGCAAGGCGCTTTGGTCGATGACATCGAACAAGTCGGCCTGTTCAAACAGCTAGATGAAGCTTTCCATGATGCCTTATTCGCAGGTGTAAACCAGCTCGAATTAAGTGCACATTTAGCCTCTCGTTGCGGCCATTTAGGCCGCGCCAGATCGCTAGATTTACCACGGGTTGGAAAAATGTCTTCGGTCCTAGAAGATCATCAAGCCATTATAACCGCCATCGAAGAAAAAAATGTCGAAAAATCCGTTCAAATGATGCGCGCACATTTGTCAGGCACAATGGAACGATTGCCGCAGATTATAAATGAAAACAGAGATTTATTTTCATAATATAGGCGCTGATTATGAAAATTCTAAACGCCGAACTTTTTTACGTGTCAAAAAATAAATTGGGCGAATCCCCAGTCTGGGTAGAGCAACAACAAACTCTATATTGGATAGATTTAACCGCCGCCACCATCAACAGCATTAAACATAACAAGCACAGAATATTCGAGCTTGCCGATCCAATCAGCGGCTTTGCGCAATCCAGTAGCGGTAATTTCATCTGCGCCACGCATAACGGCTTCTCCAAACTATCTTTCACCAACGGCCAAGCCCAACAAAAATTAATTGTCGATTTATTCAGCCACAAAAACAACTTCAGAATGAATGACGCTGCGCTAGATCGCCAAGGCCGCTTCTGGGCAGGCAGCCTACAAATTACCGAGGTCAACGAAGCCCAACCTAGCGGGCAAGTATATTGCCTCAGCAATCAGCAAGCCAGCCCAAGGCTAGAAGGGTTCAAAGTCCAAAATGGCTTAGCGTGGAGTCCTGATGGCAAAACCATGTATGTATCCGATTCCCACCCCTCCATTGCATCTGTTTGGAAATATGATTTCGATACGGAAACCGGCATCCCCATCAACAAGCAGCTATTTGCCACCGATAAAAAACTCGGCGGCAGGCCAGATGGTGCAACAGTCGATACTGATGGATGTTATTGGACCGCCGCCAGCGATTCAGGAAAAATATTGCGCCTAACCCCAACTGGCAATATAGACGCCATTATAAATGTCCCCACCAAAAACGTAACCAACATATGCTTTGGCGGCACAAACCTGTCGACCCTCTACATCACCACCCAAATCTATAAAGACCCCAACGAACATGCAGGCAATCTATTCGCCATCGAAACCAGCTGGCAAGGCATAGAAGAAACAAACCACTAGGGTAAGAAACAAACCTAAAATTCACGACCCATATTATAAAATTCTTTATTGGCAGGAATGCTCAACGCGTTGGCAATGCGGTTAGACATGCCAAAAAACGCCGAAATGGCCGCAATGTCCCAAATATCCTCATCATCAAACCCATGGTGATGCAATATTTCGCTGTCCGTTGCGTCAATTTCGTAAGCATTTTGCGATACTTTAACTGCATAATCCAGCATAGCTCGCTGTCTTTTCGTAATGTTCGCCTTGCGATAATTCACCGCCACTTGATCGGCGATATAGGCATCTTTGGCTCTAATGCGCAAAATAGCCCCATGCGCCACCACACAATATTGGCACTGGTTAAAATTACTAGTGGTCACCACAATCATCTCGCGCTCAGCTTTGCTCAGGTTGCCGTCTTTTTCCATCAATGCATTATGATAAGCAAAAAACGCCCGAAATTCATCAGGCCGACGCGCCAAAACTAAAAATACATTAGGAATAAACCCAGATTTCTCCTGCACATCAAGAATGATTTCAGCAATGTCGTCAGGCAATTCATTTATATTGGCTGGTGGATAGGGGTTGGCTTTAGTTTCAATCATCATCAAGTCCTTTTATTAAGTTAAGGGCGCGTTTATAATGCGGCTGGTCAATCATCTCACCATCCAATTGCGCCACGCCGCCAGTTGTTGAATTTTCAATTGTTTCAATCACCCGCTTTGCATGAGAAATTTCAGCCTCACTCGGCCTAAACACCTTATTGACAATAGCAATTTGGCAAGGATGAATGAGCATTTTACCATGAAAACCTTCCGTCTTGGCACGTTCAGCCTCAGCTTTCAAACCAGCATCATCTTTAAAATTAGTGAACACCGAATCAATAGCATCAACCCCCGCGTGCGCAGCACCCAGCAAACAAAACGACCGCGCCATTTGATAAACAGGAAAATAAACCCCATCAGCATCTTTGTTATTCTGCGCGCCCAATTCAGCCGATAAATCTTCAGCCCCCCATGTAAGCCCAGCCAGCGCATCACCGCTATTTTTAAAGCTCGATATGTTGAACATAGATTCAGGCAATTCAGTCACCAAAGCAATAATTTGAGTTTTGCTAGCAGCTTTAGTATCGGCTTTTATAAGCCCATTTATAGTCGTAACATCCGCCCCAGAGCGAGCTTTGGGAATGAGAATATAATCAGGCGCCAGCGACAATATAGCCGCCATATCATCCTGCCAAAGCTCAGTATCCAAAGCATTGATGCGGATAATAATTATTTTATCTGTTGCAAGACCGCTAAAAAATTCAACAACAATACTGCGCGCTTTAAGCTTATTGCCAGCCGCAACACTGTCTTCCATATCCAAAATAATCGCATCAGTGGCACTATTTAAAGCTTTTTTCTGCTTTTTAGCATCATCTGCAGGAACAAATAATAATGATCTCATAGTGTGGCCTTTGTTCAATCAGCTGGCTGTTTCTTCATAAAAGCTTTGCGCGTACAAGTCGCAACCAACACATTATTTTGATTATAACCACGGTGCAACATAGTGACAATACCCGCATTAGGTCGCGATTTGCTGTCTCTTTTGTCAAGAATTTCAGTTTTAACATAAATGCTATCCCCCTGAAACACTGGCGCAGGGAAATTCACATCCGTCATGCCCAAATTGGCAATTGTTGTGCCAATGGTTGTGTCATTAACACTAATGCCAATCATCAAGCCCAAAGTAAAAAGCGAGTTAACCAAAGGTTGCTTAAATTCACTTTCCGCCTCACAGAAATGCTTGTCAATATGCAACGGTTGGGCATTTAGCGTCATATTACAGAACAGCATATTATCTGCCTCAGTAACCGTTTTGCTTAAGCCATGTTCAATAATTGTACCGACTACAAATTGTTCAAAATATAAACCTTGCATGCCAATTTCCTCCGCTGTTTTTATAGTTTTAGCTTAGCAAATCAAAGGCTGTGGTCAAACAAATAATTAACATTTATCGGAAATCAACGTCAATCTAACGCTTGCATACTTGCTTTTTACCTATGCTCGATTTACGATAAGGTAAATCAACCGAATATTTAGACTTTAAGTGGAATGGCTTGTGATTAACTCAATTTTAATTGCCAATAGAGGCGAAATTGCCTGTCGGGTTATCAAAACCGCCAACAAAATGGGCGTGCGCACCATCGCCATATATTCAGAGGCCGATGCCAACGCTTTACACGTAAAAACGGCCGATGAAGCACATTTAATTGGCGCCGCTCCCGTAAATGAAAGCTATTTAAAAGCCGATGAAATTATTGCCTTGGCCTTAAAAGTTGGCGCACAAGCAATCCACCCAGGCTATGGTTTCTTATCCGAAAACGCCGTATTTTCACAAAAATGCGCCGATGCAGGCATTAAATTTATCGGCCCCTCAGCCCACTCAATTAAGTCAATGGGGCTCAAAGACGCCGCAAAATTACTGATGCAAGACGCAAATGTACCCATTGTGCCAGGTTATATCGGCGACAATCAAGCCGAAGCCCATTTAGCCGCACAAGCCGAAAAAATTGGCTACCCCATCATGATTAAAGCCGTAGCAGGCGGCGGTGGCAAAGGCATGCGGCGGGTCGATAAAAAAACCGATTTCTTAGACGCACTAAACGCCGCCAAACGCGAAGCCAAAGCCGCTTTTGGCAACGACATCGTGCTGCTGGAAAAATTTATCCTCAGCCCTCGGCACATCGAAATTCAAGTGTTTGGCGATCAACATGGCGCCGCGGTCTATCTGTTTGAGCGCGATTGCTCACTACAAAGGCGTCACCAAAAAGTGGTTGAAGAAGCTCCAGCCCCAGGCATGACAGCAGAAGTGCGCAAAGCCATGGGTGAGGCGGCTGTACGTGCCGCCAAAGCCGTAAATTATGAAGGCGCAGGCACGGTCGAATTCATCGTCGATGGCTCAGCTGGCCTCAAGACAGACGGTTTCTGGTTCATGGAAATGAATACCCGCTTACAAGTAGAACATCCCGTAACCGAAGCCATAACAGGCCAAGATCTGGTTGAATGGCAAATCAAAGTGGCATCAGGCGAGGCCTTACCCAAAACCCAAGATGAATTGTCAATTAATGGCCACGCGGTTGAAGTGCGGGTTTATGCCGAAGATGCCGAGCATGATTTTTTACCCTCAATCGGCAAGATTTTTGCGTTTAACGTGCCTCAAGCTGATGGCATTCGTATCGACACAGGCATCGAAGCTGGCGATGAAATCAGCCCCTATTACGACCCGATGATGGCCAAAATAATCTGCCACGCACCTAGCCGCAAACAGGCATTGGCCAATCTAGCCAAAACATTACGTGCCACAGTGATTGCAGGCGTAAAAGTCAATATCAGCTTTCTGCGCGATCTATTGGAAGATCCAGAATTCATCGCCGAAGATTTTGACACAGGCTTTATCGAACGATTTTTTGAAAAACCTAAAGATGCAGAAAATATAACCCCCATCAGCGCCATGGCAGCCGTGATGCTAATCGAGAAAAACCTCAGCACATCGAGTAATCAAGCGTGGGATAGATCGGACGTATTTGATATGGCGCAGGGCGTCAACGGCCGCACATCCATCATGGATGTGATGATCAACAACCAATCGTACCAAGGCGAATACATTATTGATGCCACGGGTGTACATCCCGCCATAACAGGCAAAAACACGCTGACGCTGATTAACGGCAAACCGCACGATTATATTGTCGATCAAGGCAAAAGCTACCAAATTGATGCCCGCATATATGATGACAGCGGCCAAAGCGAAGCAGGCGGCCAAGTCACCTCGCCTATGCCGGGTTGCTTGTTTAAGCTGAATGTGGCGTTGGGCGATGAAGTGGCCGAGGGTGATGTTTTGGCCATCGTCGAAGCCATGAAGATGGAGCATAACCTAGTTGCCGAAATTTCAGGCATCATCACCAGCCTGTCAGTTTCAGTTGGCGAGCAAGTGGCCGAAGGCCAGTTGATTTTGAATATTGAATAAAGGTCAGATCTATGAACAAACATATGATACCCATAAGGCAATTGACTGACGAATTCGGAATCACCACCAGAACCTTGCGTTTTTACGAAGATCAAGGTCTGCTAACCCCCGAACGCAATGGCCGAAACCGTGTGTTTAGCGAAGGCGACCGCACCCGCCTAAAACTCATTTTACGCGGCAAACGCATGGGTTTTACGCTGGCAAAAATCCGCATCATTATCGATATGTATGAAGATAAATCGGGTGAATTACAGCAGCTTAATCACTTGCAAAAAAATATCATCGAGCAACGTCAATCGCTCATGCAAAAGCTGGCAGACATTACACAATCTCTAGATGAATTGGGCAAAGTGGAAAAAGGTTGTGTCGATAGAATGCGCGAATTGCAAGTGACAAATACAGGAGATGCAACATGATGAAAACCCACGGCGATTATAAACAAAGAATAGTTGATAGCTTTAACAAACAAGGGCTTATGCAGGTTTTGGACTGTAAGTTGGGTGCAATATCAGCAGGTAAAGTCGAAGCGATTATACCTTTTAGCCAAGGATTAACCCAGCAACATGGCTATTTCCACGGTGGCATTACAGGCACGATGGCCGATAATGCAGCTGGTTTTGCGGCCTTTAGCCTGTGTGAAGCAGCAGATAGTGTGGTGAGTGCGGAGTACAAGATAAATTTTCTGGCTCCTGCACAAGGCGAGTTTATGATTGCGCGCGGTGAAGTGATTAAATCTGGCCGTAGCTTATTGGTCGTAAAATCTGACGTTTATACCAAATCGGGCGACCAAGAGCGGCACGTAGCAACGGGCCTGTTTAGCATTATGCGGCTTATTGGTGGCGCACAAAAAGAAATATAAAAGGAGATAATTATGAGCTTTTACGAATTACCCAGCATGAATTTCGGCCTTGGCGAAACCGCCGATATGATCACCGATATGGTGAAAAATTTTGCCAACGAAAAAATTGCCCCGCGCGCCGCAGAGATTGACTCAACCAACCAATTTCCGCGCGACTTATGGCCAGAAATGGGAAAATTAGGCTTACTTGGCATCACAGTGCCAGAAGAATTTGGCGGCGCAGGCATGGGCTATCTAGAGCATTGCCTCGTCAACGAGCAAATCAGCCGCGCATCAGCCTCAGTTGGCTTGTCATATGGCGCGCATTCCAACTTGTGCGTCAACCAAATTAATCGCAATGGCACAGCCGAGCAAAAACATAAATACCTGCCCAAACTTATCTCTGGCGAACATGTTGGAGCTTTGGCGATGAGTGAACCAAACGCAGGCTCAGACGTGGTCTCAATGAAATTACGTGCCGAATTAAACGGTGATCATTATGTGCTGAACGGCACCAAAATGTGGATCACCAACGGCCCCGAGGCCGATGTGCTGGTCGTCTATGCCAAAACCGCGCCAGAATTGGGCGCCAAAGGCATCACCACATTCATCATTGAAAAAACCTTTAAAGGCTTTTCGACCGCGCAAAAACTTGACAAATTGGGCATGCGCGGCTCTGATACTTGTGAATTGGTGTTTGAGAATTGCGAAGTGCCTGTCGAAAACATCATCGGTGAATTGAACGGCGGCGTAAAAGTGCTTATGTCAGGTTTAGATTATGAACGCGCAGTCTTGAGTGCAGGGCCAACTGGCATTATGATGGCCTGTATGGATGTGGTTGTGCCCTATGTGCATGAGCGTGAACAATTTGGCAAACCAATCGGCACATTCCAGTTGATGCAAGGCAAATTGGCCGATATGTATAGTACAATGAATGCCTGCCGCTCGTATGTTTACACCTTTGCCCGCGCCTGTGACAGAGGCGAAGTGAGCCGCAAAGACGCAGCGGGGGTGATTTTATACACCGCCGAAAAAGCCACATGGATGGCGCTAGAAACCATTCAAGCCCTAGGCGGCAACGGTTATACCAACGAATACCCAGCAGGGCGTTTGTTGCGCGATGCAAAATTATACGAGATAGGCGCAGGCACCAGCGAAATTAGACGCATGCTGATCGGCCGCGAGATGTTTAACGAGACAAAATAATGTAAGGCTTCAATAATGAAACTGACCACCAATGTGAATGTAAACAGTGACTCATTTATGCAAAACAAAGCCAAAATGGCCGAGTTGTTAGATGAACTCACCACAAAACGCAACCAAGTGGCAGCAGGTGGTAGCGAACGTGCCAAAGCCAAACATGTAGGGCGCGGCAAATTATTACCGCGCATGCGCGTCGCAGAATTGCTCGACAAAGGCTCAGCTTTTCTAGAAGTCGGTATGTTGGCCGCTAACGAAATGTATAGCGGCGACATTCACGGGGCAGGGCTGATAGCAGGCATTGGCCGCGTATCAGGCGTTGAATGCATGATCATCTGCAATGATGCAACCATCAAAGGCGGCACATACTACCCGATGACCGTCAAAAAACATTTACGCGCCCAAGAGATTGCCGAACAAAACTGCCTGCCATGCATTTATTTGGTTGATAGCGGCGGGGCAAACTTACCCAACCAAGCCGAAGTATTCCCCGACCGCGAGCATTTCGGCCGCATATTCTACAACCAAGCCCAAATGAGCGCCAAAGGCATTGCCCAAATTGCGGTGGTAATGGGCTCCTGCACCGCAGGCGGCGCATATGTCCCCGCGATGAGCGACCAAACCATCATGGTGCGCAACCAAGCCACCATATTTTTAGCAGGCCCGCCCTTGGTCAAAGCCGCAACGGGCGAGATCGTATCAGCCGAAGATTTAGGCGGCGGCGATATGCACGCCCGCATATCTGGCGTGGCCGACCATTTGGCCGAAAATGACAATCATGCGCTCGAAATCGCCCGTGAGATTATCGCCAACCTAAATCATCAAAAACCCGTAACCGTTGCCCAAAAACCAATCGAACAACCATTATTTGACAGCGAAGAACTAAACGGCATCGCCCCTCAAAACTTGTCAGAACCAGTAGACATTAGAGAGGTCATTGCCCGCATTGTAGATGGCTCAGAATTCAGCGAATTCAAAAAATTATACGGCAAAACCATCATTTGCGGCTTTGCCCATTTAGAAGGTATGCCTGTTGGCATTATCGGCAATAACGGTATTTTATTTTCAGAATCAGCATTAAAAGCCGCACATTTTATAGAGCTATGTGCCAAACGCAAAATCCCACTGCTATTCTTACAAAATATTTCAGGCTTTATGGTCGGCCAACAATATGAAGCAGGCGGCATCGCCAAAGATGGCGCAAAAATGGTGATGGCGGTTGCCAATGCCAAAGTGCCAAAAATCACCCTCGTGGTTGGCGGCAGTTTTGGCGCTGGCAATTACGGCATGTGTGGCCGTGCTTATAGCCCACGCTTCATGTTCACCTGGCCAAACAGCCGCATTTCGGTTATGGGTGGCGCACAAGCCGCAGGCGTTATGGCAACCTTAACCCGCGATGCCAAACAAGCCAAAGGCGAAGAGTGGTCAGAAGCCGAAGAGCAAGCCTTCAAGCAACCAATTCTGCAAAAATACGAAGATGAGGGTAACCCCTATTACGCCACCGCACGGCTGTGGGATGATGGCATCATCACCCCATCCGAAACCCGCCGCGTACTAGGTTTGGCGTTTTCGGCCAGTCTAAACGCAGAAATTGAAGACACTGAATATGGTATCTTTAGGATGTAATGAATATGAATAGCCATGTGATCGGCGCAAAAACTCCCGCCAAAATTGGCTTAACAATAGGCCAAGCTTTGGATGAGGCAGCAAAAAACTGGCCAACTCAGCCAGCATTGATAGATTGCGCCCAAAATATCCGTTTCAACTGGGCAGAATTGTTACAACGCAGCAACCAATTGGCATCAGGCTTTTTGGCATTAGGCTTAAAGCCTGGCGAGCGCATTGGCATCTGGTCGCTCAACCGCTACGAATGGGCTTTAACTCAATTTGCCGCCGCCAAAGCTGGTCTCGTATTGGTCACCATAAACCCCGCCTACAGGCTTTCCGAGCTAGAATTTTCACTCGCCAAAGTAAAATGCGCCGCTCTAATTTTAGCCCCCAAATTCAAAACCAGCGACTATATCGGCATGGTGCAAACATTAATACCCGAAATGGCCGATGCCATAGACGGAAAAATCACCTCCCCACGGCTACCCGCTTTGCGCCATATGATACAATTAGGCGGCGAAGCGGCACAAGGCGCCATCGCTTTTGCCGCAATTGAGCAACGCGGCAAAACCGCCGACCCCCAAACACTAAAGGCCACCGAAGCCACCTTAAACCCCGATGACATCATCAACATTCAATATACCAGCGGCACAACAGGCTCGCCCAAAGGCGTCATGCTAAGCCACGCCAATATTTTAAATAATGGCTACTTTTGTGGCGAAGCCATCGAACTCACCTCAGTCGATAAAATTTGCATAGCCGTGCCACTTTACCATTGTTTCGGCATGGTAATTGGCAACTTAGCCTGCCTAACTCACGGCGCAGCAATGGTATTTGTCGGCGAAGGTTTTGACCCCATCGCCACACTCAAAGCCGTCGCAGATGAAAAATGCACCGCACTTTTCGGCGTGCCGACCATGTTCATCGCCGAGCTAGAGCATGAAGATTTCGCAAACTATGACCTATCAAGCCTGCGCACAGGCGTCATGGCAGGCTCTCCGTGCCCAATGGAAATTATGCAACAAGTCACCGCGCGCATGAATATGCATGACCTAACAATATGTTATGGCATGACCGAAACCAGCCCCGTGAGCTTCCAAAGCTCAACCAAAGATTCCCTAGAAATGCGGGTTTCAACGGTCGGCCGCATTCACCCGCATGTCGAAGTGAAAATTATAGACCAAAACAAGCAAATAGTACCGCGCTGCGTGGCTGGCGAGTTATGCACCAGAGGTTATTCAGTCATGCTTGGTTACTGGGATGATTCTGAACAAACCGCCCAAGTGATTGACACAGATGGTTGGCTACACAGTGGCGACATCGCCACCATTGACGAGCAAGGTTTTTGCAAAATTGTCGGCCGAATTAAAGATTTAGTCATACGCGGTGGTGAAAACCTATACCCGCGAGAGATTGAAGAATATCTATATAAGCACGCTGCCATCCGCGACGTGCAAGTGTTCGGCGTGCCAGATAAGAAATATGTCGAAGCGCTAGCAGTTTGGGTGATTCTGCACCCGAATTCAACACTCACCGCCGCAGGGCTACAAGATTTTTGCCAAGGCCAAATCGCCCATCAAAAAATCCCGACTCACATAAAATTTGTCCAAGAATTCCCGATGACGGTGACAGGTAAAATTCAAAAATTCCTGATGCGCGAAGCAATGATGGAAGAGTTAGGGCTGAGTGAAACTTAATATGACTTATTTCTGCAAAAACATCTCAACCGCATTATCATGAATGCGCTCCAATATGTCGGGTATTTTTTCGGTCGAGAAAACTCCTTGCGCCATGATATAGCTATAAATGGTAAAGGCACGCATTTCGGCAATGTCTTCACTAAATCCCATATCAATTAATCGTTGTTTCGTCCAAACTATCCGCTCTTTATCAACCATCGCCACAGCCTCGGCAGCTTTTTCGTCATTACGTGCCCACGAACGCACTGCAAGCTCAGTCGCACCACTTTTATTTCGCCTCACTGACCGCGGCACACTCGCCAGTAAGTTTTTAAGCATGGTTTTAGGCGTACCACCAATGGCCTCGACGCGGTCAATAACCCTTTGTTCGAACCGCCATTTTTTCAAAATCGCATCCAGCAACTCCTGACGGTTTTCAAAGTGCCAATAGAAGCTACCTTTGGTAACCCCCATATTTTTAGCCAAAACCACCACCCTAACAGCCGCCACACCGCTT
The DNA here is from genome assembly GCA_002400495.2 of Alphaproteobacteria bacterium. Lineage (GTDB taxonomy): Bacteria > Pseudomonadota > Alphaproteobacteria > Rhizobiales > OSC116 > OCS116. The sequence continues at coordinate 63,118 of NVQL02000052.1, read as the reverse complement.
TCACTCAAAGTTGTGAACGCAGCTAGAACCCAATCTTCTTTACCTAAGCGTTTGTTATTATTGTTTTTTAATCGCGTATTCATATTATTGTTATTTTTCCATACTGTAGGGTATTGACCTGCTGAATTTAATCTTATAGGTTAATATTTATAGGTGAAAAACATCCAGCTTGGCCCCCTTATCGCCATAACCATACCCTAGGGTATTGTAGGTTAAGGTTAAACTAGAATTTCGTCTATGTAAATTAAAGATATTGCAAAAACCAATTATTACACAAATGCATAATAATAAAAATAAGCGCGTTTTAATAGTTGGGGTCTCATATAAATTGAGATTTGGGAGGTTATGTGGATAAAAATACAAATGTGCTGTTGCAAGCGCAGGATATATCGCTGAGATTTGGTGGTGTGCATGCATTGTCAAATGTAAGTTATGACATTAAAAAAGGCGAAATTTTTTCCATTATTGGCCCCAATGGCGCAGGCAAAACTTCCATGCTCAATTGCATATCTGGTCGCTACACACCCACATCTGGCGAGATATTGCTCAATGGCAAATCACTCAAAGGCTATTCAGTTAATGACCGCGCAGGTTTAGGCATTGGCCGTACATTCCAAAATTTGGCGCTATTTGGCCATATGAGCGTGCTCGATAACATTATGGTCGGCAGGCATCATCAGCTTAAAAATAATTTCATGAACGGCATGTTTTATTGGGTAGGTGGTGCGCAAAAAGAAGAGATAATCGAGCGCCGCAAAGTTGAAGACATTATAGATTTTTTAGAAATCCAACATGTGCGCAACAAACCCGCAGGCGAATTATCCTACGGTCTACGCAAACGTGTCGAGCTTGCCCGTGCGGTAGCACAAAGCCCGCAAATCATTCTGCTCGATGAGCCAATGGCTGGCATGAATTTAGAAGAAAAAGAAGATATGGCACGCTATATCATCGATTTGAACCAAGAATTAGGCATGACCATTGTGATGATCGAACACGATATGGGCGTGGTGATTGATATATCCGACCGCGTCATGGTGCTAGATTTTGGCCGCCAAATTGCGCTCGGCTTGCCCGAAGAAGTGATGCAGAATGAACATGTGAAAAAAGCCTATCTAGGCGAAGAAGATGATTATATTCGCGAATTAGAAGAAGATGATGCGGAGGTGATGTCATGAGTGAAATCGTTAATTTAGACCCCAATACAGGCAATAATAATTTCAGCCGTATGAATGTATGGCCAGAAAAAGTTGATGGCTTGTTAGACCTTTCTGGCATCGAAAGCCTGCCCGCTGTGCTGCTGCACAATATGAACCATCATGGCGATGAAACCGCCATGCGCGAAAAAGAATTTGGCATTTGGCAAAGTTACACATGGACAAATTATTACACTCACGTGCGAAATATTGGCCTCGCTTTGGCCGATTTTGGTTTCGAAAAAGGTGACATTGTCGGCATCATCGGCGACAACCGCCCCGCATGGATTTGGGCAGAAATTGCCTGCCAAGCCAACCGTGGCATGAGCTTAGGCATATATCGCGACGCGTTAGAAGATGAAATCTCTTATTTAATCGACTATGCAAAACCGAAATTTATTTTCGCCGAAGATGAAGAGCAGGTAGATAAATTTTTAAATTTAGCCGACCGCATTCCATCCGTACAAAAAATCATTTATGCCGACCCACGCGGTATGCGCAAATATGATGATGAACGTCTTATCAGCCTTGCAGATTTTGAAGAAATTGGCCGCAAAATCCAAGCCAATGACAATGGCGTATTCAGGCGCTTGCTCAAAAAAGTCAAAGGCAGCGACATCGCTTTATTATGCGCAACGTCAGGCACCACAGGCAACCCAAAGCTCACCATGATTAGCCACAAATCACTAATTCATCATTGTGTGAACTATTTGCAAGCCGACCCCAAAAATTCCGATGACGAATATGTCTCCACCCTGCCGCTAAGTTGGATTATGGAACAAATTTACGCAGTCGGTTGGTCACTCTTGGCACGCATGAAAGTCAATTTTGTCGAAGAAGCCGAAACCATGTTGAGCGACCTGCGCGAAATTGGCCCGACCTTTGTTTTATTCGCCCCGCGCTTATGGGAGCAAATTGCGGGTGACGTGCGCGCACAAATTATGGATGCCGATAAATTTAAACAATATATGTATAAGTTAGGCATGAATATGGGGCTGAAAGCCGTCGATGAAGGCACAAAATCACCCTTGGCACATTTCCTCTTATTCCGCGCATTAAAAGACAGCTTGGGCTTAAGCCACGTAACATCCGCCGCAACAGGTGGCGCAGCGCTCGGGCCAGACACATTCAAATTCTTCCTAGCCATGGGAGTGCCCCTACGCCAGCTATACGGCCAGACCGAAAGCTTAGGCGCCTACACATTGCACGAAACCAATGACGTCGATTATGACAGTGTCGGCCACGGTTTTAACAATGTCGAAATGGTGATCGATCAACCCGATAAAGAAGGCATTGGCGAGGTTGTGGTGCGCCACGCCAATATGATGGACGGCTATTATTTAAACGAGGAGGCCACCAAAGAAGCGTTTACCGAAAACCACTGGATGCGCACTGGCGATGCAGGCTATTACAACGATGCAGGCCATCTAGTCATCATCGACCGCATTTCAGATTTGGCAACAACCAGCCAAGATGTGCGCTTTTCACCCGCTTACATCGAGAATAAACTCAAATTCTCGGCTTATGTCGCCGAAGCGGTAATTTTGGGCTCAGGCCAAGATTATCTAACCGCAATGATCTGCATTCGCTTCCCAATCGTCTCGAAATGGGCAGAGAAAAATCGCATCAACTTCACCACCTATACCGACCTTTCAGCACGGCCAGAAATTTACGAAATGTTGCGCAAAGAAGTGGAAATGGTCAATAAAACCCTACCTGACGCGCAAAAAATCAAAAAATTCATCCTGCTATATAAAGCGCTAGATGCCGATGATGGCGAACTAACCCGCACGCTAAAAGTGCGCCGCAAAGTGATCAGTCAAAAATACGCCGACATCATCGAAACGCTTTATTCAGACAAACAACAAATCGAAATCGACACGGTCATTCATTTCCAAGACGGTGGTCAGCAACGCATTCAAACCACCGTTAAAGTCGAAAAAATATAAAGAAAGGGCATTTACATGAATTGGGATCTACTGTTTCAACTTTTAATTAACGGCGTCATTGTCGGCCTGTTATATGGCGTTGTCGCCATGTGCTTTGTGCTGATTTACAAGTCAACTCAAGTGGTTAACTTTGCCCAAGGCGAATTTTTATTATTGGGCGCATGGGTTTGTTTATATTTCCTAGTCGAATATGAATTGCCGTTCTGGATTGGTTTCTTGCTGACAATGGGCTTTATGGCAGTATTTGGCATCGTGGTGCAAATGCTAATCTTGCGGCCGTTAATTGGCGAGCCCATCATTTCCATCATCATGGTAACCATTGGTTTTTCAAGCTTCATGCAATCGCTAATGAGCTGGATTTTCGGCAATAGCGCGGTGAGTTACCCTAAAATATTCGAGGTCGAAGTGGTCAACATTGGCGGCCTCAATGTCGAGACAGCCTATCTAATGTCAATCGCCATGTCGGTCGCGATTATGATTATTTTCTTCTTATTCTTCCGCTATTCGCGCTTCGGTTTAGCCATGCGCGCCACGGCTTATAACCAACAAATTGCGCAATCTTTAGGCATATCCATCAAGCATGTATTCATGATGGCATGGGCAATCTCAGCTGTAGTTTCAGCGGTCGCAGGCATCATCATCGGCATGGTATCAGCCGTTTCAACCGCTCTGTCTTTCATCGGCATTAAAGTCTTCCCCGCAGTAATTGTCGGCGGCATGGATAGCATTGTCGGCGGGGTGGTTGGCGGCGTCATCATCGGTGTGCTAGAAAATCTGGCCGAATTCGTAGATGGACAATATTTACACATCGGCAACATGTATCAAATCGCCCCATTTTATATTTTAATTGTGATTTTAATGATCAAACCATATGGCTTGTTTGGCACGCCAGACATTGAAAGGGTTTAATTATGGCGGGTATTTCTTCCCCACGTCCGTGCGGCGATTACCGCACCAGCTACAAATCGGATATGACGATTTTCCCTTCGAGAAATTCATTATATGCGGCGATCGGTGGCCTGTTTTTACTCCTTGCCTTCCCAATGATTGGCAACGATTACCACCTCAGCCTACTCATCCAAATCGGCTATTACAGCATCGCCGCCATTGGCCTAAACATATTGGTCGGCTTCACAGGCCAAATTAGCCTTGGCCATGGTGCATTTTTTGGCTTTGGCGCCATATTCAGCGCCTATTTAAACAACGCGACAGGCATCCCCGTATTTTTCACCATCCCGCTAGCAGGCTTTGCCACCGCAGCCGTTGGCCTCATATTCGGCATACCCGCAGCACGCATCAAAGGCCTATACCTAGCCATCGCCACCTTAGCTTCACAATTTATATTGGAAGATTTCTACGCCCGTGCCAATTGGTTCTCAGGCGGTTCATCAGGCTCCTTAGCCGAAATTGTTAACTTTTTAGGCATAGAGTTAGACACTGATCAAAAATATTTCTACCTCGTATTATTCTGGTTAGTCGTCAGCCTCATCGCCGCCGCCAACCTAATACGCACCCGCGATGGCCGCGCATTGGTCGCCGTGCGCGATCATTATTTATCAGCCGAAATTATGGGCATCAACCTCACCAAATACCGTATTTTATCGTTCGGCATATCCAGCGCCTTCGCAGGCATTGGCGGCGCTCTATACGGCCATTATTTAGGCTTCGTATCTGTCGAAGGTTTTACGCTTGGCCTGTCCATCTCATTTTTAGCCATGATCATCATCGGCGGTTTAGGCTCAGTAATGGGATCAGTGTTAGGCGCGATTTTCATCACATTATTGCCGGAGTTTACCGAAATTATGGCCGACATCGTGCTGCCAGAATCAATCGCCGACGGCAAAGCCTATGTCAAAGAAATGAGCGTCGGTGCTGCAATTGTATTATTTCTAATCTTTGAGCCAGAAGGTCTGGCACACAGATGGAAACTCATTAAAGCTTATTGGAAGCTTTATCCATTTTCTTACTAACGTTGAGGGATGTTGCTAAGGAATTTTAAGACTAAACCAGAGAGGGAAAACAATGTTAAAAACACTAAAAATAGCATTAGCCGTTGGCGCTTTATTAAGCTCAACAGCCGTGCAAGCCGATAGTATATTGGTTGGCCAATTGGTCGATTATACAGGCCCAACAGCCTTTGTTGGCAGAACTTATGGCCCAGGCATTAAAGACGCCATTGCCTATATCAACGCCAATGGCGGCATTGATGGCACAACCATCGAGCTTGACCAAATTGACTATGCCTATAAAGTGCCGCAAGCCATCGCGGCCTATAAAAAATGGAAATCACGCGGCATGGTTGCCTTGCAAGGTTGGGGCACAGGCGATACCGAGGCGCTGATCTCATTTGTTGCACGTGATGAAATTCCAGTATGGTCAGCATCATATTCAGGTCATTTAACTGACCCAACGAAGCTAAACCCAAACACTAAAAAAGCCGCACCATATAACTATTTCTATGGCCCATCATATTCAGATGGTTGCCGCGCTATGGTGCAATGGGCAGCAGCTGATGCCAAACAAGCTGGCAATGCAAACCCTGTATTTGTCTACACTGGCGATAACCATCCATATCCAAACGCACCAAAAGCCGCGTGTAATGAATATGCGGGTGAGCTAGGTTTCAAAGTGCTTGACCCAATCGTCGTGCCAATGGCACCGGGTGATTTTAAAGCTCAATGCCTAACCATCAAAGAATCTGGTGCAAACTATGCCTTTATCGGCAATTTAGGCGGTTCTGTGGTTTCATTGCTAAAATCTTGTAAAACAGTCGGCACTGATGTGCAATATATGGCCAACATTTGGGGCGGCGATTATAAAACCATCGAAGCTGCCGAAGCGGTTGATTATATCTTCCCATCCGCATCGCCTTTCTGGGGTGCAGATGTATCAGGTATGAAATTGGTCAACGCCATTGCCGCGCTTTCAGGCGCAGCTGATGATGATAAACCAACGCATCATTACATTCGCGGCATTTGCAGCACATATTATATGAAAGAAGCTATGGAATGGGCCAAAGCCAATGGCGGCCTCACGGGCGCCAACATTAAAAAAGGCATGGAAACCCGCAAAGATTGGGTTCCTGCTGGCTTAGAAGGTGTTTGTATGCCTTCAACTTGGACAGAAACCGACCATCGCGGCACAACAGTTGTATCTGTAAACCGTGGGTCATTCATTGACGGTAAAGTGGTCATCGAACTGCTTGATACGGTATCATTACCTCGTCGTGATGATTGGATTGGTTATTAGTATTGGTTACTAGAATTAGCCTCACATAATAAAGAGTGTGAAAAGCAATTTTCACACTCACTCAGAATTTTGACTGACAATTGGATGAATGACATGGCACAAGCAGCACAAAAAACCAACACTGATTATATTTTATCGGTCAACAATATCGAAGTGGTTTATAGCGAAGTTATTTTGGTTTTGCGCGGGCTTAGCCTCAATGTACAGCGCGGTAAAATCACCGCCTTGTTAGGTGCCAATGGCGCAGGTAAATCAACCACATTAAAAGCCATTTCAGGCTTGCTAAACACCGAAGATGGCGAAGTCTCACGCGGCAGTATAAATTTTGAAGGCCAAAATATCGCAGGCACCAGCCCCGATAAAGTGGTGCGCAAAGGCGTTTTTCAAGTGATGGAAGGCCGCGGCATTGTCCAAGATATGACGCTGCTAGAAAACCTAAAATTAGGCGCATTCACCCGCAAGAATTTCAATATGAATGAAGAGATTGAAAAAGTGTTTCACTTCTTCCCACGCCTAAAAGAACGCAGCATTACAGGCGGCGCAGCAGGCTATCTTTCTGGTGGCGAACAACAAATGCTAGCCATTGGACGTGCGTTAATGGCCAAACCAAAACTAATTTTAATGGACGAACCATCAATGGGCTTATCACCCCTATTGGTAAAAGAAGTGTTCGGCATCATCAAACGCATGAACGATGAATTGGGCATTTCGATTCTTTTGGTCGAGCAGAATGCCACCATGGCACTAAACGCCGCCGATTTCGGTTACATCATGGAAAACGGCAAAATCGTACTCGACGGCACAGCCGAAGAGCTTAAAAATAATGAAGATGTAAAAGAATTTTATTTAGGTGGCGGCGGCGATGAGCGCAAAAGCTTCAAAAACATAAAATCATTTAAACGTCGCAAACGTTGGTTATAAATAGGTAAATCATGGTAATTTTAGATGTATTAGAACAAAGAGATCCCCAGCAAAGACAGCTGGAGCAGTTGGCACAACTGCAAGCGCAAGTGGCCTATGCGCGTAAAAACACCGATTATTTCGCCAATAGCTTAGCCAATTGCACCGACATTGTAACCCTAGATGATCTGCAAAAACTCCCTCTAGTGCGTAAATCCGACCTAATGGATTTACAAACCCCCAGCGCACCATTTGCAGGCATGAATGCCGTACCAATAACCAGCCTAAAAAACCTATTCCTATCCCCTGGCCCAATAGCAGAACCAATGGGGCGACAAGAAAACGAGCATCGTTTAGCCCGCGCCATGGCGGCAGCTGGCATCAATGCCAACGACCGCGTGTTAAACTGTTTTTCCTACCATCACACCCCAGCAGGCCTGATGTTCGAAGGCGGTGCAACTAAGATTGGCTGCCCAGTCTACCCAGGCGGTGCAGGCATGCGAGACGACCAAATCAAAGCCATTCAAGCCTTCACATTAAACACCTATGTCGGCACCCCTGATTTTTTAAAATTAATCATCGAACGAGCCAAAGAAACAGGCAAAAACCTAACCAGCATAACCAAAGGCTTGGTATCAGGCGGCCCTTTTTTCCCCCAACTTAAAGATTTTTACCAGTCGCATAACATCGCAGTAAAAGAATGCTATGCCACCGCTGATCTAGGCCTAATCGCCTATCAAGATGATGACGCAGGCTTAGTAATTGATGAAGATGTCATTGTAGAAATCGTCACCCCAGGCACAGGCAATGTGCTGGCCGATGGGCAAGTCGGCGAAGTGGTGGTGACATTATTGACCAATAAAGTCTACCCACTAATACGCTTCGCAACAGGTGATTTATCAATGATATTGCCTCACGACAACACAGTGAAACGAACAAATAGGCGTCTAAAAGGCTGGCTTGGCCGTGCCGATCAAACCTGCAAAGTCAAAGGCATGTTTGTACACCCCAAACAAATCGCCGAGATCATCGCAGCTCATTCAGAAATAAAAAAAGCCCGGTTTATAGTCAATGCCGTCGATGGACAAGACACCGCCATATTGCAAGTCGAACTAACCACCAGTGCAGATGATAAAACCTTAGTAAAAATAGCCGAAACACTAAAAGCCACCACAAAAATATCGGCCAAAGTCGAACCTCTCACCCTCGGCCAATTGCCAAATGACGGCATCATCATCGAAGATTGCCGCAGCTATGAGTGACATCCGATCATCGGCAACTATCTTGCTCATTCAAGAAATAAACCAGCTCGAAGTGCTGATGCTAAAACGCTATCAGGGCGACGACATCCTTTCAGGCGCGATGATGTTCCCAGGCGGAAAACTAGAAACCCACGATGAAACCGATGACTGGGCTGAACTAGTAATAGGTTGGGCTTCCACCCCCAAATCAGAGCGCGGTCTACGCATCGCCGCCATTCGCGAAGCCTTCGAAGAAACAGGGATAATGCTAGGTCAAAACGTCAAAAACAACGCACCCGAAGCCGAAACATTAAACATCAGAAAAGCCATCGAAGCAGGTGACTTAAGTTTTTATGACTATGTAAAAACCCAAAATATCACCCTAGATTTACAAGCGTTGACATTATTCTCACGCTGGCAAACCCCGCCGACAATAGGCAGAAGATTTGACACACATTTTTATTTAGCCCCCGCACCAAAAGGCCAAACCCCTGTTGCTGATGGCCGCGAAGCCGTAAAAACCGAATGGGTAACCCCGCAAAACGCACTAAATTTAGCCGCAAATAAGCAACGTAAATTACTATTTCCCACCCGTATGAATTTAAAAATGTTGGGCGAATCCAATGGTCTTCACACAGCCGTAAACCAAGCCAGAACCCGCAAAATCCATAAGGTAGAACCCAAAGTTGAGCAAAGAGGCGATGACAGATATTTAGTCCTTGACCCAAAATTTGGTTACGGCAATGTCGAAGAATTAATCTAAAAGTATCCCCAAAAAAATAACAAATTAAACACCAAATCAAGCCAATAAGTAGGAATGCAAAATGCAAAAATTCGAACATTTTATCGACGGCGCTTATGTCGACAGCACATCTGGCAACAGCCAAGCAGTTTTCAACCCAAGCTTAGGCGTGGAATCTGGCCAAGTGGCGTTAGCCTCAATTGCCGATGTCGATGCCGCAGTGGCAAGCGCCGAAGCCGCGTTTCAAACATGGCGACACACATCCCCATTGGCACGCGCAAGGCTAATGAATAAATTCCTAGCAATATTAAACGAGCGCAAACGTGAGCTAGCCACTCTAATTTCCGAGCAACATGGCAAAACCATATTGGATGCCGAAGGCGAAGTCATACGCGGCATCGAAGCCGTAGAATTTGCCTGCGCCGCACCCCATTTACTAAAAGGTGAATTTAGCGACAATGTCTCAACCGCCATGGATATGTATTCAATGCGCAAACCATTGGGAGTCACCGCGGCCATCACGCCGTTTAACTTCCCCGTTATGGTGCCCATGTGGATGGTCGCCATTTCGACAGTTTGCGGCAATTGCGTGGTTTGGAAACCATCCGAACGCGACCCAGCTGCTCCATTAAAAATTGCCGAATATATGATAGAAGCAGGCTTTCCCAAAGGCGTGCTGAATGTTGTGAATGGCGATAAAGTGGCGGTCGATCGCCTCACGGAACATGACGACATCAAAGCCGTAAGCTTTGTTGGCTCGACCCCAATCGCAAAATATGTTTACGACCGCTCACACGCCCACAATAAAAGATGCCAAGCCATGGGCGGCGCAAAAAATCATATGATCATCATGCCCGATGCCAACATCGAAAACACCACAAATGCATTGCTCGGCGCTGCATACGGCTCAGCAGGCGAGCGCTGCATGGCAATTTCGGTGGCAGTATGCGTGGGTGATGACACAGCCGACAGAGTGATCGCCGCACTAACCCTAAAAATCAAAAACCTAACCATCAATCATTCGATGGATGAAAAAGCCGACTACGGCCCCTTGGTCACCAAGCAGCACCTAGAAAAGGTAATCTCATATATCGATATGGCCGAAAAAGAAGGCGCGACATTGCTCATAGATGGCCGCGGCTTCAAGCTAGATGACGATAAATATGCCAATGGCTATTTTCTAGGCCCAACCCTAATCGATAACGTCACCGCAGAAATGCAATCCTATAAAGAAGAAATTTTCGGCCCCACATTACAAATTATCCGCGTCGACACGCTCGAGGAAGCCATGCGCTTGCCGTCAGAACACGAATTCGGCAACGGCACGTCTATATTTACCGAAAATGGTGCAGCCGCACGGCAATTTTCCGACAATGTCGAGGTCGGCATGGTTGGCATTAACGTCCCCATTCCTGTGCCGATGGCGTTTCATTCGTTTGGAGGTTGGAAAAACTCTGCATTTAATGAGCATAACCAACACGGCATGGAAGGCATTCGCTTTTACACCAAAGTGAAAACTGTCACCAGCCGTTGGAGAGGCGGCGAGAGCGCAGAATTCACCATTCCCACATTAAGCTAATCAAAAAATTCGGCCATGCACCAACATTTGCATGGCTAGAACCCATTAATTTGCTAGGCGTTCATTTTATTTAACTTTTAATTGGTAGCAATTGAGCTATATTAAAAAAGCTATCGTTTTAATAGCGCGATAAAAGGAATAGCTGTGAAAAATATGGCAAAAAACAAAGTCAACATTCCAATCCCTGGCAAACCAGTGCGCGGTTCAAAGTCTGGCGCGCCAATTATGGCATTGTTTGACCTGCTCGGCAGGCGTTGGGCGATGGGTGTATTGTGGACTTTGAATGAAATCGAACCCGCAACTTTCAGAAAATTGCAAGATAGCTGCGAGACAATATCACCCGCCGTACTCAACCAACGGCTTAAAGAATTACGCGCCGCAGGCTTGGTCGATAGAGGAGAGGGCGGCTATATAGTCACAAATATGGGGCAAGAAATTTACACATTATTAGTCCCCCTCGGCAGCACAGCAAAAAAATGGGCAAAGCAACAAATCTCAAAAACCGACACCTGAAATCATTCAACCAGCTTGCCAACAATCCACAACTAAACTTGATCAGTTTTGTTCAAAACAGGTGCCGTTCGGTTCAGCGACAATTCAGCATCAGAAAATTTCCACGGACTGCGCACACCTTGCACGCCCTCAGGCGATATTTGCATCTCGCGGGCAATGGTTTGTGGGCTGTTAAAATTTCGCCCAATATCGCGTATCGGCCCAACAGGCACATTGGCCGCCTCTAAACCACTCAATAAGTCATCATTAGTCCATTTCGCAATAGATTTGGACAGTATTTCAGTCAGTAAATCACGGTTTTTCACTCGCAATTGATTGGTTTTAAACCGCTCATGGGCGCTCACTTCAGCCAAACCAAGCACAGCGCAACAGCGCTCAAATTGCCCATCATTGCCAACCGCCAAGATCACATGACTATCAAGCGTTTCAAACACCTGATAAGGCGCAATATTGGGGTGTTCATTACCTTTTCGGTTTGGGCTTTCACCCGTAGCCAGATAATTCATATTCTGGTTAGCCAACATAGCCGTCGCGCAATCCAGCAGCGACATATCGATATGTTGCCCAAGCCCCGTGCGGTGGCGCTGCTCCAAAGCCGCCATAATGCCAATGGTGCTGTATAAACCAGTGACAATATCAGTAATCGCCACTCCCACTTTTTGCGGCTGCCCGTCTGGCTCTCCAGTGACCGACATAAGTCCAGACATGCCTTGAATCAGATAATCATAGCCAGCTAATTTTGCATCTGGCCCTGTTTGGCCAAACCCGGTAATAGAGCAATAAATCAATTTGGGGTTTATGGCCGCGAGGCTGGCATAATCCAAACCATACTTTTCCAACCCACCAACTTTAAAATTCTCAACCAATATATCGGCGTCTTTAATCAAATCACGAATCTTTTGCTGCCCTGCTGGTGTTTTAAAATCAATGCTGATCGAGGTTTTACCGCGGTTGCAAGCATAAAAATACGCCGCCGAAACATCGCCATCACGTTCGATAAAAGGTGGTCCCCATTTGCGGGTGTCATCACCCTCGAGGCTTTCGATTTTAATCACTTCTGCGCCTAAATCGGCCAGCGATTGCCCAACCCAAGGCCCCGCCAAAATACGTGCCAATTCAACCACTTTAATGCCATCTAATGGATGCATAATCGCTCCTAATAAAACGCCTGCCTAGTAAAAAGCTTGAATACCAGTTTGAGCGCGGCCAAGAATCAACGCATGCACATCATGCGTACCTTCATAGGTGTTGACGGTTTCCAAATTCTGCGCATGACGCATCACATGATATTCGATTTGAATGCCATTGCCGCCATGCATATCACGGGCGTTGCGCGCAATTTCGAGTGCCTTGCCGCAATTATTACGCTTAATCAGCGAGATCATTTCAGGCGCGGCATTCGCACCATCCATCAACCGCCCAACCTGCAAACAAGCTTGCAATCCAAGGCTAATTTCAGTTTGCATATCAGCCAATTTTTTCTGGTAAAGCTGCATACCCGCCAATGGCTTGTTAAATTGCTTACGGTCTAAACCATATTGTCTAGCACGGTGCCAACAATCTTCAGCCGCGCCCATAACGCCCCACGCAATGCCATAACGAGCGCGGTTCAAACAACCAAATGGCCCTTTAAGACCAGATACATGCGGCAACAAAGCATCATCAGAAATTTCAACATCCTGCATAACAATTTCGCCTGTTACAGATGCCCGAAGCGACAATTTCCCGCCAATTTTAGGCGCCGATAAACCGTCCATGCCCTTATCCAGAATAAACCCACGTATCGCACCATCATGCGCGTCAGATTTAGCCCAAACCACAAACACATCAGCAATCGGGCTGTTAGAAATCCAAGTTTTCGCCCCATTTATTACATAGCCGCCATCAACTTTTTTAGCCCGTGTCACCATGCTATTGGGGTCAGATCCCGCGTCAGGTTCGGTCAATCCAAAACAGCCAATCCATTCACCAGCAGCCAGTTTAGGCAAATATTTTTGGCGCTGGGCTTCACTGCCATAAGCATAAATCGGATACATAACCAACGACGATTGCACACTCATCATCGAGCGATAACCACTGTCAATGCGCTCAATCTCCCGCGCCACCAAACCATAAGATACATATGTGCTGTCAATGCCACCATATTGCTCAGGCAAGGTAACACCAAGCAAACCAACGTCGCCCATTTTTTTAAATATCTCAGCATTAACGGTTTCAGACATATAAGCATCTTCAATAATCGGCGCCAAATGCTCAGCGGCAAAAGCCGCAGCACTGGCTTGAATCATCGTTTCTTCTTCGCTCAATTGGCTGTTAAACCGCAGCGCATCATCCCATTGAAAACCGCTTAAATTCGGGCTGTCCTTAGCTCTTAACATCGGTTTATCGGTTGCGTTCGATTGATTGTTTTTAGGCATATAGGTTTCCGGCTAGGTTATATTAAATTCGACTAATGAAATTTAACGTATAAATTAAAATTAGCTATTTTTTGTTTATTAGGCTAATGTTAGCTTAAATTTTGATGTAAGGCTAACAAATAAATAGCATAAGATAATGAATTTAACTCATAAGGTGGGTGAAAATGCGTGATACATATTTACCAACAATTAGTGAATTGCAAGCTTTTTTATCTTGCTCCCAACTCGGCGCAACCACTCGCGCGGCCAAAGCTTTAAATTTAACCCAAAGTGCCATCAGTCGCTCCATTCATTCATTAGAAGAGCGGCTAGGCGTGCAGCTTTTTCACCGTGTGCGCCAACGTTTAATCTTGTCAGATGCAGGGCGTGTATTGCAACGAGATGCAGCTAACCTATTGGCAAATTTAGACCAAGCGGCAATGACAGTTATGGCGTTTGGTGGCCATAGCGAATTGTTAAGGCTGGCATCTTTACCAACATTCGCAAGCGTTTGGTTCATTCCAAAATTGCAAAATTTCCAACAAATTATGCCCAATATGACTTTTGACATTTCCGCCAAATTAACCGATGTAGATTTTGAAAATGAGGCTTTTGATGCCGCCATTCAACGCGGAAAACACCCATCAACCGCGGTGGAGTCATTGGAACTAATCGATGAATATCTAATTATAGTGGCAAAACCCGAATTTTTACCCAATGGCAAAATGCTAGAAGATGCTGATTTAGCCAAATTACCGCTCCTGCAGCAGGCGACGCGCCCGACATTATGGCTCGACTGGTTCGAACATGCAGGCCTAGACACTCGCACCATATTGCGCGGCGCAAGGTTTGAACATTTCGATATGGTAATCAATGCCGCCATCGCGGGTTTAGGCATAGGCTTAGTGCCAGAAATATTGGTGCAAGACGCACTCAAAACGGGCCAACTAATCGTCGCATCCCAGCGTAGATTGCTGACAGATGAACCATATTGCTTAGTATACCCGCAACGCAGCGCCGAAATAGACGGTTTTGAGAATTTCAAACAATGGCTGCTTGCGGAAACTAAAAGCTCTCAAGTAACCTGAATAACTAAGCCAAATTTGGCCGAAGATGGCGATAAAACGGCTCAGTCCGTTCAATCGCTGTATTAATATGATCATATTATTTTTTATGATATATATTGTAAAAATAGAATTTTTCAAAAAGGTTCAAAATGCTTATATTTGTTTCTAGCCTGTCCATTTATCAGCTCAAAACACGGGCGCAATATCGCGCAAAAATAGGGCATTGAAATCGCCAATTCTTGCCCCGCGGGTATTTGTGTAACTTGTCGTTGCAAGTTAACCAAAGGCGAGGTATTTTCATCCAACATTTTGGGGTTAAGCCAGCAAGATATTGAACGAAAATATATATTGGCGTGCAGTACATTCCCGACATCTAATATTGAAGTGGACACATTATGACAGAAAACTCAAACGGTTTTACCGCAGAAATGGCTCAAAAATTTAAAGTAGAAGTTGCTGATTTTATCAAACAATACCCAAAGATTGAGCAGATTCATATTATGTTTCCAGATATGAATTGCATCATGCGCGGCAAGGCCATTCATGTTTCGGCGCTTGAAAAAATATCTGCAGGTAGTATGAAAATGCCTTTTTCGACCCATGGTTTGAGTGTTTGGGGCAAAGATGTTGAAACCACAGGTTTGGCACTTAAAAATGGTGATCCAGACGGCGTGTTTTGGCCGATATTAGGCAGCCTTGCCCCCGCGCCGAATAGCCAAACGCACGGGCAGATACTCACCCAATTATTGCCGTTAAAAACAGGCTTTGAAAGCCCCGTTGACCCACGAGATATTTTGACAAATATATTGTCTAAATTTAGCGAAAAAGGCCTGAAACCTGTATTGGCGCTCGAGCTTGAATTTTATTTAATGTCAGATCAAACGCCCGCTGATGGCCCGCCAATGCCGATTTCTAGCGGTAAAGTGCAGCGGGTTAACGAAATTGATGCATTGGTTGACCAGCAGGGCTTCTTAGATGATGTGTTAGCAGGTTGTCGCCAGCAAAATATACCCATTGATACCATCATTGCCGAATATGGCCGTGGGCAATTTGAGATGAATATGTTGCACAGTGACAATGTATTACAAGCGGCTGATCACGCGATGTTATTTAAACATTTAGTGCGCCATTGCGCAAAAAAACACGGTATGCGTGCCACCTTTATGGCCAAACCACTTGCAGGACAACCAGGCAATGGTTTGCATGTTCATATCAGCGTTTTAGATAAAGCTGGAAATAATATTTTTGCGGCAAGCCAAGCCGATGACGTCGCCAATGAGGCGCTGTTAAATGCAATTGCAGGAGTGTTGGATAGCATGCCTGATTTTCAGGCAATATTCGCGCCTCATGCAAATTCTTATCGCCGATTCTTGGTTGATTCTCATGCCCCAACCAACCTTTCTTGGGGCTATGATCACCGAGGGGTGGCCATTCGCATTCCTGAGTTTAGAGGCAAAAATGCGCGGCTGGAACACCGCGTGAGTGGTGCTGACGCAAACCCATATTTACTGTTAACCGCAATTTTGGCAGGAATATTGAACGGCCTAGAATCTAATATGCAACCACCTCCAGCCGTTGTCGATGGCGGGATGTTAGGCGATGATAACTTAACTAACGAGTGGGGCGCTGCGTTGCGGAATTTTAAAAAATCCGAAGTGGCAAAGCAAGCTCTTGGTGTGAATTATTATGATATTTATCTAGCCTGTCGGCATGATGAAATGAACCAATTATGTGCCATGATACCAGACATTGAGTATTCAACCTATTTGCATCGTCTGTGAATGTGCTCAGAATTATTTAATTTCTTTGAGTAAATCTGTGACTCGCTGCTCGTTACTTGTAGCGAGGCTACCATCTTGGTTCCATAGGCTATTTTCAAAACCAATTCGCATTTTTCCGCCTAATTTATGCGCTGCGAGCAAACAATCAATTTCATTGACCCCAAACGCGCAGACCATCCAATCCGCTTGGACATTATGTGTGCTGAGGACGTTTATAAACACCTGAAAATCATGCGGATTGCTGCCGTGCATCTCGCCATATCTACCCAAAACAAACAATAGATCGAGTTGACCATGCGGTAAAATATTTTGATCTCGCAAACTGATGAGGTTTAATAAATCCGTTTTGTCATATAAAATATGTTGCACGGCAATGTCGTCATTTGAGCAGCTGTGATAGAATTTGGAATATTATTTCTTAGGAACATCGCCATTGGTGATTTCTCGCAGTGCGACAGACACCAATTTGGGTTTGATATCCTCAATCAATTGGATTTGTTGTTCGGCTCGGTAAATTCCAACGGCTTCAGTGGTAATCTGCACCTCTATCTCAGGGACGACGTGTTTTATATGATTTAGTAATTCCCTATAAATACCAGAGTCTAAGCTATGCTTTCCATTTTTATCTCGTATATGAGCATGTATGCCATCGACGCCTGCTAAAAACCCAGCCTTGGCAGTTTGGGCAATTTCTTCGATTGAAATTGGCAAATTAGGGTGATCTAACTTTGTATGTCTAGCCCCGTTTGGTGCTAACATTATATGAGGCAGTGGTTGCATTATTTCGTTTCTTCAAGAGCTTTTAGTAAAGCCACCAATTTTTTATCGCGATCTTGTTTTAAATCAGGCAATGACTGGCCATTGGCTTCCTCCAACACGCCATCAATTAATTTTTGGCGTGTTGGTGCATCCAATACCGGATGTCCCAAATCTTTCCAACGGGCTTCTTGCGCAGGGCCGAGATGGTTTAAATAGGCTTCAATTCCGCCTTCGCCACCACCCAAATGATAGAGCATATGTGGCCCATGAATGGCCCAACGCAGGCCTGGGCCATTGGCAATGGCTCGATCGACATCTTCAACCGACGCAATGCCTTCGGCCACTATATTCACCGCTTCTTGCCACAATGCAGCGGTGAGGCGGTTGGCAACATGGCCGATGGCTTCTTTGCTAACGCGGATGGGTTTTTTGCCAATATTTTGATAAAAATCATAAGCGATATCAATTGAAGCGCTGGCTGTGTTTTTGCCTGCAACCAGCTCGACAAGCGGTATTAAATGTGGAGGGTTAAACGGATGAGTGACCAATATGCGATGTTGGTGGATGCATTTTTCTTGCAAATCGGAGCATAACAAAGATGATGTGCTTGAGCCGATTAAAATATCTGGCGGCAGCAACGCATCTATTTCGGCCAGTAATTTTTGTTTAAGCGGGAGTCTTTCTGGCGCATTTTCTTGCACATAATCAGTGCCAGTTAAGGCCTGTTTTAAATCATCATGGAATGATAAATTTGCTGCCTTTGCCGCATGTTTGTCGTTAACCGCTTCAATATCGGTTAACATCACTTGTATCAGAGCTTTTGTTTTGTCATAGGTTTCGGGGGCAGGGTCGTAAATGCGTATATTTATTTGTCTGGACAAATAATAGGCTGCCCAACTGGCACCAATCAAGCCTGCGCCGACTATAGTTACGGTTTTAATTTGCGGTAATTTGGTCATTACATCCCCTTAATTCTATACAATAGCATAAAGGTTTATTCCAAATTGAACATAGGTGGTTTTGTTATTTTTTTAGGTTTTTTTGTCTCGATTGCAAATACATGAACCCACCAACGGCTAAAACTGAAAACATAAATATAATGCCAGATAGGGCATAAATGGTGGGAGTGGCGCCTGAATTCATTTTACCAAACATGGTGAGTGGCAGGGTGTTTTGACGGCCAACAAGATAGCTTGAGCGAGAAAATTCGTTTAATGACAAGAGGAATGAAAAAATTATGCCCCCTGCAATACCAGGTTTTATCAGCGGGAAAATAATATCCACGACCCGTTGCCACCATGTGGCACCCAAATCGGCCGCGGCCAATAAATAGTTGTTTTTAACCACGGCTAAGCTGGTGAGAATGACGGTGAAGGCAAAAGGTATTGACCATAGAATATGCCCCAAAACCACAGTGCCCCAATAGGGTACGATCTCGGCGCGGTTGAGCAAAACTGAAAGCGCTAGGCCTTGAATGACACCCGGCACAAACATCGGCGTGATGACCAACATAAACCATGCATTGCGCATACGACCCAATTCTAAATAGGCCAACGCGGCTAAAAGTGCTGTGATGGTCGAGATTGCTGCGGTGACTGTGGCGATGAGCAGAGATTCTTTAAGTGCAGCCAGCAGGCCACGCTCGGAACCTAGCTCTATATACCATTTTAAACTGACGTCGCTTAAATTTGGCAAAGCAGGTTGCAGGGCAGGGTTGAATGATATCGCCAATAAATAAAATGGTGGCAGGTAAATAATCAGCAAGGCAATGGCAGTGAGACCCCAAATGGCACTTCTTACAATTTTGCTTTCGAAACCAATAGTCATTAGACGTCCTCAAACAATTTTGTTAGGCCAAACACGCGGTTGCCAACGATGATGATGCCGAGCAGTAAAACAATCGTAACGCCTGAAATGGCAAATGCCAGCGGGAAATTGACCACGCGCATGACGTCGTTGATCATAATTGAAATCATCGATTCACCTGCGCCGCCTAGCATTTTAACTTCGGTAGAAGAACCTGAGGACATGACGAATACGAATAGAAACCCTGCGAATATGCCAGGTTTGGTGAGCGGGATGATGATGGTGAATAAGGTGCGCAGAAAACTTGCACCTAGATCCTGACTGGCAGCGATGAAATTAGGCTCTACGCGTTGCATGGAAAGGATAAGTGGGAAAATAACGAAGGGCAGGTAGGACGCCACCAAGCCAACCATAACTGCGAAATCGCTGAACAATAGCCAATCGATGGGTTGATCGACAATGCCGATATCCACTAGAAAATTATTAATCAGGCCTTTGCGGCCCAGCACCAAACGCCATGAAAATGCGCGTATGAGATATGACATGAAAAATGGAATGGTGAACAGAGCCATTAAAATAAATGCCCAACGGCTCGTGGCCACAAAATGAATGGCCATGGCGGCAGGATAGCCGACCAATAGGCATAGAATAGCGGCAAAGAAAGCTTTGCCGAATGTTGAGAGTAAAACCGTCCACCTGCCGACCTCGCCGATGGCTAAATAGGCATCGAAGGATAGGTCGGGCTTGATCCAATATGTTGAGGGATCCCAAGCCCAAAAACTCCAATAAAGGATGATGAGCAAGGGAATGAACCCAACAATGGCCAACAGCAAAAAAGCTGGGATGGCGAGTGATAGTCCGCGCTTTATTTGAAACATTTAGAAATTCCAATCACTAGTTAAAATATCGACCAAAAGCACGGACGTATCAACCTATTTATGCATTACGCAGCCTTTGCCACCATTGTTCGTAAAGCTGGAAATTATCAGGGCGGGTATTCTGCCAGTAGATTTTGCCTGAGAATTTGTTACGTACATGTTCGGTCACTTCGGCCACCTTATCGGCATTGATTATGTCGGAATGAGCTTTAGCATACTCGACATTTAAGTCACTTGGCACAACATAACCGCGCGATAATGACAATTGTGCGCCATAGAAGCCGCCATAAATCCAGTTGGCGAATTCATGCGCTGCATCGCTAAGGCCGCGTTCCACTGCACCGCTATGTAACAGCAAGTTATTGCCCCAACCTTCATAGCCTTCGATGGGTTCGGCGTAAGCCACATCAAGACCACGTTTTTGGCCTTCAAGCACAATCGGCTCCCAACCTGTCATGGCATCAACTTCTTCATCGGCGATTAGCTGAACGCCTTGTTCCCAACCATTCCAGAAAGTTCTGAACTGACCATCAACTTTATGTTTGATGAGGAATTCCATCACCAAGCCGAGTTCACTTTCAGATAAGTTACCAGGCTCTTTAATGTCAGCATTTTCTGACTCTTTAAGATACATAGCGGTGAAAATGGCGGAGTTAATCCACGCGTCTTCCATCGCCACACGGCCTTTAAGCTTTTTATCAAAAATAACGCCATAGCTGTCAACAATGCCCAATTTATCTTTGCGATAAATAATAGAGTCGGCATTCACCACACCCGGTAGGCCATATTGTTTGCCTTCATTATAAAGGAATGGGATGTCTTTTGCCCATTGCCATACTTTGTCGTAATTGGGAATTTTGCTTACATCCCAAGGGGCGATTGCGCCTTGTTGGGCAAGTTCACGTTCAGCACCGCCCTGTAGGCCGCTGACATCGTAAATGGCATTGGCATTGCCTGCAACTAGACGTGCAACGATTGGCCCTGGGTCGTTGCCATTGTCGATGAAGGAAACATTCAAGCCAGCGTCTTTGTTGGCTTGATCCCACATATCGCCAATGTCCAATGTGCCTGTGCCCCAAAAGGCGATGTCGCCACCATCGGCGGCATAAGCTGAATTTGGCATCATCATATTTGCGCCAAGGCCAGCAGCAGTTGCGCCACTGAGTTTTAGCATTTTTCTGCGGTTCATATTACTTAGCAGATGATTTGTTGGTCTTCGTATCATTTTCGCTCTCCTTTTATTTTATTTAAGTTTTCGGCATTTATTATGCTCTTTTATTATTGGTTTTGCCTATCGGAATTAAGGCTCCGAATTCAAATTCTAAGGTTAAATCAGTGCCTTCTTTCCATTCTGGTTTAAAGTTTTCGATGGCTATATTGGCAGTGATTTTTTGGCCGTCGCTCAGTTTGAAAACACATTCATATGTGCGACCGCGGAAGTTTTTGCTGATTAGTTTGGCGTTCAAACCGTTGCCGTCGTTTGCAGCTACCAAGATTCGGTCTGATCTGACGGCAATGTGAGTGACGTTCTCGACCTTTTCGGTGTTGGGAATGGTTAGTTTTTGATCGGCTATTTTGATCTCTAAATTATCATTAATCACTGAAATGTTTGAGGGGGTTAGGATGGTTTCTAGCCCAACAAATTTGGCAACGAATTCATTTTGAGGGTGGTTTAAAAACTCATCAGGCGTGCCAACTTGCTCTAATTTTCCCAAATGCATGATGGCCATGCGGTCGGACAAGCTCAGCGCCTCGTCTTGATTATGGGTAACCAAGATAAAAGTCGCACCTGTTTTTTTGTGCAAACGGCTAAATTCATCACGCATTTGTTGGCGTAATCTTTCATCAAGACCAGTCAGTGGTTCATCCAAAAGCAATATGCCAGGTTCCATAACCAAGGCACGGGCGAGGGCAACCCGTTGGCGTTGCCCGCCAGACATCATGGCTATTTTTCGGTCGCCATAACCGCCTAAATCGACAAGTTCAAGAATATCCTTCACCTTGCGTTGT
Source organism: Alphaproteobacteria bacterium (assembly GCA_002400495.2). Lineage (GTDB taxonomy): Bacteria > Pseudomonadota > Alphaproteobacteria > Rhizobiales > OSC116 > OCS116. The sequence continues at coordinate 41,055 of NVQL02000052.1, read as the reverse complement.
CTTTGTGCCGCAGGCTCTTTGCGTACTTTAAGGCCATAACCGATATTTTCTTCAACCGTCATATGTGGAAACAGCGCAAGATCTTGAAACACTGTATTGCATGAGCGCTTACTAGCAGGAACGTTTAAAATATTCTTACCATCAAACCGAATGCTGCCATTTGTCGGTTGATCGAAACCAGCGATGATTCTCAATAATGTACTTTTGCCCGAACCAGATGAACCCAACAGCGTGAAAAATTCTCCCGCTTTAATGTCGAGCTGAATGTCATCCAGCGCTTTCACCCCATCAAAATTTCGGCTTATGCCGTCAATATCTATTGAAATGGCCATGCTTAAATACCGCCTATTGTTTTTAAAATCAATATACCGCGCGAGTTGCGTATAATTTGTTGATTTTGCAAAACTAATGTTGTTGTCGTTGGCTCTTCGACCAAAAGCGGCCCATCTATAGCCAAGTTAAGCGGCATTTTATCGCGCAACAATATGCGGCATTTACGCCACCCCATATCTGCGCCCAAATAAACCTCTCTATGCCCCACTATGGCATCTTCTATTTGCCAATTTTCATCTTTTATATCTGGGTTGGTGATCACTTGGCTGTCTAATTCGCCGACCACATGCACACCGGTTATTTCTATGGCTGCGTCGGTTAGATTAAATGAGTAAGCGGTTTTATGGGCTTGGTGAAAAGCATGTTTTATATCGTCAGTTAAAATATCAGAATGAATTCGTGTGGTGACCGAATGCTCTTGGCCTTGATAGCGCAATTGCAATGAAACTTGAAAATCAATATTTTGATCATTGGAGATTTCGAAATAAGCGCGCGCCTCTTGCTTTAGTGTGTCAATTAGCGAATGCAGCGAAGATATGGCATTTTGATTAAGCTTTTTGAACCATGTTTTGCGCAGGTCGACCCGTGGCCGTGCCGCCAACATGCCCCATGCCGAAAAAATACCTGCATGCGGTGGGATAACAACTTGTTTTACGTTTAATTCTTTGCCCAAACTGGCCGCAAACATCGGCCCTGCACCGCCCGAAATGACCAGCGTGAATTCGCGCGGGTCATACCCACGTTGAATGGTTACCAATTTGAGGGCATTAATCATATTAGCTTCGGCCACGGCGATAATCGCTTGCGCTGTTTCGGCAACGCTAAGCTCAAGCTGCTCAGCCAATTTAACCATAGCGGCGCGGGCGGAGGATAAATTTAATTTAAACTCGCCGCCAGCAAAATTTTCGGCGTCCAAAACACCTGTTATAAGCTTTGCGTCAGTCACCGTAGGTTCGGTGCCGCCTAAGCCGTAACATACGGGCCCAGGGCTTGCGCCTGCGCTCTTGGGGCCAACTTTCAGGGTGTTTTGCTCATCGATATAGGCAATCGAGCCGCCACCTGCACCAATTTCGACAATATCCACCACAGGCACTTGCACGGGGTAGCCTGGCGAGAGGCGCGTCCATTCAATTTTATAATCTGAAAACACGATAGGTTTGCCGCCGACGATGATGGAGCATTTTGCCGTCGTGCCCCCCACATCAAATGCCAATATGTTTTTTTCGCCGATCAGTTCGCCGATTCTCGCCGCGCCTGCAATGCCTGCTGATGGGCCAGATTCAATTAAATTTAGCGGTGTTTCGACCGCCTGTTTAAACAAAGCAACCCCACCATTAGATAACATGGCATAATGCGGGCAGGTGAGCGATTGGGCATCAAGAGCCTGCTCCAAACTATGAAAATATTTATTGATAATTGGTTTGACATAGGCATTCAATACAACTGTATTTGAACGCTCATATTCTCGCCATAGGCGGGTGATTTCATGACTGCAACTTATCGATACATTTGGTAAATGCGCTTCCAATATTTGTTTACAAACTTGTTCATTATGCGGGTTTGCATAGCTTTGAATAAACATAATGGCGACAGATTCCACCTTCATTTTTTTGAGTTCTGCCGCAATTTTTTTAAGCTCACTGACATTAGGTTCTGAAACTGATTGCCCTTCAGAATCGGTAAATTCGTCAATTTCAAACCGCAATTGACGATTGACATAGGCCTGCGGGCTACGAAATTTAAGATTGTACAAATCAGGTCGGTTGCCGCGGCCAATTTCGAGAACATCACGAAACCCATTGGTGGTAATTAATGCAGTTTTGACGCCTTTTCGCTCGGTAATGGCGTTGATGACGGTTGTGCCGCCATGCACGAAAAAATCAACATTTTGCGTGTTTAAACCATCAACTTTAATGGCAGTTTTAATGGTATTCATCACGCCATCGGATTGATTTAATACCGTGGTTAGGCTTTTGGCGCTGTAAACTTTGCCCGTTTGTTCGTCATAGCCTAAAAGGTCGGTGAAAGTGCCGCCGACATCAGTTGCCAATCTAATCATCACATCCCCCCTCAGCAACTTTATAACCGTATTCGGCATAAGCGCGTTTTGCTGACAAAAGGCCTAAATCGATATCGGCTTTTATCTCGGATTCTGGCCTTTCGGATGGGTTGCCCCAACCGCCGCCGCCGCCAGTGATGATGCGCACTACATCACCTTTAAATAATTTTCTTTCATTTAAACGGCCATAAATTGCTACATCACCCGTTTTGCCATCAATCACCTCAAAGCGGTTAGTAGAACCCTCTTGCCCGCCATGAATGCCCCACGGCGGGGTTTGGTTGCGGCCAAAACTACCTGTCAAAAGCGTATTGTCGGCCAAAATTTCATATTCTCTGATGATCCCATAGCCGCCGCGGTAACGACCTGCGCCAACGCCGCCTTCGACATTTAATGCATAGGTTTTTACCCGCAATGGGAATTTGGCTTGTAGCAATTCAATTGAATAATTAAACGTATCGCCATCGGTGAGAGAAATAACCGCATTTGCGCCATCGCGGTCTTGGCAAGCGCCCCAACCACCGTGGGTTGGTTCGATGTGAATAAATTCTTCGCCATCTTGGGTGTGGCCACTCAGATAAATGACACATAATGACGAGTAAGAGCCCGCCGAGAAGCGTTCGGGCAATAGGCTTGCCAATGCCTTCCACACCAGCTCAGAAGCTTGTACGGAGCCTTCATAGTACCAACCTGTTGGCGAGGGTTTTTCGGCAGTGAATATAGTGCCAGATGGCGCAATAACTTCCAATGGCCGAAACCAACCTTCATTTGATGGCTCATGCGGCGCGACCAAAGCTTTAAATACGGTTTTTACCGCCGAACTCAATGCCCCGCGCCCGCAATTGATCGGCCCAGCCACAGCAGGCGGGCAGCCTGTAAAATCAACAATGATCCGCTCGCCACTAATCGTAACTTTAACTTGCACATTTATCGGGTCGGTCGTCACCCCATCGCCATCAACAATATCTGTGGCGGTATAAATGCCATCTGGTAAATCCAAAACAGTTGCGCGGCTTTTTTGTTCAGATTTTACCAAAATATTTTGGAAGGCATCATTCACGGTTTGTAATTCATATTTGTCGATAATCTCCATCAAACGAGATTCGGCAATTCTAACCGTCGCCATTTGGGCGTTTAAATCACCCAGCGCGATTTCGGGTAAACGCGTGTTTTCGGTAATGATTCTAACAATTTCTGGGTTTAATATGTCGTTTTTTGCCAAGCGTATGCGCGACAGACGCAAGCCTTCCTGAAATACAGATGTTGCATCGGGCGGTAGACTGCCTGGCACAGCACCGCCAATATCGACCCAATGCGCGACGTTTAAAGCATATGCCACCAACACACCATGGCTGAAAATGGGGCGGATAATGGCAAAGTCGCAAGCGTGGGTGCCTCCTCGATATGGATCGTTTGTTACATAAATATCGCCTTGTTGAATTTGGCCTTCATATTCCTCGACGACAGATTTTAGCTGTGCGGAAAAAGTACCAGTAAACAAGGTGATGCCATTGGTTTGGGCAATTAAATTAAACTCGGTATCACACAAACCGCAGGCGAAATCTAACACTTCGTAGATAACCGGGCTCATGCTGGTGCGTTGCATAGCGATGCCCATTTCATTAACCAAGGCTAGTAATTTACCATGGATGATCTCCATGCTAATGGGGTCAATTGACTGGCCATCATCTGCGTTTATTTTGGGATTTAACATCTATCCAAACACTCAATATTTTTACAAAATTCAAAGTATGAACAAGTAAAACATTTTTTGTGCCTATACATAACCACCCATATGGGTAGGGCTAACATTAGGTATTTTCGATCAGCCCCCATTCGCGGGCTTTAATGGCAGCAGCTGTGCGGCTTTTTACATCCAATTTTCTGAAAATATTGCTCATATGAAATTTCACCGTATTTTCGCTAATGTCCATAGATCTCGAAATGGTTTTATTGGGTTGGCCGCCATCTAAATAAGTCAATACCTGCTTTTCTTTGTCGGTAAATTTATGTCTTTTTTCATCACCCAAATGGTTGGATTGAAGTTTTTTTGACAATTGCACCAAGCCATCTAATTTATTGTAATAAGGCACCATGCGGTTGATTTTAAACAAATGTTGGGCTAAAAAACCGATCACTATTTCGCCTTCTTCCAAACATGAAAGCCTATATTGTTCAACTGGATATTGTAACAATATTGATTCAAGCAGTTTTGTGGCTTGGGCTTTTTTATTCATATTTAGCAGCGCGTGAAGGCGCAATAAATGCAACCGAACGGTGCGCGGAACATGGTTGATGCTTATAGTGTGGCGCAATATTTTTTGAATCAATTCATCTGCCTCATCGGGGTAACCATCTTCGATGAGAATTCTGGCACGCAATGAAGCGGGAAAACTGCCTCGTAAATTATAAGTTAAATTTCGCTTTATATCGTCATCACTAAAATTTTCTTGCAGACCATAAACGCTCGATAAAGTACGTGCCGAAGAGGCCGCATCAGACCCGAGCAACATTCTAATTCTAGAATATTTAATCAGCTGCTCAAACCGTCGATATTTTCTTTCAAACGCCACTTGATCGGCTTTGGACAGCAGGCGTTCGGCAGATTCAAAATCATTGGCCAACATACATAATCTTAACGACGACAAAAACGAGGTCGAAAGCGGGTCATACCAACAATCACTCTGGCTTAAGCTGGTAAATGTGTTTTCTAAAAGTTGTTGATTTCCTTCGACATGTCCATTCTCAATTTCAACCTCAGTTAACAATGAGATTGCCATTAAAGTAAGTTCTGCAGTGGCGCCTAAGGCAATTGTACAGGCATCTTTATGCTGGCGCAGGGTGGTGAGAGACTTATCTAAATGACCCGAAAAATATTCGGCTTGCCCAATATGTAATGGCAAATGAGCCGCCCCAAAGCCTGAGCCTGAATTTCGGAAACTAGCAATCGACAAGCGGCCAAACTGAATGGCGCGGCTAAAATCATTGCGCTCTAACGACGTGAAACACAGCAGGTTCTGCGTGAGGGCAAGGCGCACATTATCCACTTGCGCGATATTGACGATGTCGGCTTCTAATTGCACGCCTTCTTGGTCGGTTATAATCTTGTCTTGATAAAGCGATATCAACGCGGTTACCAATCGGCATTCGGCGGCAATTTCGCTGTCATTTTCATTCAATGATTGCGTCACATTGTCTAAAATATGGGTTGCGACATCGATATTGCCGTTTTTTGCCGCCGCGATGGAAAGCCCCATACTGGTTTTGGGGAATTGGAAATATAGATTGCCCAACAGCTTGCCGATTTTTGTAAATTGGTCGACCATTCCGCCTTCGCCGCGATAGATAAGCCGCCACCCGCCGCCTTGCTCGGCAATGCTACCAACAAGTTGCCCATCTTCGGCTTGTAGGGCATAGTCTATGGCTTTACGCCACTCAGCTTTTGTTGCCAAAAACTTTGCGGCTTTGCATCTTAATTCGTCAAGGCTTATGCCCATAAATGCGGCTCTTGAAACCAAAAATTCTAGTAAAACCGCATGCAGTTGAATATGCCCAGAATCAACATCAGCAGATTCGAGTGGTAAGCCGAGATTTTGAACCAAAGTGAATAATTCATTGGCTTCATCTTCACCAATGCATGCACTCACTACATCCATGCGGATAACGGGAAAAACCGCTGCTTTTATCAATAAATTTTGTTGTTGCTTGTTCAAAGTTGCCAAAATATGCTCTGAAATATAACGCGCCATTTCGCGTTGTGTGCCCGAGAATTCAAGTATTTTTTTCTGCGGCAAAGCACCATCTCTCACCAAAACCAATGCCAAGCGAAGTGCCACCGCCCAACCATGAACTTTTTTAGAAAAATCGAGAAATAATTCTTCGGAAATTTCGGCATTTTCATTGTTTAACAGATGGCGAACCTCTCTATCTGAAAATTGGAAATCTTCATCGTTCAACTCGAAATATTGCGAATTTAGCTGTAGGGAGGATGCGGGCAAGTCTGGACTTATTCGCGAAGCCAACACCAAATTAAGCCATTTAACATCTGCTAGGCTGATGAGTTGGGTTAATATTTGCACCATTGATGCGGTTTTTATTTTATGGAAGTCATCAATGATCAGCACAAAACGGCTCGACAATCGGTTCGCCGATTGAAATAACTGATGAGACAGTTCAGCGATGGTGTCAATATCTTCTAAATTGTAATCAGTATTTTCACAGGCCTGTTCATCACACGCCGCAATCAACGCCTTTAAAAAAGCCCGCTCATCATTTATATAATTTTCAGCCCGAATGAGCTTCACACGAACATTGGCTTGTTCAAGCAAGCCATACCACTGACGCAAAAGCGTGCTCTTGCCACTACCAGCAGAGGCGGTGATGCAGAAATACCGTCGGCAACCTGCCGACTTTAATTTCTCTAGTATATTTTGTCGTAATACTTCCATGTCATCAGCTATTATTTTAATTTGTAGATTGAATATGCCGTATTTTTTTAAAGAAAGTAATTAAATTTTTATGCGAAACAAATCTCTAGTAATTTTGCAGACAGTTTGCCTTGTGCAATTTTGCATTAATTTGGATAATAGGATGCCCCAAAACAAAAAAACACGGGTCAAAAATCTGACCCGTGTTTCTTGAATAACTAAATATGCTGTTTTAAATTAAACAGCTTTTAGATCACAAGCAGATTGCTTGCCTTTTTCTTCTTGTACTTCATACTCGATTTTTTGGCCTTCGTCCAAACCATCTAGGTCTGAATTTTGAACAGCGCTAATGTGAACAAACACATCAGAACCACCATTTTCAGGCTCGATGAAACCAAAACCCTTAGCAGGGTTAAACCATTTTACTGTACCAATTGCCATGTTATTTCTCCTTGTGCAAATTTGGGTATTCAATCAACCACAACCGTGTGGCCGAAAATTTGGGCTTGATAAAGACTTACGTCTATTACCCTCGACTTAACCTAAATATTTAGAAAGAGAAGTAGGATGCATTAGTAACGTATCAATCAAACGTAGGGGGCGTTAGACACTAGTTTAAATTATAAAACAAGCTATTTCGTAATTAATGCCATAAAATATTGAATTCAATGTAAATATAGGCTTAATTATATGTCAAATAGCTCTTCTGCTCACTTAACTCTAAATGGTGTTCGCTCTTAACCAGATCGCGCAGCACCACGGCTTGAGGCCGCTAAATTAGGAATATTCTTGCCACCTTTGTTTTTACCGTTTTTGTTTAAATGATTGTCAAATTTGCCAGCAGTGTGCTTTTGCTCTGCGACAGCGGCGGGGGTAGGGGCTTTGCCTGCTGCATGCGCTTGGGCTAATCTTTTTTTCTTTCGCTCACGTGCTCTAGCTTTGCTCATCGGAATGACCTTTCTTTTGGTTTATACACACGTTAGCCTATATTCGAAATAAAAGAAAGGGTTGCAAGTTAATCTGGCATATGCAACTGCCAGTATATACAATTGAATGATGCAACAAATTACGGGTTTAATTTCCGCCTGCAAATTTTACAACACCAAATCAACCGCTTGGCTAATTTCAATGCCAGTATTTGCCGCTTGATATAATGGCCGAGGCGGGCTTTGTTCTATATCAACATCGCGTTTAAGCCAATCATTGGCTTGAAGTCGTTGAAGTGTTTGTGACAAAGCGCGGTCTGTCACCGAACAAAGATCGCTTTTTATCTCGCTAAAATAACGTGGTTTCTGACTAACCGCCAAAACAGGAATAATCCACGCGCGCCTGATAATTGCATTGCGCGTATGTAAGGGCGTGAGAATTTTGATTTTATGCGCAATGGCGGCGACCTCAGCACCTTTTGCCGTTAACCTGTATTCTGGTCGTAAGGGATGTCCATGGCCAGGGTTTCGTTCTAACAATTCAAGATCGATCAAATGGTGCAAACTTTGTGTGAAAGCAGTTCGGCTTGCCCCTGATGCAGAAAGCAACGGCGCTTGCCGACCCGCTATTCCATCGAACATAAGCGAAAGAATTTCTAGCGACCAAGCACGGGACGTAACTCTGATGATGGTTTCAATATTCATGATATTGCCTTGACAAATATTTCAATGTCCATAAAGTATAGTATATATACTTTTAATCAAAAAGGAAGAAATATGTCAATTATAACACTGGATAATACAATTACCATCGCCTTATCCGTAAGCGACCGCCATATCAGCGCGAAATGGTATTCAAATATGCTTGGCTTCACGCTTATTCATCATATTGATGAAGCGGGTTGGAGCGAAATGCAAACAAAAACCGAAGGAGTGACATTGGGTTTGGGTGAACATGTAGAACCTGCACCAGGGAATTCCGTTCCTGTTTTTGGTGTGGCAAATATTGACATAGCGCGCCGAGCTTTAGAAGCAGAAGGCGTGAAATTTGATGGGCCAACAGACATTGTCGAAGGGATGGTAAGTACCGCAACTTTCTACGATCCAGATGGAAATGCGCTGATGTTAGCGCAAGATTTGACAAAAGGATCCTGAATATGAAAATGTTATGTAAAGTCTTCGTGGTTTTTCTGGCAATCATAAGTGTTGCGACAGCAGAGCCATTCAAAGAAATCACAATTGCGATCCCCGTGTCATCACTTAACCAAGCAGAACAGTGGTATACCAACTTTCTTGGCGCAGACACCGAAATGATCAAACCCACCCCAGATATTATAGAATTCAAGGCCGCGCGTGGCGTCTGGCTTCAACTATACGAGACAAATAATCAACAATCATCAGGCGCGATCATCAGGTTTTTGGTGAAGGACATGAAGGTCGCGCAAGCCGCCCGTGCGCGCGTTGGCATAAATACTGGGGAGGCAATCGAAATACCCAATGTCGTGACCTATTCAGAGTTTACTGATCCTTTCGGCAATGCAATTGGCTTTTATGACCTGCCTTAGTGCTGCAGGCTATGCGTTACACCCAGCAACAAGGAATGCGTTAAAGCTGCCCAGATAAAAACGACCAAACCCAGCTTCAAGCAATTGAAACGCGGCTTCTAACGCCAATGAACAGCCCCATAGCCACCACGTCAAACGCCCCTTAAGCTGAATAAATCCAAAATCTGCGATTGCCAACCCTAGCTACGACACATCATGGTTTACAGTGGAGGGGGTTAAACCTGTAGAAATTTTATCTGAACAATGTTTGACAATGTCAGTGACTTCTAAATTAGTGATGATAATATCTGAAATTTCGCCGCCCAGCATATACTCAAGCGTATATTTTTTAGTCCAACCAACTTTTATTAAAGTGGTCCTGCTATTTAGGACAGTTTTGCGGCTTGGTTAAGATGTATTCTGATTATGTTCATGCCGCAATTCTTGGTTTGATTGTCTTGAAGTATATCTCATCTGGCGTATGTTTATCAAGTGCAGTGTGTGGGCGATCCGTATTATAAAATGTCATCCAATCATCAATAATTTGACCAGCATGGAAACCATCAGTCATTTCATGCAAATAAATGGCTTCTTGTTTCAGTGATCGCCAAAGACGTTCAATAAAAATATTGTCCAAATAACGACCTCTACCATCCATTGACATTCTAATACCAGCATCACTTAAAACAGTAACCCAGCCTGAGCTTGTATATTGGCTGCCTTGATCAGTATTCATAATCTCAGGCCTTCCATATTTGGCAATGGCCTCATTAAGTGCCTCAATACAAAAGCTTGTATCTAACGTATTTGAAAGGCGCCAAGACAAAACCTTTCGTGTGGCCCAATCCATAATTGCAACCAAATATAAGAACCCACGCTTCATAGGAATATAGGTAATGTCACTACACCAAACATGATTGGCGCGGGTAATGGGAAGTTTTCTAAGTAAATAAGGATAAACAGGATGCTGCGAGTGCTTTTTGCTCGTATTTGACCTTTTGTAAACAGTCTGCAAACCCATAATACCCATTAACCGCCGAACTCGATGACGACCAGCAGCAAAACCTTTTCTTGGAAGATAAGCTGCAATCTGGCGGCTACCAAAGAACGGGTATTTAGTGAATATCCGATCAATCTCATTCATCAGATCAAGCGTTGCGGGACTAAAGCCAACGCGACGATAATAAATTGAAGATCGACTAATCTTCAATAACTTACATTGACGGCTCAAACTTATGTTAACATTGTCCTGTTTAATCATGTCTCTGCGTTTAGACGGGCTCATCGATCTAGCCCTTGTGACAAAAAATCATTTTCCATAGCTAAAAGGCCGATTTTGGCATGAAGATCTTTGATATCACTATCTTGAACACCAGATTTCTTTGACTTTTCTGTACCCCCTCTACCAAGTGCTGACTTGTGTGGGATGAAGGTGATGCTTGGCAGCAATCTGCTGAACCGTCTTGTCACCTAGCAAAGCTTCAAGTGCCAATTTGGCTTTAAAAGTGTCTGTGAAATTCCGTCGTTTTGTCATTCTTATATGCAATCTTAATGGTTGAATACATCTTAAACCACTGTCCGAATTTGTGGGACCACTTCAGTTCAGAGTTAAATTATCTCCTTAAACGTAAAAGCGGGGGTTATAACATAAATGGGTGGATCAATTTTAAACCCCAATTACCCATCTAATTGGGTCATTTTGTATGTCAATTCACAAACTTTATGAAATATAAGGCGTAGTTTTGCCCCATAAATTGTCTTCGGCTGCGAATCAAATTGATAAGGCGGAATGATATTGGTTTTTAACGAGGCGCTACTTTAATTCGAGTATGTCTCATTGCCGCAACAAACCAACAATCACAGTTTGTAATAATTATAAACTACTGATATATATAGATAAAATATAGTTTTTCACTGAAAAGTATATTGATTACGATATCTTCATATGATATTATTTGTGCGGTAAGTAGCAGGCTCATGAGCTTAGAACTACTCGGTTCAGTGCGTGTTTTGTTACCTGCTTAAATCAAAGTTACTTTTAACTTATTCCTCTAACTGTATTTTATACGAAAGTACCACTATGAAATTTCATCTCACCTTGGCGGCTATAGTCGCTATTGGCTTTTCAAGCCCAGCTATGGCAGAAGATTGTGCCGAAGACCAACGGCTCATCAAACATCACTACGGAACCACATGTATTCCTGAAAATGCCGAACGAATTGTTTCCACCGTGTCATCAGTCACAGTACCACTAATTGAGTTGGGAATCATGCCAGTTGGTAGCACCGGAGGTCTTGACTCTAACGGGCAACAATATTTACGCAGTAGCCTTAACCTCACAGGTGTTGACTTTCCAAATTCAGATATGATGTTTCTTGGATTGCCAAACCAATTAGATTTTGAAGCAATCACAGCTGCGAAACCAGATCTAATTCTTCACGGGGTTTGGGGATCAATTGACAGTATTGAAAACTATGAACGGCTTTCAATGATCGCCCCCACTATTGGTGTGCACATACAAAAAACAACTGGCATAGACCTGCACGCATTTGTTGCAGAGGCGACGGGCACACAAAGCAAGTTAAAAGCAATACGCGAACTTTATGATGCACAAATAGCCCAATTAAAGCGCATGGCACCAGAGGGACTGACAGTAGCGGTTATGCAAGGTTACAAAGGCTCGCTCCTTTTATTCCATACATACCCAGGAATGGGCCAAGTTCTTAGAGATGCAGGTTTCAAATTTCCCGACCTGATCGAAGAGATAGAAGTGGGATCTCGCAAGTCTATTTCTGCAGAATATTTGCAAGAGCTTGATGTTGACTGGATCGTAACTTCCTATCGCAATGATCGTGGACAAACACCTGCAGATGCAATTGCGGCTTTAGAAGAAGTTCTGCCTAATTGGTGCGAGGCGCTAACTGCCTGCAGAGAAGGCCGTGTGATTTATCTTCCACGTGATGAAGCAGCAGCAGGTTCGATCATGGGATCAGTGGCAACCATATATGCACTGACAACTCATCTTTCAGACCCAGCGAGACAGTTGTCAAAATAATATAATATTTTTGCTGGGCAATGTTTCAGATTGCCCAGCAATTTTTTTAATAGTTTAAAAGAATAATGATGCGCGATAACCTGCGATTAAACAAATAAACGGTCACCAAATCAAATTGGTGACCGCTCAAATATTCGAAATTGATATTATTTATATTCCTGAATTTGTTTATTAAATGAACGCCCAACTGTATGGGTTTCAACCAATTCCACTGCAAGTTCAAGACTTGTTAGGCTGCTGCCAAATGTAGGGCTAGGCAATAAAATAAATTGCCCTTGTTGACAAGCCTTTAATGCTGCGCACCATGCAGGGTTAAACTTTTCATAAGCAGCGAATACAGCCTTTGCAGTCGCATCTGGAGACTGTCGGTAAAAACCAAAGACCAGATCTGCATCAAGCGATTCAATGGTTTCTGCACTAAATTTTGCTTGACGTTCAGTTAAGCTAGCGACGGCATCTGGTTGTTTAAATCCCAAATCCTTGGTCACTTGTCCAATAGCGCCTAACCCTTCTCTATATACCCAAAGGTCTTCACCCGCAGGGAACATAAACGTCAGCGTGACAGAGATATCTTCTGGGTTTCCAATTGCATTTTTAAGGCGTTCGATTTTTGAAACATAGTTTGCATATCTGGCTTCGAAATTTTCACTTGTCCCTGTGATATCTGCCAGCGCTTTTAAGGTGCCAATTAAGCCAAGGCCAGTATTGTCTATTTTAACCACTGGTGCAATTTGTGAAAGTTGATCTAGCACAGCTTCATCATTATACGTGCCACCAATAATCAGGTCAGGTTTTAAGCCAACAATTAGCTCAAGATCCAGTGCATTAAATTTACCAACAAATTCAATTTTTGAATTGCTAAAATCAACGCCAAGCGTGTCCATTCCACCACGCATATAAAAACTGCCGTCGGATGCAATACGTCCTGCAGTCCCTACAAGTGGTGCGCCTAATTCAATCAATGGCAATGCCAGCAATTGGTCATTAAGGGTAACAATCCGCTGTGGCGAATTGGGAATGCAAATATCTCCATCAGCATGTGTGAAAGCCCGCAAGCCCGTTTCACATTCAAGCGCGTTGCTTGGAGTGGTAAACACCATGCTAAGAGCAAGGCAAAGGGTTGTAAAACTAAAAATATTTTTAAGTTTTTTTCCCAGTGGTTTTAGTTTTGTGTGAAAATTATTTTTTTCGGTCATCGTAGTTTGCTCCATTTTATGTTGGTTTAGTTTGTCGATAAAGTGGGGGTTTTGGGTTGGTGCCAAGTGATTAAGGCAACCGCCCAAAATGTCTAAATTGCTTGTCCTAATTTCCAATAACCTGCAAAAGTTATTTTTTCATTGTTTAGTTTTTTGTCCTCAGCCAAATATAGGCGAATGTGCCTAATTGCGGTTGTCTCTCCTGCGAGCCACACGTAAAAGCGGTTATTTTGAGGTAAATTAAATTTTTCGGCGGCATTTATTAAAAGGCGGTTATAATCATGCGAACCTTCATTTCGAACTTGCCAATTCAAGTTTAGTTCTGGCCAATTTGGAGTTTCCAAACAATCGTCTTGATGTGGAACTTCAAAATAAGCGGTGACCTTGGGCGGGTCTTTATAATGGCTTAATTGCTCTAAAATCCCAATTGCGGCAGGCACTGCTGTTTCATCTGCAATTAATAGAAATTCGTTCGCCTCTTCTGGTGGCAGCCATCGGCATCCTGCTGGTTTTTTAATTATAGAATGGCAATGTGCGCGCATTTGAATTTCATCACCAATTTTGGCTTTGATTGCCCATGCAGACGCTGGGCCTTCGTCTCCGTGAAGAACAAAATCAATATCAACTTCGTTGAGCTCTCGCCTTATATGCCGTATTGTATAGGTGCGCATGGGCGGGCGAGTATTTTTGTCCATCGCATTATATTGTTCTTGGTTGGTAATTTTTGGCGCAAAGCCATTGGCATCAGGAATGGATAATTTAATCCATTGATCTGGTGCATAGGTGAGCATATTTTTAACATTCTCACCTTGGAATGTGATGCGTGTGAAGGAATGAGACAACTTTATTTTTGCAATAATTTTGACACTAAAAAATCGCATTTTTTTAAGTTTAGGAAGCATGGTTCTACCAATATTTATGGTTATTATTGAGAAGCGTACCATAGGGTTATGGCACGCAGTTTTAGTTATTTTTTGGCGTAAGGGTTGCCGCTAATGTGAGTAAGTACATTAGATGCGGTAATGCTTAATGCATCAAATGAGCTTGTTGTGGCAGCTTCACGTGGCATCACTAACATACGACCTTTTTTGCAGGCGCTAAAGTAATCACAGAAACCAGGGATAACTTTTTCAAGCCCATCGATACTGTCTTGTGGGGTTTGCAATTGGTCGGTGCGGTAAGTGACAAAAACATAATCAGCATCCAAATCTTGTAATTTTTCGGCGCTGAATGAAGCATCGCCGCCGACAGCAATGTCATCAACAATTTTGGGAAATTTAAAGCCCGCATCACGTAACACTTTGCCTAAATTGCCATATGTATGTTCGACATAAAGGTTGCCGTCGTAAGGTTGAATGACATTGACTGTGATATTCTCGGTATCGATGATGCGTTTAATATCTGCAATTTGCTGGGCATAACGGCTTTTGAGAATGTCCAATTGGGCGCCAGAGCCTGTAATCTCGGCCAACATATCAAAAACTTCAATAGTTGATTCTGAATTAATCACCAAAGTTGGTGCAATATTTTCGATCTGCCCATATTTAAGCCCCTGCCAAGATGTAGTGAGAATAAGGTCGGGCTTTGCCGTGACAACTTTTTCGACATCAGCAGGCCAATTGCCCATAAATTCAATGTCGCTATTGTCAAAATCATAACCAGTTATGGCCTTAGACGAGCGAATGAACGGCGTGCCATCATCAGTTGTGCGGCCATGGCTACCCACGGGCAAAATACCCAGCTCAATCAACGGCACAGTAAGCACCATGTCATGCAACGAGACAATGCGTTTGGCATCGGTCGGTATTTCGACTTTACGACCAAGGCTATCGGTGTATGTTTTTGTATCCGTAGCATATACGCTGGAGGTTAGGGCTGCAGCTGTCACACAGGCAACAACGGCTTTTTTGAAAATTGAGAAGTTCATTTCTGTTCTCTTTCTTAGTTTCAGGTTATGCGGGGGTATTATTACTAGTTTGAATATAGTTTCCACTGATGTGCGTGAGCACAGTGAATGCACATATAGCCAAAGCAGCAAATGAGTTACTCGTCGCTTCTTCGCGTGGCAAAAATAGCATGCGGCCATTTTGGGCGGGGGCGAAGTGAGTGGCGAAATTGTTTTTGACCGCATTCAAGCCATTTATGCTGTTTTGCGGTGTGTGGTTTTTATCGGTACGGTAGGTGACGAAAACATAATCAGCTTCTAATTCGGGCAATTGTGCGGCGCCAAATTCAACGCACTTACCTTGCGGGATGTTTTCTACCGCTTGCGGGAATTGAAAGCCTGCATCACGCAACACACGCCCCAAAGTTGAATAGGTGTGCCATACCAATAGTTTGTTTTCAAACGGTTGGATGACATTGACGCTGGTGTCTTGTGTATCTAGGATTTGTTTGATGCGATTTATCTGTTCATCATATAGAGATTTTAGCACGTTAAGTCTTGCTTGGGTTTGGGTGATTCTGGCTAAAATATCAAATATTTCTATTTCGTCACGATGGTGGCAATCAAGCACAATGGTCGGCGCGATGGCTTGTAAATCTTCAACATTTGCTTTTTGCCAAAATGTGCTGATGATCAGGTCAGGTTGGAGCACTGCCAGCTTGTCAATATCTATCGGTGTGCTACCAATAAATTCGATGTCGCTATTGCCAAAATCATAACCCGTTAGGCCTTTGGAGGCGCGAATGAAAGGCGCACCATTCTTGAGTTGGCGGCCATGGCTGCCAATCGGAAAAACGCCCAATTCGATGAGCGGAATGGTGATGCTTATATCGTGCAAAGAAGCGATCCTTAAAGGCGTGGCAGGTATCGCAACCTGCCGTCCCATATCGTCAGTAAAATTGTAAGAGCTTGTGAAGAAGCTGTTCATTTCACACCCAATTATTTGGTAATTTTAGCAGCATAAGGGTTGCCACTAATGTGCGTGAGAACAGTAAAGGCAGATAGACCCAACGCGGTGAAAGAAGTGCTAGAGGCAGCCTCGCGCGGCATCATCAGCATACGGTTTTCGCGGCAAGCTTTTAGATAGTTGCAAAAATCAGGAATGACTTTTTCAAATTCAGCCATGGCATCTTGCGGGGTGCGCGCTCTATCTGTGCGATAGGTGACAAATATATAATCTGCATTTAAATCTTGTAGTTTTTCGGCACTTAGCTCACGGCGTTCACCGACCGCAATATCCTCTACCAATTTAGGGAAAGTAAAGCCAGCATCGCGCAGCACTTTGCCGAGGCTGAAATATGAATGCCAGACATAGAGTTTACCACCAGAGGCTTGCATAACATTGACGCTGATACTTTTGGTATCGATGACAGTGTTAATGTCTTTAATCTGTTGCGCATAGCGGGTTTTTAACACATCTAATGTTTTTTGAGTGTGCGTAATGTCGGCCAATGTTTCAAACATTTGTTCGCGTGAATTATTCACATTGTCAATGATAATGGTTGGCGCAATGGCCGACAATTTGTTTAAAATATCTTCATAAGTTGTGGTGCTGATGATCAGGTCAGGCTTGAGCGCCGCAACCTTTTCAATATCAACGGGGTATTTGCCTAAAAATTGAATGTCGCTATTGTCAAAATCATAGCCAGTTAAGCCTTTAGAGCCGCGAATAAATGGTGGTAAGTCGCCTGAAATACGCCCCGCACTGCCAGCAGGAATGACGCCCAATTCAATTAACGGCAAAGTGAGCATGCCATCATGTAATGAAGCGATGCGGCTGGCATGGGTGGGAATCTCCACCGCGCGGCCTAGGTCATCGGTAAAAATGCGGGTATCTGCTGCATGGGCGTTACCCAGCAGGCTTGCCGCCGCAAATCCAATTACGAAGGCAAATTCAATGATTGAATTTTTCATGTTTCTCTTCTTTCTTTTTGGCGTGGGGCGGGTTGTGCGGGGGCAGAATTTGTGTAGTTAGCCGTTAATTTTAGCCTTTTGTCTGAGCAATAAATAAACGAATATCGGCACGCCAATAATTTGGGTGACAATGCCAGCGGGGATTTGAATGGGCGCGAAAGCCGCGCGGCCAGCCGTGTCAGCAATCAATACCAGCAGCCCGCCAATAAGTGCGGTGAGCAATAAATGCACCGCCACGCCGCAATGCGCCAAACGCCGCGCGGCATGTGGAGCAATCAGCCCAACAAAACCCAATGGCCCAACCACCGATGTGGCGATGGCCGCCAACGCCACTGCAATAGAAATAAGTGCATAACGGGTGAATAATATCGGCGTGCCTAAGCTGATGGCAACATGCTCGCCCATACGAATGGCTGCCATCGAACGGCTGATGATTAATAAAAACGGGATGAGGATGAAACAAGAAATGGCCAATATTTTGACATCTAACCAATCGGCGCCGTTAATGCTACCTGCCAACCAACCCAATGCCGCGCTAGCTTGATAAATATTGCCATAAGTGAGCATGGCAGTGGTGATTGAGCTGATAAATGCCGAAACACCAATGCCCAAAAGAATGAATTTAATCGGTTTGCTGACCTTGCCTTCATAACTTAAACCTTGAATCAGAACCGCCACGCTTAACGAGCCGAGCAATGCCAACCAAGGCCGCCATACGGCGCTAATTTCGGGAAAGACAATAATTGACGCAACCACAGCCAAAGCCGCGCCTTGGCTGATGCCTACCAAAGAAGGGTCAGCCAAGCCATTGCGGGTGATATTTTGTAAGGCAGCGCCCGAAAGCGCCATCATCATCCCCACCAAAATAGCGGCCAAACTACGCGGGAAGCGAAATAACCAGACAATTTTTTCACTGGCCGCATCGGCTGGCTCGCCCAGCAATATATCCAACACCTCTGCTAGCGATAGATTATAACTGCCCGCATTGAGACTGAAGGCCAGACTGGCCACAATTGCCAAAAATAGCGCCAAAAATATCAACAAAGCCAAGATAGGAAGCTGCAGCGCTATTTTCTGGTCAAATAAGCGTAAAGTGAAATACTGGTTCATTTCAACGCCCCCGTGTTTTGATGAGATAGATGAATAACGGCCCACCAAGCAGCGCGGTGATGATGCCTGTCGAAACCTCTTGCGGGGCGATGATCACCCGCGCAATGATATCGACCGCCAATAAATATACCGCGCCCAATAAAGCCGAATAAGGGATGACCCAACGATAATCAGCACCAATGAATAGCCGCACCATATGCGGCACAACCAAGCCGATAAATCCCATCGGCCCCGCCATTGCCACACTGCAAGCGGTAAGAATTATGACGACGGCCAGCAGTTGAATTTTAAGCCCTGTGGTTTTGACGCCCAAGCCTTTGGCAACTTCTTCGCCCATGCCTAAAATTGTGATCTTGCGCGATAGGATGATGGCAACGATCATCGTGATGACCAGCCACGGCGAGATGATGTAAAATATATTTAAATTTTTACCCGCTAGTGAACCCGTTAGCCAAACCCGCAATTGATCGAAATTATCTTCATCCATGAGATTGAGCAATGAGATGATGGCACCCAAAAAGGCGCTAACCGCCACACCTGAGAGAGTCAAATTAAGCGGGTTGGTGCCACCAGGCGCCAATGTAGCGATGACCAGCACCAATAAAGCCGCCGCCAATGCACCAAAAGCGGCAATCCACGGGGTTAAAAATGGCGAATGAACCCCAAACACCCCAAGTGCGACGACAATGGCAAATGACGCACCCGACATAAGCCCCAAAATAGATGGTGATGCCAGTGGATTGCGTGTCACGCCCTGCATAATTGCGCCCGCCACCGCGAGGCTTGCACCCACGACAATGGCAATGATGGCGCGTGGTAACCTGACTTTCAATATAATAATGTGATCGAAATTTTTAACATCAAAATTACTAAATGCGTCAATAACGGTTTGATATGTCAGTGATTTGGCGCCGATGGAAATATGCAATAAAAACATGGAAACGACCAATATCAGCATCAAGGGAACGCCCATAGTGAGCATGCGCCATTTATCCTTTACATTGGGAATTCGGGGCATATCAGTCGCGGTTTGGCTCATGCGGTTTTTTCAACCTCATTGGCATCTGAACTGGCCGCATTTTTATAATGTGGCACACATATATGGCGGTTGGTTTTCGGTTCAATGATGATGTCGGCATCTAAATCGAACACTTGTTTTAAGTTTTCGCTAGTGAAAACCTCGCTTGGGGCGCCCTGATGGGTGATCTCGCCGTCTTTCATCATGATTAATGTATCGGCATAAGCCGCAGCAAGGTTAAGCTCATGCAGAACAATCACCAACGTGCGGCCACCTTTATGTGCCAAATCGGCTAGCAAGTCCATCAATTCAACTTGGATTTTAAGATCTAAGAAGGTTGTTGGCTCATCAAGTAAAATAGTCTCAGTTTCTTGTGCCAATGCCATCGCAATCCAGCAACGTTGGCGCTGTCCACCTGATAATTCATCGACCTGCATATTGGCAAAAACATCAACTCTGGCGGTTTGCATGGCTTGGGTGACAGCCGTTTCATCTTGCTCAGTCCATTGACGCAACAGGCTTTGATGCGGAAAACGCCCTTGGCTGACCAATTCTTTAACACTCAACCCTTCGGGTGCTATAGGGCCCTGTGGTAAAAGCCCCAGTTTTTGCGCCACATACTTTGTTTTAATTTTATGAATATTTTCACCATCTAGCAAAACACTACCAAGCTCAGGCTTAATGATGCGCGCAATGGATTTCAATAAAGTAGATTTACCACAGCCGTTAGCGCCCACTAATATCGTAATTTCGCCAGTTTTAATATCTAAACTGAGGTCTGATATGACGACATTTTGATCATAGCAAACTTTTAAACCAGTTGCTTTTAAACCAGTTTTCTCTAGTAATCGGTATTTGAGTTTATTCATCTGTAATAAGTTCGTATATTTTGTCTATTATTTGCCAAACACTTAACTTGTGACCACACAAAAAGTCAATAACTTATTGAAATATAATGTAATATGTAATTATAATAATTAAAAACTAGATTTGCAAAACAATTATATTGAAACTAATTCAAGGCTTTATATTGCAGATAAGGTTAGTTCTAAATTAAATTAATTGAGAGCAATAATGGTCATTAGAATTTTTTGGAACCCACTAACCGGGAAAGCAATGAGGTAAGCTATAATAAGGATGAAAGTGTTTTGCTTGGTTCTCCAGTCTACAGCCAGTTTACTGGTGTTAAGATATTGCGTTGATTCAGTTGTTACTTATGTTGGCAGCTAAGCAAAAGTTTTGTTCATTTGCTACCCGCAGGTTTCTGAGTGCTGCGTTCCATTGCGGCAAAGGCGGCGCCAGCTAGTACCAACGGCAACGCCAAAAGAAATGCAGGAGCAAGCGGCAAGCTAAAGATAACAAGGTCTGTTAAAACCGCCCAAATTATTGCGACATATTCAAAGGCTGCCAAGCGAGAGGCTTCAGCGTAGCGGAATGCAAGGGTCATCGCAATGTGCGCAAAACCACCAAAAAGCCCTGCCAGCACAAGTAACAACAGGGTATCTGCCGAGGGCATAATCCAACCACCAGGCAAGGTTGCGAGCCCAGCCAAACCTGAGCAGAGTGCAAAATAGAATGCAATTGCACCAGGGCTTTCGGTTGTGCGTGCGAGGCTGCGGGTCATAGATAGCGCCAATGAGGTTAATATTGCGGTAATGACGCCAAGTATTAATCCGGTAAAACGGCGCGTATCCAACTCTCCGACACCAAGTTCTGGCCAGACCAAGATCATCACGCCCGCAAGACCTAAAGCGATGCCACCGATGCGGTAAACTGTCGCCCGTTCGCCCAACAAGACCACACCAGCCACGGCCGTTAAAACTGGCGAAAGATAACCAATAACCGTCGCCTCGGCAACAGGCAGGCGAGCGATCGTGGCAAAAGAGGTGAACATAGCCGCTGCACCAAACCCAGAGCGTAATACATGGCTCCAAGGTCGTTTCGTGCGCAATCCGTGAGGAAATTCACGGCGAAGATATAGAAATATGACCAAGGGTATCATGGCAAAAGCTGAGCGAAAAAAGACAATTTCACCGAGTGGAACTTTTTCACTGACTGCTTTTATCATCACGACCATGCCAGCGAATAGCAACCCCGCAAGCAATCGCAAGAGAATGCCGCGGCGAGGTTTGTCAATTGAATTGTCAATTTCTGTCATGGTCTAATTTCCTTTTTGGCAAGTGCATCTCGGAGCACATCACCAGTAATGTTGATAGTTAATACGCATAGCAGAACAGCCATTCCAGGCCAGATCATCTGCAATGGTGTGGATAGGATATGAATGCGGGCGTCCAGCAGCATCGTGCCCCATTCTGGGGTTGGTGGTTGCACGCCAAAGCCAAGAAAACCTAACGCCGAAATGCCTAGGATGGCGCGCGCCAGCATGCCAGTCCAAACCACAACCAGCGAAGAGGTTAATGTCGGCATGTAATGCCAACGGGCAATTGAAAATGCAGAAAGGCCAACAAGACGCGCCTGAATCACATAACCACGAGAACTAAGCCCCAGCCCAATACCGCGCGCGACCCGCGCATATCGCGTCCAGCTGGTTACCGAAAGCGCAAGGATTAGGCTGTTGGTGCCGCCCCCCAATACACCTACAATGACAACCGCTGCGACAAGGTCAGGAAAAGCCAGAAATATATCGGTTACGCGCATAATGCACCAATCTATTTTTCGGCCTCCCATCGCAGCGAGAAGCCCCATTAAGCTGCCGACAATCAGCCCAATAGTGGAAACAAGAAAGGCCAATCCTAATGACCAGCGGGCACCATATAGCAGGCGTGATAGGATGCATCGCCCCATCGCATCGCTACCAAGTGGATAAACTTCGCTAGGCGCTGATAGACGATTAGGAATGTCGATAGCTGTGGGGTCGTTGGGCGCAAGAAATGGTCCAAACACAGTTATTCCTACCAAAAGCACCACAATAATGAATATAGGACGAAGTTCACGCATCTTGTGTTCCCACTCTTGGGTCAATCAGGTGGTAAGATATATCAATTAATAGATTGACGACTACAAATAAAACGGCTGTTAACAGAACAACAGCCTGCACTTTGGGAAAGTCGCGCGCTTGTATAGCTTGAATAAGAAAGTTGCCTATGCCAGGGCGCGCAAATACCACCTCGACCATAACCGCGCCTTCAAGCAGGAAAGCAAGTTCTAATCCAACTACCGTTAGCACTGGTATGGCTGCATGAGGCGTGATATGAGCCAGCGCCCGTTCGTGCACCCCAACCCCGCGCCGTATAAACGCTGGAAGAAAAGGCGCGTTGCGAGCTTCTAATAGGGCTGAGCGTAATATTCGGGTTAGCGACGCGGCGACACCCAAGCCAAGCGTAAGACCTGGCAGTATCAAGTGACGCGCTGTTCCAGTGCCCATTGCTGGTAACCACGATAGCTTGACAGCAAAAACCAGAATTAACAAAAGTGCGAGCCAAAATCCAGGAATAGCCGCCCCCAAAGAGGCCAAAGCTATTGCGCCTCTGTCGATCCAAGTGCCTTGATTACACGCAGCCAGAATGGCGAGCGGAATGGAAATAACAAGACCTATCGTCATTCCTAACATGGCGAGCGGCATTGTCAGCGCAATGACGGTACGCATTTCTGGCCAAATGGGAGTTCCCGAAACTGAAGAGTTGCCCAGGTCGCCCACCAAAATAGGGCCAATCCAATGACGAAAAGCCGGCCAAAAACCAGCGTCCAATCCAGCCTCAATACGAATTTTATCTACAATCTCAGCGGAGACAGTCGAATCAAAACGTGCCACAGCTATTGTAGCAGCTGGATCACCGGGTGCATACCAAAGTAATGTGAAAGTGACAAGAGCTGTGCCAGCCAGAACTACCGCAGCACGTAAGAAAATTTCGAATAGTTTTTTCATATGACAGCTCTTTCGATGGCGCCAAGCGAAACCGCAGCATTCAGCAAATCCTGCCCATATTGACTTTGCGGAGAACGAAAGAAATTTTCTGCTGTGGCCATTTCTTCGATATGTCCAGAACGCAGCACGGCGATACTGTCGGCATGTGCGGCGGCATAGCCCATATCATGGGTGACGATCAAAGCGGCAAATCCTTCTTCTTGTTGTAAGGTAGAGATCAATTTTGCGGTGTGTTTCTGCGTGACGGCATCAAGGGCAGAAAGCGGCTCATCAAAAAGGATGAGCGGCGGCGAAGCAATCAATGCACGTAGAACACCTGCCCGCTGAGCCTGACCAATTGAGACTTGGTAAGGTAGCCGATCCAACATATTGGGATCGATTTCTAATCCTTTGCAAAGTCGCTCTAGTCGTGCGGGATCATCAGGTAACTTGCCTGCATATAGCGGTTCTAAGACAGAGCGGCGCAAAGGAAGTCGCGGGTTAAAAGCGCTACGGGGTTCTTGCATAACCAATGCTGCCTTACCGCGCTCAATCGGCTTGCCTGCCCAACTAATTTGGCCGCTGGAAGCCCGTAAAAGGCCAAGTATCGCGCCGACCAGAGTTGATTTCCCCGCCCCGCTTTCTCCCAAAACGGCAAGGGTTTTTCCAGGTGCAACAGATAGAGAGATGGAACTGATAATTTCACGCCCTCCAAGCTGGACAGTCAGATTATTAACATTCAGCATGGCAGTTCCGCCCAGTTTCGATGAGCGACCAAAGATTGCGTCACTGCAGTGGCCGGCGCTGACAATAGATCTTCTGTCGCAGCATCCTCAATGATGCGGCCCTCACTTAAAACCATCAGCCGCTCGGCGCGTGTTGCGGCAAGACCAAGGTCATGGGTCACTATCAAAAGCGTTGTATCCGTGTTGGCAATATGGTCGTCCACTAAATCTAGCGTTGCCGCGGCAATAATCGGGTCAAGCGCTGAAGTCGGCTCGTCAAGAATTAGTAATTCGAGAGGCGCTAATAGTGCAAGCGCAATCACAAACCGTTGTTGCATGCCACGGCTCCATTCCCACGGGCGAACATTGAGCGGCCTGCCGTCCAAGCCGAGCGCAGCCAGTAAGGTGCGTTGACGCTCTCGATCATGAGACAACCCAAGCGCACGCTCTGCCTGACGCCAGTGGAATTCTAGTCGGCGTAGCGGGTCAAGTGCTTCGTCAGGGCTTTGAGGCACATGTGCAACGGCGATGCTTTCAGCTAAAAGATGGTCAACAAGTGCATGGCATAAAGTAGATTTACCTGAGCCACTTGGCCCCACAAGACCAATTCGACCACCAACTGGTAGAGTTAAATCGGTAGGGTGTAGAATGAGTCTACCTGCCCGCGAAGCGGACAGGCCGTTAATTTGAATTGCCATTTTATTTCATCCAGCGTAACTCAGGTGATATCCAATAAGTCATTGCTGGATGCACTTTGAATCCCGCAAGATTTGGATTGGATACGCTTAGCTGCGAAGCATGAAAGATCGGAATCAGCGGGACATCATTTGCAATAATCATCTGAACTTGCTCATAAATCTTCTGTCTTTCGGCAAGGTCAAAGGTTTGTGTGCCTTTCGCAAGCAACGCATCTAGTTCTGCATTAGAATAGCCACCGATATTGCTACCCGCTTCGCTGTGCAAAATTGCACCAGGGAAATAGGATGGATCGCCAGAAGGTGCAACCCCCCAAGCCTGTAAATGTAGATCCGCAGCTCCAGATGCAATGGCATCATTATTAGCACCCCATTCACCAATTTTCACGCTCGCTTCAACTCCAATCGCTGATAAATAGGCTTGGATTAGCTCCGCTGTTGGAGGGAGGGCTGCACGCGATGCGTAGGTCACAATCTCGATTTTGAGCGGCTCATCATTCAGCATCCACTTGCCGTCGGTTTTCACGGCCCCTGCTTCAAAGAGCAAAGCCTCAGCCGCAGCGGGGTCATAGCTTGGGGCAATATCAGCGGCCCAAGGCATCATGCTTGGATAAATAGTGCCAGCAGGCTCACCACCAACGCCGGAAAGAGCAGCAGCGACAATCCCGTCGCGATCAATCGCCAATGAAACAGCACGACGTATACGCGCATCAGCCAAAGGCCCATTTGTGGCGTCAATATCAAGCCAATAAAGCTGTACCGTTGGTGCAGATACCCCTCTTGCCCCGTTGGCAGTGATCCGTTTAAAATCAGTTTCAGGATAGTTGATGACCAGATCAACATCCCCAGCCTCAAACGCCAATGCAGCTGCAGAAGGATCCGTTACGGTCATAGCCCGTATTTGGGCTATATGAGGGGCACCATCACGGTAATTCGGATTCGCTTCAACACGATAAAGCTGATCTTTCACAGCTTCGCGGAAAATATATGGGCCTGTGGCGTTGATCGGGAATGCGTCAGTTGGTTCTCCCAAAACAGCCACCCCTGGCTCAGTCAAAATCCAAGAGAAAGCAGCGTTCGGCTCTTTGGTTTTGAAAGTTACAACATAATTACCTTCGACTACCATTTCATCAATCCCCAGCAACCGTGCGTTGCGTGCGTTGTGAAATTCCGATTCAGGATCAAGGATTGGCGCGAGGCTTTTAACTACCGCTTGAGCCGTTAGGGCCGTACCGTCATGAAATGCAACATCTTCGCGCAAAGTCATACGCCAAGTCGTTTCGTTTATTTGCTCAAGCCGTTTTGCTAGCCGTGGATAAAGTCCCATATCTGCGGTCAAACCCATTAGAGTTTCTGTCACGCCAGCCTGGTTCGAAAGCCAGCCATTGTACCGAATACGGGGATCAGGCGCTTCACTCGTGGGCCCACTCATATAAGCGATGTTAAGATTGCCCTCTTGCGCAAACACAGGCTGAGCCAACGGCAAAGAGATCGCTGTTGCTATAATTAAGATGATGTTTCGTATCATAAGACCCTCAAATGTTATATTATTACATATTTATTGATGTTATGTTATAACATAACACAACAGAGTCAAGCGAATTACGCGACTATTCAAAATTTACTTAAGTCAAATATCAGAACATAAATAATCCATATTACAACCAAAATCCAAACTATTGACTAACCAACGCATAAAGATGTGAATTGGCATGCAAAAGTGGCCCACTTAGGTGGGTAATTGGCGTTTAAAAGTGACCCACCCATTTATGTTATCATCCGCGTATTTATGCGCGGGAAACCAATAGGTGTTATTAATTGAAAGTGTAATTAAATCCGTCATGCTGTGCTTTGCAATAACGCCATGTTCATTTATTCCACAATTGGTTATGCAATGAAATCAAACAAACTCAAAATATCATCGACAATTATACCTAATAGAAAAACATAAGAACAAATATATTTATGTATCAATCAGTATCTAATTTAAAATAATCCTCTGTCGCAATTGGTTGCAAGATGGGATTTGTATAGTCAATGTAACATGTTGTTTTAATAGAGATTTGCATTGAGAATGTGCAACACGAGAATGCAGGCCTATAAGGCATTGATTTAGCTAAGTTTTTCAATGTCTTTTGGTTGCGGGGGCTCACAACCTCCATAACTTGCGGCCCATAGTCAACAATATTTCATCCTTTTTGACAAATCAGAAGTTAAATTCTTGGTATAATATTAAAGCATAGAATAAATAGCGCTAGATTTATGACAGACAAGCGACTGTATTCTGGGCTTAACTGGAACAGCTATTTGGAAGAATAATACTTTACCAGAATTCCCTTGCCCATTTATTTTTGGGCTCGAAACATTACTATCCAAGCTAATAATTAACCGAACACCCATTAGTAAAGCTAAAAGAAAAGCCGCTGCTTACTGGAGGATAAAAGCAATTACACAAGTCGATATGAATGTTATTCGTCAAAAAGTCGACTTCTGGATCCTTCAATATGAGCAGCCATTTGACTATGCGCGGCTTCAGCATTCTGATCGCGAATGGCCTCATAAATTCCTTTATGTTCAGAATAAACGCCCCCAAGTCCGCTACTAGACTGGCGCAATGAAAGTCCATGGAATTTCATTCCCACTGCAATATGGTCTTCTAACGCTTCTAATGCGATTGAAAAATATTGATTTCCTGAGGCTTTCGCAATAGCCAGATGGAATAAAAAATCAGAACCAGAACGGTGATGATGGCGTTCTGTAGCATTCTTCAAAACTTCTAATGCATCGAAGATTACTTTCAAATCTTCTGCGGTACGTCTGCGCGCAGCAGCTTCAGCACCAGCTGGCTCCAAAACGGCACGAAACTCGTAGCATTTTCGTAAATCAGCCAAATTTTCCACGTGTCCAAAACCAAGCGGATCTTTCAAACCGTTTTGCCTAACAAAGCTACCTGCACCGCGACGAGAATATATAAGATTCTGGTCACGTAACTTTTGCAAAGCCTCACGAACAATTGGGCGCGAAACTTCAAATTCTGCAGCCAAATCATACTCAGTTGGCAGACGTTCATCTGGTGAATATGCACCAGATTTTATTGCACGATACATATCGTTAAACACTGTTTCCGCCAGTGTTGTTCTTTGTTGTCGTTTATCTGCAGTTTGTTCTTTATTCATTCAATGTTTTCCTAAAGCACTTTCCAAAAGGCGCGACAAAGTATTTACGTCACCAAAACCACCTGATTTCGTCACTATTCGCCACTTTTTAGCGCTCGAAACAGGTAAACCAGGTAAAATCTCTCCTTCTATATAAAGCATATTTATATCTAGGTCTGCAAGTACTGCCTCTGCTGTTGCTCCACCAGACAATAGTAAAGTACTACAATTATGTGCAATTGGCCGAAACGATTTTGCTAACTGTTTTCCTACAATGTTAGGTTCGGTAATCGCGCCTTGAGAGGCTTGCAAAACAATGCAGTTATCTTTCGGCATGTCTCCTTCAAATATACCAGATGGGGCAGAAATAATGGCTACGTTTTCGTTTGAAATGTTATCCAGTTGTTTGACTGTTATAGGATCCCGTGATCCTATAACCATCCCCACATTACCGGATAGCGCTGGTGGCCGTTTTGGCAACAAACCTTCACGCCTTGCAATTGAAAAAGTTAAGCCACGTGCGCCGATAAAAATCACATCTTCTGAATTTGTTTGTAAAAACAAATCCAGCGCTGTGTCAAAATCCTCATCACTTCTGCAATCAGGAATAAACGAGTTTACTGCTAATAAACCGAGTTTCTTTTTTATATCAATTGGCTCTTTTACACCAAAGCCTTTTACATACCCTGCTTCTACATATCTCCCAAAACTTGGCAACGCTGGACTTACAAATAGTTTTTTCCCTAAAAAAGGAGACAATTCCGCTTGTAAGTTGCCTTTAAGGCGTGAATCAATTTTTTTAAAGATATTGCGCCTGCCACTCAGATCGAGAGCGCGGCTGACCAATGACTTTGCAATTTCAGGTGTGCTATCTCTTGAACCTGTGGAAACGGCGACGACGTCAGCTCCTGTTTTTATCGCCTCTTCATACGCATCAAGAGTTACAGCGACGACAACTTCAACACCCTCTGAGCAAAACGCAACGGCGCCATCCAATGCACCTGTCAAATCATCTGCTATTATAGAAAGTGGAAACAAATTATCCATATACTCCTCAGCGCGCGTCATAAAGAAGAACCTGCGCAAATGACCAATTGCTGCCCTGTAATAGAAGCCGCAGAAGGAGAAAGTAAAAACACAACGCTTCCTGCAACCTCTTCAGGTTGCACGTAACGTCCCATTAAAGGCAATATGGGAGCCTGCTCATTTCTATTTTTATCACGTAACATAGGAGTGTCAGTAGCGGCCGGCGCCACTATATTTACCGTAATTTGTCGCGGGGCGAGTTCTAACGCAATAGAGCGTGCAAACCCAATGAGCGCAGATTTAGTTGCAGCATATAGGCTACGACCAGCAGCACCATTTGCAACTCTAGAGCCAATAAAAACAATGCGCCCCCCTTGAGGAATATCTGATGCCAACTTTTTTACTAGTTGGGCACTGCAATCGACATGAAGTCGCCACATTAAGGCACCATCCTCCAAATCCATATCGTTAAAACCGCCCACCCTTAAAATACCTGCAGCATGGATCAATGCATCAACAGAGCCAACCGAGTTTAAGGCTAAATCCAACGCAGCGGCATCCAACATATCAACGCATAAATGTCTAAAAGAAGCATGAGCTTTATTGGTAGAAAATTCAGGAACACGCCGGCTTAGGCCTATAACTAGCCAGCCATCTTCTAGAAGCCGTTCACAAATATTTTTTCCAATCCCAGAACTACACCCCGTGACCAATGCTGTTTTTATAGTCATACTAACTCCTCACTTCTGTGACCGACGGTAACTAATTGAAGAAATCAAAGACATCGCAATAAAAAGCGCTCCCAATAGACCGGTGACGACTTCGGAAACATGCCACAATGTTTGTAAAAACATCAAAATAGATAGAATGAGGATTGACCAGAAAGCTCCGTGTTCAAGGTAACGAAATTCAGCAAGTGTTTCTTTTTCGACGAGCATTATTGTCATAGAACGCACATACATCGCGCCAATACCCAAGCCAATAGCAATAAGAAATAGATTTTGGGTAAGTGCAAATGCGCCAATAACCCCATCAAAGGAGAAAGATGCATCTAAAACCTCTAGGTATAAAAAAGCACCGACGCCACCTTTGGTGACGGTTGTCGCAGCATTTGATTTATCAAGAATATGACCAATGAGTTCAACACATAAAAAGGCAAAAAGACCTGCAATGCTTGCAAACAAAAAACGTGCGCTCTCTAACTTTGGCAACAAACTCGAAAAGCACAGCACAATCAATAGTACGCTTGCCACCTCAACACCTCGCACAGAAGCAAATTTACGCATCCAGCGCTCTAACACTCCGATCCAGTGAACTTCTTTGGCCTCATCAACAAAATATGACAGAGCCACCATCATTAAAAACGTTCCCCCAAACCCCGCAATAGAGACATGTGCTTCACCAACAATTTTTGCGTATTGAACAGGTTCATTGATTGCCAATTTTATGGCTTCAATGGGGCCAAGGCCAGAGGCTGCAACCACAATCAATACTGGAAAAACAACCCGCATTCCAAACACAGCAATCAAGATTCCCCAGGTTAAAAAGCGTTTCCGCCAAATTTCACTCATGGTCTTTAATTTATTGGCATTTACAATGGCATTATCAAAACTCAATGAAATTTCGAGCACCGCTAATATTGCACCAATCGTGAAAAATTTAACCACACCACCTAAAGTGCCGAAATAAACCCACCCCAACCACGCAGCCAATAAAAGCCCCATCACAGTGACAATAATTGCCCCACGAAAATATTTTATAACAGACATAAACACTCCAAAATCAAGAGTTGATATTTTAAGAAACAGCAGCGGCTGCCATTCGGCGCGCGGCCTGAACCTTTGGATCAGGATCAAGTGAGGCATTGAGCAAATTGCGCGTATATAATTCTTTAGGCGCTTCAAATATTTGCTGCACAGCCCCTTCTTCAACAATCTCACCGCTTTTCATCACGATAACCCTATCCGCAAAATCTCGAACGACTGGCAAATCATGGGCAATAAAAATAAAACTAATGCCTAGATTTTTTTGCAACCCTTTTAGCAGCGCAATCACTTGAGCTTGAATGGATACATCGAGCGCAGAAACGGCTTCATCGCAAATGATAATTTTGGGCTCAAGCGCAAGAGCGCGAGCGATCGCAATTCTTTGTTTCTGACCACCTGAAAATTGATGAGGATAACGATCAAGATGTTCCCGTTTCAACCCAACTTGCTCTAGCAATTGCCCTGCCCGCTCTTTCCATTTCGACTTTGCTATGATGCCTGCATGAATAATCCAAGCCTCAGATATTATTTGATAAACAGACATGCGTGGGTTGAGTGATTGCGTTGGATCTTGGAACACCATTTGAATGTCACGACGAATGGACAAAAGCTCGGAACTACTCATGGATAGAATATCATCGCCGCGATATTTTACAACGCCGCCACTCGCCTCCTCTAAACGCAGCAACATTCTTGCAACTGTAGACTTTCCTGAACCACTTTCTCCAACAATAGCGACAACCTCACCCGGCATAAGCTCAAACGACATCCCCCTAAGAGCCACAAAATCACCATATGCTTTTGAGACATTCTCAAGTTGCAATATTGGTTCTTGGCTTTTAACACCAGAACTCATTTCTCCGTTTCCCGGCGCTGACGCGATCAACTTTTTCGTATAAGCATGTTTTGGGTTGTGATAGACATCACTAACCAACCCACTCTCTACAATCTCTGCATTATTCATAACAACGACGCGATCAGCAATTTCAGCAACCACACCAAGATCATGAGTAATGATCACCAATCCCATTCCTGTCTCACGCTGTAATTCTTGTAACAGTTTTAATATTTGCGCTTGAACTGTCACATCAAGAGCGGTTGTTGGTTCATCTGCAATCAACACATCAGGTTTCAAGGCCAAAGCCATTGCAATCATCACTCGTTGGCGTTGCCCGCCCGAAAACTGGTGTGGATATTTTTTCGCGGCTAAAATAGGGTCAGGTATTCCAACCTTAGTCAACAAAGAAAGCATCTCTTTCTGTGCCACTCGTCGTGCCGTGCCATGTATCACCATTGTTTCTTCAATTTGCCAACCCACGGTGTAAACAGGGTTCAAGTGACTTAACGGGTCTTGAAATATCATAGCAATTTTTTTGCCATTAATTTCGCGTCTCGCCTCTTGATCCATCGTCAACAGGTTTTCACCTTCAAAAAATATTTCACCGCTTTTAATTTCTCCAGGTGGCATGTCAATTAAATCCATAATCGCAGCAGCAGAAACTGACTTGCCTGAACCACTTTCACCCAAAATCGCCAAAACCTCGCCTCGATTAAGATGCCAACTCACGTTACGCACAGCATCTACTGGCCCCCTAGTCGTGTGAAAAGTCACAGAAAGATCACGTACTTCTAAAAGATAATCAGTCATTTTTTTTACTCTCAATTTCTAGGCGCCATCGTTGTTGTGGATCAAGCGCTATGCGTATCCAATTCGAAATCAGATTAAGACTTAAAGTTGTAAAAATTATCGCAAGTCCCGGCCAGAATGATAACCACCACGCAGTTGTCAAATATGGTCGCCCTTGGCTAACCATCAGCCCCCAAGTGATGTCGGGAGGTTGAATGCCAATACCAAGAAATGACAGAGAACTTTCTGCCAACATTACGAATGCAAAATCCAAGGTTGCAACCGTCAATAAGGTCGGCAATAGCATGGGCATCATATGGCGGAATATTATCCGGAATTTAGATGCCCCCATAACGATTGCCGCTTGAATGAACATACGCTCTCGAATTTCCAAAATCTCGGCGCGCGCGGTGCGTAAATATACAGGAATTCTAGTGATCGCCAATACAATGATTATATTGCTAACCGAAGGCTCCAACATATAAAGAACAATAACTGCCAAAAGCAATGAAGGAAAAGACATGATAACATCGGCAATTCGCGGAATAAACTGCCCCAGACGCCCGCGCGAATTTCCGGCAATAACCCCTAATACCGAGCCAATTGTCATCGAGATCATAACCGCTCCACCAGCAACAAATATGGTGTTTTGCGCAGCCACCAAAACCCTGGCAAGCAGTGGCCGCCCGAGCTGATCGCCACCTAAAAACCACATCCATCCCCGCGTGAAATCAAAAGGGGCGGCATTTCGACCACGTAAATTTTGTCTCCCCGCATCGTAATCCAGCAACATCGGACCAAAAATTACGGATGTTAAAACCAATATTAAAAAAACCGCAGCAAAAAATGCAAACTGATCTGACCATAGTAGAGAGAAAAAAGTTTTGATTTTGCCTTTTTTAGGCGTTTCAATTGTAGAAATATTTTCTGAAACTGACATATGTTTACCCTTAATAACGAATACGCGGATCTAGCACCGCATACAGTAAATCTATCAATATGTTCATTAAAAAAATGACAAATGCAGTCACCATAATCGATGCCAATACAACCGAAAAATCACGTTGTAAAATACTATCAATCATCAGCTTTCCAACTCCTGGAAAACCAAAAATAGTTTCGACAATGACGGCACCATTTAACATTCCGGCAGCCTGATCCCCTATCACAGTGATGATTGGCAAAAGTGCGTTACGCAATGCGTGAATGAATATTATTGACTTAGCTTTCGCGCCTTTTGCGCGTGCGGTTTTTATGTAAGCGGCGCTGAGTGCCGTTATCATAGAACTTCGCACGACTTGTAAAATGAGTCCGAAGGGACGAATAAACAGAATTGTGACTGGCAATATCCAATGCATCATGGTTCCCGTCCCCGAAGTCGGCACCCAACCTAAACCAACAGAAAATACCACAATTGCAACGATTGCTAACCAAAAATCTGGTGCCGATGCACCTATAAGTGAGAAAAAAGTAGCAAATCTATCAAACATGCCACCGACACGAAATGCGGCAAGAGATCCAAAAATAATGGCGGCCAAAGTCACTAAAAAAAGGGTGATTAAAGCCAATTGAAGCGTCCACTTAAACGCCTCTAAGACAACATCAAGAGCTGGTCTTGCACGGCGAATGGACTCGCCAAAGTCTAAAACAGCTAAATCCCGAACGTAATTAAAAAACTGTACCATAAGAGGTTGGTCTAAGCCGTGAATTTTTCGAAATTGTTCGCGAGATGCCAAACTTGCGTCAACGGGCAAATATAAATCTGTTGGATCACCAGTTAAGCGCGATAGGAAAAACACCGCAACGACTAAAAAAAGCAAAGAAACTAAAGAAGCTAGCGCTCGTTTAAGTATAAACTTATTCATTAAACACCTGTATCTGTTTTACAATATAATTAACCAGCGAACATTTATGTTCGCTGGTCATGTTATTATCTAAGTTTATTTGAAGCTAATTTCCTCAAGTGGCAACTCAGAGTTAGTCGAAATACTTGGTGTGTAATTCAAACGTTCAGAGACACGCGTAAACCCAACCATATGGAATAAGAATATATCTGCAACCAAATCTTCATGAACCCGCTTAAATACGGGCCCCCAAAGAGCAGCACGTTCATCACCAGCTGCCGCTGAAGCTTTAGAGATTAGACCATCTAATTCTTTATCACAAAGACCAGATTGGCCGCCATCACACGAATATTTCCAAACCATAGAAAATACAGGGTCACCACGACTATTGTCATGCTGTGCGGTTACCATACGAGGACCACGGTCTTCGGCAAATGGCTTTGAATAGAAGTCAATCCATTCTCCCACTTCGCGCATTTGCAACTTCACATTCAGGCCAACATCATTAAACATTTGAGTGAGCGCTTCGTTAATTTCTGTCGCATGAGGGAAGTTAGCTGTGCGGCCAATGAGTATAATTTCTTCATCAACATTGACGCCATCAGCACGTGCTTCATCCACCAATGCTTTTGCTGCTTTTACATCAAACGCCAACGGCTTCAGATCTTTAAGCCAACCCAATGTTGATGGTGGCACCATATGAGTGGCAATAATTGCCTCTTTAGGAACCAAAGTACCAAGAAACGCCTCGCGGTCTACAGCCATATTAAGCGCTTTGCGAACTCGTATATCGCCCAACGGCTCAATAAAATGGTCTAACCGAAGATATGTGGTTTCAGAATTTGGATAAGCAAAATCTGTTTTAGCATTTGTCGCCAATTCCTCAGAAATTTGCGGAACAATATCAGCTTCGCCAGTTTGAACCATTGCAGCACGAACAGCAGCATCAGAACGGAATAAATAAGTTGCTTTACTCACTTCTGGCTTAGCGCCCCAATAGTCATCGCGACGATCAAGAATAATATTTTGGCCTACATTCCAGGCGGACAAAACATAAGGACCAGTGCCAATTGGTTCTCTGGTAAACTTTATCGGCGTTTCTTCTGGCACAATTGTTAAAGCAGAAATCAACAAAGGTAAGATAGGCTGCGCTGGCACAGCAGTGAAGTCGATCGTTAAGTCATCTACAATATCGGCTTTTAATTCCATGCCGCCAAAATAACGCGCTTTCAATTCACATGCGATGTCTTCAGACAACGTACGATCAAGCGAGTGCTTAACATCTTTAGCATCAAATGTTGTGCCGTCAGAGAACTTAACACCATCGCGCAATTTATAACGCCACTTCCCATTACCCATATCTTGCCAAGATAAAGCAAGACGTGGTTTCAGCTCACCATTTTCTGGATTTAAAACAGCAAGAGTTTCAGAAATATTTTGTAAAACAACACGACCAATATTAGATTGTGACGCCATGCACGGCTCAATTAGATCAAGCTCCTCACTCAATACAATTGTAATGTCAGTGTCAGCCGCAAAAGCAGAGCCACCAGAAATTGCTGCCATTGAGAAAGCGCTCAACAACAAAAGGGATTTAAATTTCTTCATAATTTCCTCCTTTATGAACCCCGAACTCAGGAGCATCCTGAATAAGGAAAACCTGCGCCGCCCCTTTTTAAGTTGGCGCAAATAAAACTCAACATTGCCTCCCAACATTAAGTAAAAACAAAGAAGCATAAAAACGTACAAGTTGTCAAATTAAATATTTATATGAAATAGAATATTTTTTGTATATATATAAAAATATCAATTAAAACAATTAATTAAATAATTTTTACCCAACACATTTTTCAAATTAAATCAACTTATCAACTTGACAACTTAAAAATTCAAGTGCAACATACATCCAATTGAATTACTCCTGAACGGATGAATAATGACCAAGTTTCCAAATACCCCTGATGCAATTTCAGCGCAAATGACTGGTGCCTTTCGTAATAATGAAGCGATACTCCCTTCACCAGCCATTCAAAACCACGCAGCATTTTTAACTTATAATAGAACGGGTATTTTGGAATGCGTTTGGTTCGGCGGAAGCCTAGAAGGAAAATCAGACATTTGTATATACAAGAGCAGTTTTCTTGGGAAAAAATGGACCCGCGCAGAGCAACTCACAGACGATCACAATAGATCTGAACAAAACCCAATATTGTTTTATGCACCAGATGGCCGATGCCTCCTGTTACACACAGCTCAAGCGGGCGGAAACCAAGACAATTGCACCGTACAAATCCGTGAAATCGGCAACAACGCCACTGAACTCCCCGTACCACGCGGCACCTTTATCAGAGCGGCACCTATCGTTCGAAAAGATGGCGCGTGGCTATTACCCTTGTTTCACTGCACCCCTAAAAATGGAGCGAAATGGACAGGAAGACACGACACAGCATCCGTCCTAATTAGTACTGATGCGGGCATAAATTGGAAGATTCACAAAGTTCCAAATTCTATTGGCTGTGTTCATATGACATTGGTCAAATGCAACAAAGACACAGCGCAAGAAAAAATATTTGCTTTTTTTCGCCGACGCCAAGCCGACTATATTTACCGCTCGCAAAGCACAGATGGGGGGCAAACATGGTCCACACCAACTGCAATTTCATTGCCAAACAACAATTCTTCCATCGCGGCTATTCGTATGAAAGACGGCCGATTGGCAATTTGCTGCAACCCAATTAACAAAGATATGTCGAGTGATCGCCGCGTCTCATTATATGACGAATTAGATGAAGACAAAAGGCCCGACGCAGATGGCGGTTGCGATGCAATTTGGGGCGTGCCACGCGCGCCATTGGTTGTGGCGCTGTCAAGTGACAATGGTGACAGTTTTGATGACATTATCGAAGTGCATAATAGCACAGGTAAATGCTTATCAAACAACTCCATCGATGGAAAAAATCAAGAATTGTCTTATCCTGCTTTAATAGAAACACCCGATGGTGGGTTAGATATAGCATTCACTCTTAACAGGCGCGCAATTGCACATGTACGCATACCAAACAACAAATTAGGAACCACTATATGATTGGCATAACAATGGGCGACCCAGCGGGCGTCGGACCAGAAATAATTATCAAAGCACTAGAAGGCATGAACGTTCAAGAGCGCGCCATAACAAAAATATTTGGCAACCTTGCAACTTTAAAACATGTCGCAACAGTTATTGGATCCACGCTTAATCTTGAAAAAGACGTGAACGTTTTTGATGTAAAGGTTGATGGCGCTCCGTTACCATTTGGCAAACTTGACAAGCGAGCTGGTGATGCAGCCTTTAACTTTATTAAGGCTGCCGTAGAAGCTTCCTTATCGGGTGAAATCAATTGCATTGTAACCGCCCCGATAAATAAGGAAGCATTGAATGCTGCAGGCCACCACTATGATGGGCATACAGGCATGCTGGCTCATCTTACAAAGGGCAAAGCGTGGATGCTTCTGGCTTCCGAAAAACTAAAGGTCATTCACACCTCGACCCATGTATCTCTAAAAGATGCAATTGCCCGCACAACACCAGAACGGGTTTTTGAGACGATCAAAAAAGGCTACGAGCACCTCCAGCGAATAGGCATCAAAAACCCTCGCATTGCAATGGCGGGCATTAACCCTCATTGTGGCGAAAACGGTCTATTTGGCTGCGAGGATGATGAACTAATTACACCAGGTGTAGAACGGGCGAGAGCTGATGGTATAAATGTCGAAGGTCCGATATCTGCCGACACAGTGTTCCATCGTGCCTATAATGGGGCATTCGATTTGGTCGTTGTTAATTACCATGATCAAGGGCATATCCCCATTAAGTTGGTAGCATTTGATACAGCGGTGAATGTTTCCGTTGGCTTATCCATAGATCGCACATCTGTTGACCACGGCACAGCCTTCGACATTGCTGGAAAAGGCATTGCCAACCACAGCAATCTGCTTGAAGCGATTGCCTATGCGCGCAAACTCACAGCAGGAGGCCACTCATGAACAAAGCCACGAATCTACCGATTACCGGTGTATATTGCGCCGCAACCACACCCGTTGATGCCAACGGAAAAGTTAGGCTCGATCTTTTTGCAGAACATTGCAAATTATTGTTACAAGAAGGCGCACACGGCATTGCCCTTTTGGGTACAACAGGCGAAGCTAACAATTATTCAGGGGCCGAACGCCGTGCATTATTAGAAGCCGCAATTGAAAGCGGCGTTAATGGTAACCAGTTATTACCTGGCACTTCTGCATGCTCGGTACCCGAGACCGTTGAGCTAACCCGCCACGCAGTTGAAAATGGCGCGAGAGCCTGCGTGTTATTACCGCCATTTTATTACAAAGGCGTAAGTGACGAAGGCATATATCGGTTTTATGCAAATGTTATAAACCAAGTGAATGATGCGCGGCTTAAAGTTATTTTGTACCACATCCCACAGGTCACTCAAATATCATTAAGCCATGACTTAATCCGGCGGTTAATCAAAGAATTCCCAAATACAATCATTGGCATTAAAGACAGCGCGGGCGATATCAAACATATGGAATCGCTCGTAAATACATTTGATAATTTCTCTGTGTTTGCTGGCGCAGACCCGTTGCTAAAGCCAATATTGGAAGCAGGTGGCGCGGGCTGTATCACCGCAACCTCAAACTTGCGCTCAGATGCATTGAGAACAGTATTTGATAACTGGAGCGATCCAAATGCCAAAGACATTGTTGAAAACGCACAGGAACACATTAATGCATGGCGCGAATTGACTAACTCCTACGTTCAGCTACCGACAGTAAAGGCGATGGTTGCCCATTCACGTGGCAATTTGGACTGGCTAAATGCCCGACCTCCACTCGTATCTCTCACTGAGGCAGAGTGCAAAATCATTTGGAAAAAAATGGACGAATTAAGCGCATAAGTGAGCGTGAGAGGCAAATAATATGAATATACAAAGACCAATAACACTACATCAACCTGCACGGCTGGAAATAGGTGCAGGCACAGTTTCACGCGCAGGCATTTGGGCTAAAAACAAACGCACACTAGTTCTTACAACCGCTCCTGTTTTAATGCATGTCGAAAGACTAAACATTAAAGGTGAACTGCAGGTTTTCTCAAACATCCCGCCCGAGCCTGACGACATTGCTCTTGCTCAAGTTTTAGAAGTCGCCAAATCATTTGAGCCAGAGGTCATCATTGGCTTAGGTGGTGGGTCAGTCATGGACATGGCTAAGCTGGCGGCTGTGCTTTGGGATGGAAAACAAAAATTAGCAAATGTAATTGGCCCTAATAAAATAAACAAAAAGTTATCTCAAATAATTCAAATTCCAACAACAGCTGGAACTGGATCTGAAGCAGGCATCCGTGCGCTTGTGACCAACTCCGCAACAAATGCAAAAATGGCAATTGAAAGCCCTTTAATGCTTGCTGATTTAGCTATTTTAGATCCTGAGCTTACTTTTTCTGTTCCTGCATCTGTAACCGCTACAACGGGCGTTGACGCAATGGCGCATTGTGTAGAAGCCTTTACCAACATTAATGCGCATGAGCTAATTGACGACTATGCGCGCATGGGAATTAATCTCGTGGGAAAGTACCTTAAACGTGCCGTTGATGACGGAAATGACACCCAAGCCCGTGAAGGCATGATGTTGGCAAGTTATTATGGCGGCGTCTGTCTTGGACCGGTAAATACTGCGGCGGGTCACGCTCTTGCATATCCTCTTGGTACGCAGTTAAAATTACCGCATGGGCTTGCAAATGCAATCGTTTTCCCCCATGTGTTGGCATTCAACACATCAAGTTGCAAACAAAAAACCGCAGAAATTTTAAATTCACTAAATTTGCCAATATCATTACGAACAGAAGATGTGCTAAAATCGACTTATGATTTTGCTTCGTCGCTTGGAATAAAAATGAAACTATCACAGCATGGCGCAACATCTGAGCAGCTGCAAAAATACGCCGAAGAAGCGCATGGAATCCGCCGTTTGATGGATAACAACCCCCGCGACATGAGTCTAGAAGATGTATTCGAAATCTATAAAGCGACGTTATAATATTACGAAAACAAGCTATTTCACCATGAATTGTGTTGGTTCATCATACCAAAAATTAAATGCCCTTCTTTTGTAAATCGCCAGCTTCTATGAAACAGATTGGGTTAGTTACCTAAGATGGGGTTTTGGTTCA
The DNA here is from genome assembly GCA_002400495.2 of Alphaproteobacteria bacterium. Taxonomy (GTDB): domain Bacteria; phylum Pseudomonadota; class Alphaproteobacteria; order Rhizobiales; family OSC116; genus OCS116. Next base: position 611 of record NVQL02000052.1, on the reverse strand, counting down.
TCGTTACACACTCAAGGAGTGAGGATGAAAGCAAAACGAACAACCAGCGCACAAAAGGCGAGAAGATCATCAAAGACATCCACCGCGCCACTCGTAAGCAATATTCAGCCGAAGAAAAGATCCGCATTGTTTTAGATGGATTGCGCGACGTTGAATCGATTGCCGAGCTATGCCGTCAAGAAGGTATTGCCCAAAGTATTTATTACAAATGGTCGAAAGAGTTTTTAGAAGCCGGTAGCTCCATTTGCCTTTCTGCATAGCTTCTAATAGTCAAATGACAAGTCTTCACACAGAAGTCCGCCATCACCAAATTGAAACGCTTTTACATGAATATACATTTCTATTCCGCAACCGGTTGCGGGGTGGGATTTGCACCGTCACTATAAGTTACTGTTTTAACTTGAATTTGCAAATTGAATAAAACATTCGGAACGCCCATAAATTCAACCATTTGATATACATATGTTTTTATGAGCCCTTTGGTTGCGGGAGGGCGATTAGTTCATAATTTGGGTAATTCTTCTCAACAGCAAGTTAAGATGGTTGCGGGGGCAAGATTTGAACTTGCGACCTTCAGGTTATGAGCCTGACGAGCTACCGGGCTGCTCCAC
>NVQL02000018.1 GCA_002400495.2 Alphaproteobacteria bacterium | reverse complement strand
AGTGAAATTTTTGCGGAAGTTGGAGACGTTGGCGGCGCGAAAGGGGTTGCGGTAGAGTAATGTTGCCTCGGGCGGGCGGGCGCCTTTTGAGGGAGGAACGCAGATCCATTGGGCATCCCATTTTTGATGTAGTAGACCCATGGTGAATTGGCTTTGGGCGGTGGATTTTTGGGCGAATTCATCCCAGATGGTGACATGCCATGTGTAGGTTTTTAGGGGGGATAGGGATGCGCCTGCATATTCGTGTTCTAGGGTTTCGGCGGATTGTATTTTGCCGCTGTCCCAGAGGGTGTCGCCGTTGAGGTTTTTGACGGTGATTTGGTGGGCGCTTTGCGTGCGGTTGAAGCCTTGGCCTGATAGGCTCCATGAGAAACGTGGGTTTGGCTCGTCTAGTGCTACGGCCTCTTGTAGGTGTTCGCAGCGTAGGTTTTCTATTTTTAATGGAGTGTTGGTCATTTGCTATCCGATTTTTTGTATTTGGGCATGACGATTTTGCGTCTTTGGTCTGTGAGGCGTTCTAATAGGTCGTCGCTTGGCGTAAAATTGTGCCTGAAATTTGCCCATGAGGGGCCGTAGCGGTAGACGCAGATGCGGCGCTGGCCTTGGTTGGTGCGGCGGGCGGAGCCGTGCATGAGGGCATCGACGAATAAGAGGGCGTCGCCGGCTTTTAGGTGGACTTCTACTGCGCCTGTTATGTGATCGGTTGATAGACCCATGTCGCCGCGTTTTTCGACGGGGACGGTATCGGGGTGGCGGATGTTGGATTTGTGGCTGGCGGGGACGACCATTGTGGCGCCATCGCCATCGCTGATGTCTGTTAGGGCGATTAGGATGTTGATTTGGCCGCAGTGGAAATTGCCTGCGTGATAGCGGAATTGGGTGCGGATGGTGCCGACTTGGCCGCCTGAATGGACGCGCATGGCATCGCCCTCCTCGCGGATGGAGCCGAAGCATTCATCGATGAACATGGGGCCTAGGTGGCCGTCGAAATTTTCTGGGTCATCGGTGCCGATGAAATGGCGGACTTTTTCGAACCATGAGGGGTGGTCAATTAGGTCTTCCCAGACGCCGCCTGCTTCGTAAAGTTGTTGGATCATGATGCCGTCTTGGCGGCCATCGGCGACGATGTGCATACCGTCTAGCCAGCCTGCGCCTTTGAAATTTTGGATTTTATCGTAGGTTTGGTTGCAGGCTGCGACTTGCTCTGGGGAGAGAGCGCCTTTGAGGATTAGGAAGCCGTTTAGGTCGAATAGGTAGCGTTCCATCTCACTCGGCCTAGCGGCGGCTTGGTCGGTTGGTTTGTTGTTGGTCATTATTCACCTAGAGGTTCATATTTAAAGTATGTGAAGTCGGCGGGTTTGCCCATGCCGTTTATGTCTTGGGCGGCCATGCCGACGAATGCGCCGGTGAAACAGCCGCCGCCGCAACTTACGCTGGCTTCGTCGGATAGGATTGTGGCATCGAAATCTTGGCCGATGTTTGTGAATTTTTCTCCCTCTTGGGCGTAGGAGAATTGTAGGCGTTCGTTTTGGATTGTGATGGCTAGACGGATTTTGCCTTGGTTGGGGATTTGTATGGGGTCGGCGGGAAAGCTGGTACGGCCTGTGGGATTGTCGGCGGCTACATTCATGATGAGGAGTTCGCGCCTGCCGTCTGACGTGGCGGTGACGGCTAGGTAATAGTGGGCTTTTTGGCCGTAATAGGCGGTGATGCCGGCCATTTCGCGTTCGTCTGTTGGGGAGAAAGCAAGTTCGGTTTCGGCGCGGTAGTTGAAATGGGTTTGGCGGCGGGCGACTAGGGCTTGCTCGAAGGGGGAGCCGATGGATTGGCGGCCGTAGAGGCGTAGAACGCCATCGGTGACTTGGAAGATTTTTTCTGGCTCGGGGGTGCGGAGCCATTGGAAATCTAGGGGGAGATCGGCCTTGAATGTGTAGTTGTGGGTTTGCATGTGGGTGTTTGGGTTTGGGGTGCCTGGGACATCTACCTCGACGGATGGGAGGGGGCCGTTTTTTACGTAGAGCCAGTCGTCGGCGCGCCATTCGCATTCTTGGATTGAGGTTTCGCGACCTAGGACTGAGCGGCGTTTTTGGCTGATGGGTCTGCCCATGAGGTGGACTAGATAGGTGCGGCCGTCTGGGGTTTCGACTAGGTCGCCGTGGCCTGCGCGCTGAATGGGGTGTGCGGGGGTGTCTTTGGCGGTGAGGATGTGTTTTTCTGGGTGGGTTTCGTAGGGGCCGAATAGGTTTTTGGAGCGGGCTAAGGTGCAGGCGTGGTCGAAGCCTGTGCCGCCTTCTGCGGTTAGGAGGTAATAATAGCCGTTCTTTTTATATATATGTGCGCCCTCGGTTAGAGCTAGGTCGGTGCCTTGGTAGATTGTTTTTCTTGTGCCTGTTAGTTGGCGGGTTTTTGGGTCGAATTGTTGGATGACAATGCCTGCGAAGAGGTTTGGTCTGGTGCGGTGATCCCAAATCATTTGTACGAACCACTTTTTGCCATCGTCATCGTGGAAAAGAGATGGGTCGAAGCCTGCGCCGTTGATGAATGTGCCTGCTGACCAATCGCCATCTATGGTGGGGGATGTGACGACGTAGTTTAGGGCGTCTTTGTAGGAGCCGTGGTGGCGTTTCATGTCGGTGTAAATTAGCCAGAAAAGGCCATCAACATAGGTTAGGCATGGGGCCCAGACGCCGCCGCTGTCGACATCGCCGCGCATATCTAATTGATCGGCGCGCTCTAGCGGGCGTTTTATGAGTTGCCAGTTGGCGAGGTCTTTGGAATGGTGGATTTGCACGCCTGGATACCACTCGAACGTGGAGGTGGCAATGTAGTAATCATCGCCGACACGGCAAATTGACGGGTCGGGGTTGAAGCCCGGCAGGATTGGGTTGGTGACGTTTGCCATGCTGGCTCCATTTTGAGATTGCGAATCTGAATTTTATCAAATATGATTATCGTTAATATCACCTCCAAAATCAGTCAAAGTCAACCAAAAAATATGACTTTTTGATTGAACGTTGTAATATTTTGATTGAATTTGTGTAGAATATGATTATTTTAGATGAAAACAAATAGGGCTTTATATATGCATGAAAGTGAACGGTACCTTTTAATACTCAGTGTATTGCGCGAAAAACCTGTTGCCACGGTGAAAGAGCTTGTTGCACTGACTAAGTCGTCTGAGGCGACCATACGGCGTGATATTAGTGTGTTACATCAACGGACTAAGCTACGTAAAATACGTGGTGGGGTGGAGGCTTTGCACCCGCCTACTATGGGATTATCGGGTCGGCCATTTACGTATAATAGCAATTTTAACATTGAGAAAAAACGGGCGATTGCTGAGGCTGCTGTGGCTTTGTGTGAAGATAATGAAGCGATTATTATCAATGGCGGCACGACGACTTTTCAGATGGTGCATTTTTTGGCCAATCGGCGCATGCAGGTTTTTACCAATAGTTTACCGATTGCAGACCATTTACTGAACAATAGTAAAAATATGGTGGTGGTGCCTGGGGGGACGATTTACCGTGAGCAGAATATTATTTTGAGCCCGTTTGAGAATGACGGTTCGAAGCATTTTTCGGCACGGAAAATGTTTATGGGCGCGCAAGGGGTGAGCACTTTGGGCATTATGGAAGTTGACCCGTTGGTGATTCAGGCTGAAGAAAAACTTATAAACCAAGCGGATGATTTGATTGTTTTGGTGGATTCGGATAAATTTGCGCGGCGTTCTAGCCTTGTTTTGTGCCCGTTGACCCGTGCGGCGACGATTATTACTGATGACGGGATAAAGGATGAAACGCGGGATATGATTGAGCAATCTGGGGTGAATTTAATTGTGGTTTCGCCGCATAGTAGTGATGCTGAGAAAAGTGAAGTGAGTTAAAATGAGCAAGTTGGCTGAATTCTCGGACGGGCAGAAAATACCACAATTGGGCTTTGGTGTGGCGGGCATATTGCCTGAAGACACACAGGCGATGGTTGAAGGCGCGCTTGGTGCTGGCTACCTTATGATTGACAACGCTTCTATTTATAAGAATGAGGTTGAGGTTGGTCGGGCGCTTGAGCGGAGTGATGTTGCGGCGGGTGATGTGTTTGTTACCAGCAAAGTTTGGCCGTTGGATTATGGGTTTGATAATGTGATTAAGGCTTGTCATAAAAGCCTTGGTGATTTGCGGCGTGAGGCGTTTGATTTGTATCTGCTGCATTGGCCTGTGCCATCGCTTGGGCTTTATGTTGAGAGTTGGAAGGCGTTGATTGAATTGCAAAAGCAGGGATTGGTAAAATCTATTGGGGTTTCTAATTTTTATCCTGAGCAGTTGCAGAAGTTGATTGATGAAACGGGTGTTGTGCCAGTGATCAATCAGATTGAATTGCATCCTTATTATCAGCGGCGTGCTGAGAAAAAATTTCATGATGAGCATAATATTGTGACGCAATGTTGGTCACCGCTTGGGCGGGCGACTTGTTTGTTGGATGATGCTTTGGTGGGGATTGCGGCGAAGCATGATAAGACGCCGGCGCAGATTGTGTTGAATTGGCAGATTGAGCAGGGCAATGTGGTTATTCCGCGTAGTCGTAATATGGGACGGATGCAGCAGAATTTTGATGTTTATGGGTTTGAGCTTGATGATGAAGACAGGCGGCAGATTGCGGCTTTGGATAAGGGTTTAGACGGTAGGTTGGGTGAGGATTTTGACCTTAAAGAATTGCCGAATGACTAGGAAAAAAATCAAACATATTGCGGTGATTGATATTGGTAAGACCAATGCGAAATTGGTGTTGTTTGATGCCATGACGCAGACGCAGATTGATGTGAAAAGCTGTAGCAATAAGATTGTGAAGCAAGCGCCCTACCCTCATTATGACATTGATCGGCTTTGGGAATTTATAATGCTTGGCTTGTATGAGCTTAATATCAGGCATGGCATTGATGGGATTAGTATTACCACGCATGGGGCGACTGCGGCTTTGGTGAGTGGTGATAGATTGGCGTTGCCGATACTTGATTATGAGTTTGATGGGGTTGAGGATTGTTTTGCTGCCTATGATAAATTGCGGCCAGAATTTAGTGAAACATTGTCGCCTAAATTGCCGATTGGGTTGAATTTGGGGGCGCAGATATATTGGCAGTCGCAGCGGTTTGAAGATGAATTTTCTGGGGTGACGGATATTTTAATGTATCCGCAATATTGGGCTTGGCGGTTGACTGGAATTAAAGCCAGTGAGGTGACTTCGTTGGGGACGCATACTGATTTGTGGTCGCCTGATGCTGGGGATTATTCATCGCTTGTGACGGCGCTGGGGTGGCGGGAATTGTTTCCGCCGATGCGTAAAGCTTCTGATATTTTGGGGTGTGTGAAGGCTGAAATAGCTGAAGGGATTGGCTTGGATGCGGACACGCCTGTGGTGTGTGGGATTCATGATTCTAATGCGTCTTTATTGCCTTATTTGGGTGCGGTTAAGCCGTCATTTAGCGTGATTTCGTCTGGGACTTGGACGATACACATGACTGTTGGTGGGTCGACATCTGGATTGGATGCGGCGCGGGATAGTTTGGCTAATGTTGATGCTTATGGGCGGGCTGTGCCGACGGCGCGGTTTATGGGCGGGCGTGAATATGAAGTGCTGATGGGGGATGAGAATCCTGAGATTGGTGTTGCGGATTTGGATTTTATTGTGGGGCAGGATGTGTTTATTTTGCCGAGTTTTGCGGCGGGTGTGGGGTGTTTTCCGAACTCGACGGGAAAATGGGTTGGTGATGAGAATGCACTTAATATGAGGCAGCGGGGGGCGGCTGTGGCTTTGTATTTGGCGATGATGAGTGCTGAATGTTTGACGCTTGCTGAATGTGGTGAGACATTGATTGTTGAAGGGCCGTTGGCGAAAAATACTTGTTATTTGAGTGTTTTATCAGCTTTAACGGGTAAGCCTGTGCATGGCTCGCAAGATGCGACGGGGACATCTATTGGGGCTTCGATGTTGTTTGAAACGGAAACGGCGCCGCTTGTGTTAAGTGATGCCGTTAAGCCGTATGGGAATTCTGAATTGGGCGAATATGCTAAAAAATGGCTTAGCCTAGTTGGTTGATGCCATTGTCGGCTAACATTTTATAGACATCGGTCATTTGGCCGTTTTTCATGGATTCATTGGCGGCTAGGCCTGTGATGATTGACCATGCGCCGTCTACGTGGGTTGAACCGCGTTTATAGGGGTCGTCGCCTACATTTTTGGCATCGAATAGGTAGCCGAGCATTATTGGGTCGGCGCCGCCGTGGTCGCCGTTGCCTGCCCAGACTTCTATATTTTCTGGGGGTTTGCCTGCGACTTGTAAGATGGTGGTCATGTTGTCGATGTCGGTTTTGTCCCGTACGCCGCCGAATACGCCGTGGACTTCGATATGTTTGTGGGTTAGTTCGCCTTTGGTGCCGTGAAATTTAACCTCGACGCCTTCCCATGGGCTGTAGGCGCAGAGGGTGTAATTTAAGGTGACATCGTTGCTGTAGCGGGTTTGGACTTGCATGGTGTCTTCGATGGTGATGTCGTCATCCCAGACGCATTTATCGCGCCAATAGCCGTCTATATCTTCATTGTCTAGATATAGGGTGCGCAGCAGGTCGTCTTGTTCTATGTTGAGTTCGAAATCGCATTTATCGGCGATTTTGCAGGTGTGGCAGCGTTCGCCGTGGTCGGATAGGCCTAGGCGTTCGGCGGTTTTGGGGGTGTAGAATTTAAGATCGCCGAAAGCGTTGATGAATTTTGGGGTGGAACCGATCCACCAATTTAACAGATCGAAATGATGGGTGGATTTGTGGACTAAGAGGCCGCCTGATTTTTCTTTATATCTGTGCCAGCGGCGGAAATAATCTGCGCCGTGGACGCGGTCTAGATGCCAGCGGAAATCTACGGCGGTTATATCGCCAATGACGCCAGATTCTAGGATTTCTTTAATTTGGGTGCGGGCTGGGGTGTAGCGGTAGTTAAAAGTGACGGTGACGGATTTCCCGCTTTTTTGTTGGGCGTCTAAGATTTGTTTGAGTTTTTCCAAATCTGTCGTCATGGGTTTTTCGGTGATGACGTTGCAGCCGTTTTGTAGGCTTTTGATGATATATTCGTGATGTAGATAATCGGGCACGGTGACCACGACGTTATCGGGCTTTTGCTCGGTGATCATGGTTTCGAACTGGTCGGCGGCATAGGTGGCGATGCCGTTGCCTTGCTGGTCTTTGATTAGGCTAGCGGAGAGGGCTAGGCGTTTTTCGTTGCTGTCGCATAGGCCGACGAGTTCATTTTCTTCGGCATAAGTTTCGGTTACGGTTCTGCGGTACATGCTGTGCCGCGCGCCCGTGCCTACAATTGCATATTTCATTTATTTTTTCTCGTCATAGAGGGGAATTCGGAGGTTATCTTCGCCAAAATAATGGGCGTTTTTGGCGGTGAGTGATAATGTTAACTCTTCGCCTGTTTTATATTGTGTTTGGCTGGAGGCTTGCACCAAAACTACATGGCCTGATGGTAAGGTTATATAGAGGAATAGCTCGCTGCCTAGATATTCTATCAGGGTGATTTTGCCTGTGCTGGTGGCGTCGCCGCCTTTACCTATGGTGAATTGCTCGGGGCGAATGCCGAAATGTATATTGCCTGATTTTGGTGCGTTTTTTGGTAAAGAAATTTGGCCAAAATCTGGGAGTAACAGGCCACTTTTATTGGCTGTGCCTTCGATCATATTCATTTTTGGTGAGCCAATGAAAGTGGCGACAAATTTATTTTGGGGGAAATTGTAAAGATCGAACGGGGTGCCGACTTGCTCAATGATGCCAGCTTGCAATACCACGATGCGGGTGGCTAATGTCATGGCTTCGATTTGGTCATGGGTAACATAAATCATGGTGGTGCCGAGGCGCTGATATAGGCCTGCTAGTTCGACGCGCATTTGCACGCGCAGTTCGGCATCTAGGTTGGATAAGGGCTCATCGAATAGGAATAGCTCTGGCTCGCGGACAATGGAACGGCCGATGGCGACACGTTGTTTTTGGCCGCCTGAGAGTTGGCGGGGTTTGCGCTCGAGCAGCTCTTCGATCTGGAGAATTTTGGCGACTTCGGCGACCCGTTTGGCTATTTCGGCTTTGGGCATTTTTAGGTTACCGAGGCCGAAGGCTAGGTTTTTGCGCACTGTCATATGCGGGTAGAGTGCGTAGGATTGGAACACCATTGAAAGGTTTCGCTGGGCGGCGGGGACATCATTGACGATGCGGTCACCGATTGAGATGGTGCCATCGGTGATTTCTTCTAGGCCTGCAATCATCCGCAATAGGGTTGATTTACCGCAGCCTGAGGGGCCGACTAGAACTAGGAATTCGCCATCATGCACCTCTAAATCAATGCCGTGGATGATCTCTAGATCACCATATGTTTTTACCACTTTATTTAAATTTACACCTGACATGGCAAACCCTTTATTTAAGACCAGATGTGGCAATGCCACGGATGATGAATTTTTGGAAGAAGATGAAAAAGACGAAGATTGGCACGATGGACAATATCGACATGGCGAATAGTTGGCCAAACATGGAGACACTATCTTGGCTGATGAAATTGCGCAAGGCTAGCGGCACTGTGTAATCTCGAATGTCATTTAGATAGATGAGTGGGCCTAGGAAATCTTCCCATGTCCAGATGAAGGTGAAGATGGCGGTTGTGGCCAAGGCCGGTAGTGACAATGGCATGATAACCGCCCAGTAGATTTTGAAGGGGGAGCAGCCGTCTATCATTGCCGCCTCGTCCAAATCTCTCGGTAATTGGCGGAAAAATTGCACCATTAAGAAGATGAAGAAGGCATCGCCTGCTAGGAAGCGTGGGACGATGAGGGGCAAGAAAGTGTTGACCCAGCCGATTTTTAGGAACAGCAGATATTGTGGGATTAGCACCACATGATAGGGGATCATTAGGGTCATCATCATTAAGGCGAAGAAGATGTTTTTGCCTTTGAACTCGAGCCGCGCGAAGGCGTAGGCGGCGAATGAGCAGGACAAGGTATTGCCGATAACGGCTAAGACGGTGACGATGATGGAGTTTTTGTAGAAGACGGTGAAACTTAGGAATAGGCCATTCCAGCCATCTGGGTAGTTTTGCCAGATGAATTCTGATGGCCATAGGGATATGTTGCCGAAGATTTCATTGTCTGGTTTGACGGATGAAACAATCATCCAGATGAGCGGATAGACCATGATTAATGAGCAGATTGCTAGAAATAGATGTTTGGTGATGGCGGCGCGGCGTTTGCGTTTATCGCGGATGACGCGGTAATTGTGGGCAATCTCGCTGGCCTCTTGGATTGATAGGTCTGTCATATCTAATCCCTCTCGTTTTCGTAGTGCACCCAGTAGCGCGAGCTGAAGAATGCGACGCCTGTGAAGACGGCGATGATTAACATTAGAATCCATGCCAATGATGAGGCATAGCCCATGCGGTAGAAGGCGAAGGCTTCATTATATAGGTAGACGGTGATGAAATTTAGGCTATCGAGCGGGGCGCCTGCGCCGCCTGATATGATGAAGGCGCTGGAGAATGTTTTGAATGCATCAATCATTTGCAGCACTAGGTTGAAGAAAATAACTGGGGCTAGCAAGGGGACGGTGATGGCGTAGAATTGCTTCCATTTTGAGGCGGCATCGATTTCGGCGGCTTCGTAAAGCTCGCGCGGGATAGCCCGCAAGCCTGCGATGAAGATGAGCATTGGTGAGCCGAACTGCCACATGCCGAGCATAACCAAGGTGTAGAGTGAATAATTTGGATCGTTGAGCCAATATGGGCCTTCGATGCCGATTTTGGCAAGCAGGCTGTTGATGACGCCGTTATATTCGAATAATTGCTTCCATAGAATGGCGACGGCGATGGAGCCGCCTAGGATTGAGGGTAGGTAAAAAAGCGCGCGGTAAAAACCGATGGCGCGCATGCCTTTATCGAGCAGCATGGCAACAGCGAGGGCGAAGATTAGTTTGCCTGGGACGGACATGAATACGTATGAGAAAGTAACCTCTAAAGACTTCCAAAACCTATCATCATAGAGGAACATGAATTCGTAATTTTCTAGGCCGATCCATTTGGGGGGCTTGAAAATGTTGTATTTGGTGAAGGAAAGGTAGAGCGAGTATAGAATTGGGCCCAAAGCCAAGCAAAAGAAGCCGATAAACCATGGGATGAGGAAAAAATATCCCGGGCCATTTTTTGCGAAGAATTTTTTCATGAATGGGGCCTGCTGTGTTAAAAAGCCCCACCAAATGGAAGATTAAATATTTGGTGGGGCGGTGTTTTCAATAGAGCTAAAAAGCTAAGCTATGGATTAACCTGCACGACGGCGGATAAAGCCAGCCTGACGGATAAAGTTAGCCGCAGCTTCTGGAATGCTATCTTGACCGAGCAAGATGCCCGTTGCGATGCGTTCAAAAGTTTGCTCAATTTCATTAGCACCTGATGGTGGTGGTGGTGGCAATGTGGCTGTTTTGCCTTGGATGCCACTGAAGAATGCAACTGATGCAGCTTCGGCTTCTGACAAGTTTGGCGCAAGAGCTGCACGTACATCTGGATTGGCAGGAATGCCGCGTTCTAGACCCAAAATAGCTGTCATATCTGTGTCATTAACAAATGCTGACATATATGTTGTGGCGGCAACGCCATCAACAGTGTCACGTGTTAAGCAGATGAATTGGCTAGGTTGAACGATTGAACCTGGTGTCATGGCTGGTGTGTTTGGATACATGGCTGTGCCCAATTTATCTTGAACCAAGCCTTGTGCGCCAACCAATTGGTTAGACCAAGCGTATGATATTGCAGTTTGGCCAGTGACCACGCCCCATTCGGCCATTGGTGGTTTGATAAGACCAGCAGAGGCTTTGCCTGGAGGTGTTGCACCCGCTTCGCGAATGGCTGTCCACATTGACCAATATTCTTCGACCAATTCTGCTGAGACTTGATAGTCGCCAGTGTCAGCGTTGAACATTGTAACGCCTTTTTGGCCTACAAAATCAGAGAAGTTTTGATAGTTGGCAGTGTTGTCATCTGTACCAAAAACGCCATCAGGAGAGGCTTTGGAAATTTCTACACCGATGGATTTAACGTCATCATATGTCCAACCAAATGGGTCGAACGTGATGCCAGCTTCATCAAATAAGCGGGTGTTTGTTAGTGCCATATGTGAATTGGCGCCAATTGATACGGCATATAATTTACCGTTCACTGTACCAGCAGCTAGGGCAGATTTATCGATTTTAGATAGGTCTAAAGATTTGCCAACAAATTCATCAAGTGGTTTTAGAGCGCCGTTATCGACATATTCGAACAACACACCATAGCCTTGTTGAATGACATCTGGCATATTGCCGCCAGCCACTTGAGTGGTTAGTTTGGCAAAATAATCAGGGAAACTTAGAGTTTCGCCAATCACTTCGATATCAGCATGTTTTTTGTTGAACACTTCGATTACACCAAATGTACGTTTATCACGTGATGGATTGCCCCACCAGAAATGGCGAATTGTGCTATCTGCAGCAAAAGCTTGCGTGCCCATGGTTGAGACGGCAGCAACAGCACCAGTGGTGGCTGCGGCGGCCTTCATAAATTTTCTACGGTCAATTTTAGTCATTATATTCCTCCCAGATTTATTGACTTACGTTTTTTTGTTTTTCTTTTCTTATTGCCTTCGAGTATGAACGTTAATTGTGCTGAGTCAATCAAAAATGATCATAAATAATCATACTTGTTGATATTTTCGGTTAATTTGATTGAAAATGGTGTTTTATGATTGACAGACCCCTGCAAAAATAATTAATTATAGATAATTTAGTGAAGCCGCTATTTATAGAATCCAAAGCTTTAAACAGCTATAAGGAAGGTTAACATGCCGAAACAAGATCAAACCATCACCCTTAGTAATTTATGGGATGATGATACAGTCTCCACCATGACTGAGGCGGAATTACTGCTTTATCGCTCTAACCTTTTGGGCTCGGACAAGCGCATTACCAATTATGGCGGGGGCAATACATCTGTCAAAGCGACGGAGAAGGACCCGCTGAGTGGTGAATTGGTTGAAGTGCTTTGGGTGAAAGGCTCTGGCGGTGACATTGCCAGTATGAAAATGGATGGGTTTGCGACGCTTTATATGGATAAATTGCGGGCCTTGAAGAATATATATCGTGGGGTTGAGTTTGAAGATGAAATGGTGGGGCATTTGCCGCATTGTACATTTAATTTAAACACACGCGCGGCGTCTATTGATACGCCTTTGCATGCTTATGTGCCGAAGACGCATGTTGACCATATGCACCCAGATGCGGTGATTGCGATTGCTGCGGCGAAGAATAGTGAAGAGCTTACACATAAGATTTATGGTGATGACATTGGTTGGTTGCCGTGGAAACGGCCTGGATATGAGCTTGGTTTGTGGCTGGAGAAATTTTGCTTAGACAACCCGAATGCGCGTGGTGTGGTGCTTGAAAGCCATGGACTATTTACATGGGGTGACAGCGCTAAAGAGAGTTATGAAGTGACGCTTGAGATTATTAACAAGGCCATCACTTGGTTTGATGAAAACCTGCCTGGGACTGCATTTGGGGGGCAGAAATATGCGCCGCTTGCTGCTGAACAGCGGGCTCAAATTGCGGCCAAACTTATGCCTGTGATACGCGGTATGATTGGGGTTTCTGAGAGCAAAATTGGGCATTTTGAAGATAGTGATGCGGTGCTGGAATTTGTTGGTTCGGTTGATTTGAAGCCACTGGCGGCGCTTGGTACGAGTTGTCCTGACCATTTTTTACGGACTAAAATTTGCCCGTTGGTGATTGATTTTGACCCGCAAAAGTCAAATATTGAAGAGATTTTGGCTGATTTACCTAAGATTATTGGTGACTATCGGGATGGGTATGCGGCTTATTATGAGCGTTGCAAACATGATGACAGCCCTGCGATACGTGACCCGAACGCGATTGTTTATTTGATACCCGGGGTTGGTATGTTGACCTTTGCGAAGGACAAAGCAACGGCGCGGATATCTGGCGAATTTTATGTGAATGCGATTAATGTGATGCGTGGCGCATCGGGTGCCTCTACTTATATGGGGCTGCCTGAGCAAGAGGCGTTTGATATTGAATATTGGTTGCTTGAAGAGGCTAAATTGCAGAGGATGCCGAAGGCTAAATCGTTGGCGGGGCAAGTTGCCTTGGTCACGGGCGGCGCGAGTGGCATCGGCAAGGCTACGGCGAAACGTTTGGCAGCAGAAGGCGCTTGTATTTTGCTGGCTGACATTGATGAAGAATTGTTGGCGACATCGCATGCTGAATTGGTTGATGAATTTAGCGCTGATGTGGTGCGTGCGGTGAATTTGAATGTGACATCTGAAGACCAAGTGATTGCGGCTTTTGAGAGTGCTAAAGTTGAATTTGGTGGATTGGATATTTTGGTATCATCCGCGGGCATGGCATCTTCTGCGCCGATTGAAGAGACCACGTTGGATATGTGGAATTTGAGCATGAGTGTGCTTTCTACGGGGTATTTTTTGGTTTCGCGGGAGGCGTTTAGGCTGTTTCGGATTCAAAAAATTGGCGGCAATGTGATATTTGTGGCGTCTAAGAATGGGTTGGCGGCATCGCCTAATGCGGCGGCTTATTGTACGGCCAAGGCGTCTGAATTGCATTTGGCGCGGTGTTTGGCGCTTGAGGGTGCTGGGGAGCAAATTCGAGTGAATGTTGTGAACCCTGATGCTGTTTTACGTGGCTCTAAAATTTGGAGTGGCAAGTGGAAAGAAGAGCGGGCGGCGGCTTATAATATGTCGACTGATGATTTGGAAGAGCATTATCGTAACCGTTCGATGTTGAAGCGCAACGTGTTCCCTGAAGATATTGCTGAGGCGATTTACTTTTTTGCTTCGGATATGTCGTCCAAATCGACTGGTAATATTATCAATGTCGATGCGGGCAATGCGCAATCGTTTACTCGTTAAGGGGTGATTTATGACTGATATAATTGATGCTGGCTTTGTGGCCGAACAGAATGCCAATGCTGAAGTTGACTTGAAAATGGATTATGCGGCTTTGGGTGAGCGATTATCGCGCCAGAATGTTGATATTGATGCGATTTGTGCGAAAATTGAGGGTTATGGTGTGGCGGTTCCATCATGGGGCGTGGGGACTGGTGGCACTCGGTTTGCGCGTTTTCCTGGGATTGGTGAGCCGCGACATATTTTTGATAAACTTGAAGATTGTGCTGTCATCCAACAGCTTACGCGCGCAACACCAACTGTTTCTTTGCACATTCCTTGGGATAAGACTGACGACCCGAAGGAGCTTGTCGACAAAGGCAATGCGTTGGGGCTTGGGTTTGATGCGATGAATAGTAATACTTTTCAGGACCAAGTGGGGCAGGAATTAAGCTATAAATATGGCAGTTTGGCGCATAGTGATGCGGCGACTCGCGCGCAGGCTGTGGCGCATAATATTGAGTGTATTGAGATCGGTAAGGCGATTGGTTCTAAGGCGCTTACCGTCTGGGTTGGGGATGGCTCTAACTTTCCCGGTCAGACGCATTTTATTGATCAATTTGACCGTTATTTGGACGCGATGCATGAGATTTATGCGGAATTGCCGGATGATTGGCGGATATTTAGTGAGCATAAGATTTATGAGCCTGCTTTTTATTCTACCGTTGTTCAGGATTGGGGTACGAATTATCTGATTGCTAAGGAATTGGGCGATAAAGCTTATGCTTTGGTGGATTTGGGGCATCATGCGCCGACGGTGAATATTGAGATGATTGTGGCTAGGCTGATACGCTTTGGTAAATTGGGCGGTTTTCATTTTAACGATAGTAAATATGGTGATGATGATTTGGACACGGGATCTATTGACCCTTATCGGTTGTTTTTGGTGTTTAATGAGTTGGTTGATGCGGAGCTTAAGCAAGTTGAGGGGTTTGACCCGATGCATATGCTTGATCAATCGCATAATGTGACTGACCCGATTGAAAGCTTGATGAGTAGCGCGATGGAAGTGCAGCGGGCTTATGCGCAGGCGTTGATTGTTGACCGCAAAAAGCTTGCCGATTGTCAGGATGGCAATGATGCTTTGATGGCCTCTGAATGTTTGAAAAAGGCGTTTCGGACTGACGTGGAGCCTATATTGGCGATGGCGAGGTTGCGTAATGGCGGGGCGATTGACCCTGTGGCGACGTATCGCGCCGTTGGATATCGGGCTAAAGTTGGTAAAATACGGCCATTGGTTACTGTCGGTTCTAGCGGCATCGTATAAGGTTTATTTCGCTCGCGGCTATTTTTTGCTTCGCAAAAGCCTGCGCGGGCGCGCCACGTAAGTGGCGGGCTCCAGTTCGCCTGCTCGCCAACAAGTTGGCTCATAAAACGTTTCGCTCGCGGCTATTTTTTGCTTCGCAAAAGCCTGCGCGGGCGCGCCACGTAAGTGGCGGGCTCCAGTTCGCCTGTTCGCCAACAAGTTGGCTCATGAGTTATGGTTTTATTTTGGCTGTGGCTTCGATTTCGATTAGGGTTTCTGGTGTCGCGAGTGACGCGACGCCGATGCCTGTTGTGGCGGGACGGTGGCCTTGGTAAAATTCGGCAATGAGTGGCATGACCTCTTGGATATGATCTGCGACTTCGCCTCTTACATAAATTTTTATATGTAGAATATTGGCGAAGGATGAATTGGCGGCTTCTAACACGGTTTTTAGGTTTTGTAAGGCGCTTATGGTTTGGGATTTTATGTCATTATTAACGACTTCTGCATTGCTATCCCAGCCTACTTGACCAGAAATATAGATTATCCCTGAATCGGTATCTAATGTTGCGTGTGACATGCCAAAGGCAGAGCCATCATATAGATTTTTTGGGTTTATTAATTTGATTGTCATCATATCCTCTATATTTTAATTTCGATGGATGAAAAATATAAATATAGGAGCTTATAGTCAATCAAGGGCTGCTTGTAACAGATACAAGTGATTGAATTTGATTGAGTAACCAAATGATGAATGGGTCTGATTTGGCGCTCGGATGATAGGCCGCGACGACTTGATATCCTGGTGGATATTTTGTTAGGGGGATGTTGAAAAGGCCATCGCTTGGTAAAAGCCTTGAGGGGATGAACGCCACCATGTTTGAGGTTTTTAGATATTGTTGTGCCATGAAAAATGAGGGGACTGAGACTGCCACATTGCGGCTTAGCCCTTGTTTTTCAAACCATGTATCGGCTGAGCCTTTGAGATTGGCAACACCCGGGTTAATGATGATAAAATCTTGTTTAACAAGTTGTTCTATTGATAATTTGTCTTTGCTGATTAGGGCTTTGTTTGCAGATACTAATTGGTATTTTTCGACAAATAGTGGCTCTGTTTCTAGACCAACGGGTACAAATGCGCTGGTGGTGAAGGCTAGATCAATCTCGCCTCGGTGCATTTTTTGAGTGAGGCTGGTGCTTTCGATATCGATGACTAAAATTTTTACTTTGGGGGCAGATAACCTTAGATCTTTGATCAGTTCGCCTATGATGACTTTTTGGGTGTAATCGGTAGCGGAAATGACCAAAGTTCGCTCGACTTGGTTGGGTTTTGTGGAATTTGAGAGTGGGATTTCTTGAAGTGAGATTAGGATTTTTTGTATATGTGACTCGAGTTGTTTGGCGTAGGGAGTTGGTGTCATGCCGTGGGCTGCCCGCACGAAAAGCTCATCTGCCAGAATGTCGCGCATTTTACTAAGTTGCAGGCTTATGGCTTGTTGCGATACATTTAGATATTCCGCTGCTAATGACATATTGTTGAATTTATAGAGGGCATTTAAGGTGCGTAAATGTTTGATTTCTAGTTTTTCTATCATTTTATTCGCCTTGATTTAAACGCAAATTGCGAATGTCTTGCATGGGTGGTTTGCCAAACATGCGGGCATATTCTCGGTTGAATTGTGATGGGCTTTCGTAGCCGACTTTATAGGCGGTGCTTGTGGCGTCCATTTCGTGGATGACCATGAGGTTGCGGGCTTCGATGAGGCGGATGGACTTTTGGAATTGAAGCGGGCTCATGCTGGTCACTGATTTAAAATGGGCGTGAAATGAGGATATGCTCATGCCTGAAAGTTCGGCCAATTTATCGATGCTGATGTGGGTTTGGAATTCGGTTTTGATTTTTTGAATGGCGGTTGATATGCGTTGCATGTGACTGCCTTTAAGGGCGGTTTGGGCAAGGATTGCGCCGTAATCGCTTTGTAACAATCGGTAATAAATTTCTCGCATGGTTTGGGTGGCGAGGATGGGGATATCTTCGGGGGTGTTGAGTAGGTTGGCAAGGCGTAATACGCTATCATTCATGAATTGGTCGGATTTTCCGACGAAAATACCGCGTTGGGTTTTTTTGGTCAGATCTGCGGGGTGGCCTGTGAGGATGAGTAATTCTGCAAGCTGTTGTAGGTCAATGTCGATTTTTAGCATGAGATAGGGAGCGTCTTTTGAGGCTTTGGTGACTTGGCTCATGAGTGGTAAATCTACCGAAATTATTAGATATTCTGCGGGGCGATAATTGTAATTTTGATTGTCGAGTGTTACCTGTTTTTGGCCTTGGGCGATGAAGCATATGCAGGGTTGGTATATGCTTGGGACGGGGATTTCTGGTGCGGATATTTTTAGCAATGAAACTTGGGGGATTATGGTTTGGTTTAGGCCTTCATTGCTTGCATGATTGACGATTATTTGGACTAATTCTGGTTGTTGGTTGTTCATAATCGCATTCCTACTTTTATTTATGCTGAGCCTAATTGATAATGTTTATGGCCGCTATGAAAAAATTATGGATTGGAGAAATAGGCAATTATTTTGGAGGTCTGCATATTTTATGTTTAGGGGTTGTGCCGTAGATTATGCGGATTAACTGAAATGGGAACATAAAATGACAAAAATTACACTTATCACTGGTGGTAGCCGTGGGTTGGGTAAAAACACGGCATTGCACCTTGCCCAAAAAGGGCGGGATATTATTTTGACTTATCTCAGTCAAAAAAAAGAGGCTGAAAAAGTTGTGGAGGCTATTCGTGATATGGGGCAAAAAGCGGTTGCTTTGCAGCTTGATATTACGAAGGTGAATGGTTTTGAGCAATTTGTTATGGGTGTGAAAAACGTTTTGAAAGATGTTTGGGGGCGTGAGGATTTTGATATTTTGATTAATAATGCGGGGACTGGGATTCATAATGATTATATGAAAACATCGGAAGAAGAATTTGACCGCATGGTGAATGAACATGTGAAAGCGCCGTTTTTTTTGAGCCAAAAGCTATTGCCGATTATGGTTGATGGGGGACGGATTTTGAATTTTTCTTCTGGCTTGACGCGTTTTACCAATCCGGGATTTACGGCTTATGCGACGATGAAAGCGGCGGTGGAAGTTCTTTCTGTTTATATGGCTAAGGAGCTTGGGGCGCGCGGCATTACGGTGAATGTGATTGCGCCAGGGGCGATTGAGACTGATTTTGGGGGTGGTGCGGTGCGTGATAATGCGGGTTTGAACCAGCATATTGCTAGTTCTGTGGCTTTGGGGCGGGCTGGGATGCCTGATGATATTGGCGGGGCGATTGCGGCGATTTTGGATGATGATGCGGGGTGGATTAATGCGCAGCGGATTGAGGTATCTGGCGGGCAGATGATTTAGGTTACATTTTGAATAATGTGTCTAATGGTGTGCTTACTGGTTCATTATTTGGGTGGGTTTGCATGATGTCATTCATGTGAGCCCACCATTTTTTCATTAAATCTGTTTGTGGTAGGGCATCTAGGGTGTGGTTTTTGTGGCGTTTCATGTGGGCGAAAAGGATGTTGGTTTCTGGGTCTAGGTGGATGGAATATTCTATGACGCCTGCTTGTTTGAGCATTTGACTTAATTCTGGCCAGATTTGATCGTGGCGGCGTTTGTATTCGTCTCGCATGCCATCGTTTAGTTGCATTTTGAAGGTGTGGATTTCGGTCATTGTTTTAGCCTGTCGCGGAGCATGTTGAGTAATGTTGGTAGGGCGATTACGCCGATTAGTAAGGCGCCTATTATGATGGACATTACTATGCCGGGGACGTTGAGTAGGCCGAGGCCGAAGGTGACTAAGCCCATGATGAAGGCGGCGATGACGGTGCCTTGGATGGTGCCTGAGCCGCCTAGGATGTTGATGCCGCCTAGGACTACCATGGTGATGACTTCTAGCTCCCAGCCGCGGGCGATTGAGGGGCGGGTTGAGCCTAGGCGTGAGGTGAGCAAGACGGCGGCGACGCCAGCCATGATGCCTGTTAGGCAGAACAGGACGAATTTAACGCGGGCGACGCGGACGCCTGAGAATTGGGCGGCGATGGGGTTGTTGCCGATGGCGTATATGTAGCGGCCGAAGTTGGTTTTGTGGAGTAGGATGTAGTAGACGAGTGCAAGGCCTAGGAAGAGGACGAATTCGAAGGAGATGACCCAATAGACGTAGCCTTGGCCGAAAAAGGCGAAAGATTCTGGATAGCCTTTATAGGCTTGGTCGCCCAGAATGATGAATGAGATGCCGCGAAATAGGCTCATGGTGCCGATGGTGACGACGATTGATGGAAGGCCTAGTTTGGTAACTAGGGCGCCGTTGAATGCGCCGCAAATTAGGCCTGTTAGCATGCCGACGGCGACTAGAGTTGGGGTGTCGGCGCCGAATTGTAGGGCGACGCCCATCATGGTGGAGCTGATGGCTATGATGCCTGCAACCGAGATGTCGATTTCGCCTGAGATGATTAGCAAGGCCATGGCTAGGGCGATGACGGCTTTTTCGGTGAAATTAAATGTGGCATCGGATAATGCCCATGGGGATAGAAAATATGGGGAGGCGAAGCTGTTGATGATGAAAATGGCGATGGCTACGGCTAGTAGTAGGCTTGGCCATGAGTAAAAGGCGGCTTTTAAGGGGCTGTCTAGGCGGTCTGGTAGGGTGCGTTTGGGCGTGTTGTCGCTCATGTCTCGGCCTCATTTTTTTGCTTTAGGATGAGGCGGCCTTTGGTGCGGGCGCCGCGGGCGTTGAGGATGACGGCTAGGATGATGGCGCTGCCTGAGATGGCCATTTGCCAGAAAGGGGAAATGTTTATGACGGGAAGTGCTGAGTTGATGATGCCGAGGAAAAGTGCGCCTAAAATTGTGCCGACTACGGTGCCGACGCCGCCTGCTATGGAAATGCCGCCGATGACGCAGGCGGCAATGATGGTGAGTTCGTAGCCGTTGGCGACCTCTACCGAGCCGATGACATAGCGGGAAACCCAGAGGAAACCGCAGAAGCCTGACATGAGGCCTGAAATGCAGAAGGAGATGAATTTGGCTTTGCCGACGTTAATGCCTGCATAGACTGAGGCAGTGGGGTTGACGCCGATGGCGTATAGATTGCGGCCTGTTGGGGTGCGGGTCATGAACATGAAAAAGGCGATGGCGATGAGGATGGCGAACCATGATAGGAGTGGCAGGCCGAATAGGTTGTGGCGGGTCATTTGAATGAAGCTGTCGCTTAGTTCTGACGCGTTGACCCACTGGCCGCCTGCAATGAGGAAAATTGTGCCGCGGAAAATTGTGAGTGTGCCTAGGGTGACGACGATGGCGGGGATGTTGAGCTTCCAGACTAAGATGCCGTTGAATGCGCCTAGGGCTAGGCCGCATAGGGAGGCGATGAGCATGAGTAGTGGGATGGGGAATTGGGGGTATGCTGCGTTGATGAGGGCTACGATCATGCCTGAGAGGGCGAGGTTGGCGGCCATTGACAGGTCTATTGAGCGGGTTAGGATGACGACCATTTGGCCTAGGGCTAAGATGATGAGCATTGAGGTGTTGTTGAAAATATCGGCTAGGTTGGCGAATCTGGCGAAGCCTGGGGCGCGTAGGGTGACGCCGAAAATGATGATGATGATGCCTGTGGCTAGCCAGAATTCGCGGGATTTTAGGAGGTTTTTCATGCGGCATCTCCTGCTTGATTTGTTTCATCCATGCCTGAGGCGATGACCAGCATTTTTTCTGGGGTTAGGTCGGCATTGTTTTTTATGATTTTGATGATGTGGCCTTCATTCATTACTACTATACGGTCGCTCATGCCCATGATTTCGGGGAGTTCGGATGAGACCATTATTACTGATAAGCCTTGTTCGACTAATTCGGCCATGAATTCGTGGACAGCAGCTTTGCTGCCGATGTCGATGCCTTTGGTGGGTTCGTCTAGGATGATGACATCGGGATTGGTGGCTAGCCATTTGGCAATGACTATTTTTTGTTGGTTGCCACCTGATAATGTGCCTGCGGGTTGGCTTAGGGATGAGGCGCGCAGATCTAGGCGCGAGGTGAATTCGCGGGCTAGTTTGAATTCTTCGGCCATTTTGATGAAATTGCCGCGGGAGGTTTTGCGTAAGGATGGTAGGGATACGTTTTGGAAGATGGGCATATCGGTGACCACGCCTTGGGTGCCACGTTCTTCGGGGACGTAGACAATGCCTGCTTTGATGGCATCGGCGGGGGATTTGGGGGTTATGGTTTTGCCGTTTAGGGTGATTTTGCCTGATGAGGTTTTGGTGATGCCGAATAGGGCTTGCATCACCTCGCTGCGCCCTGCCCCAACTAAGCCGTAAAAGCCTAGGATTTCGCCTTTTTTGAGGTCGAAATTAATGTTGGCGAATTCTGTGGGGTGGTTTAGGTTTTCGACTTTTAGGATGGTGTCGCCGAGTTGGGTTTTTCTGTGGGGGAAGATTTGATCTACGGCGCGGCCGACCATGAGTTGGATAATCTCGGTTTGTTTGGTTTCGGACACCAAGCCTGAACCGACCATTTGGCCATCGCGATAGACGGTGAAGCGGTCGGCAATGCGGTAAATCTCATCGAATTTATGGGAAATGAACAGGATGGCTTTGCCTTGGCTTTTTAGGTGGTTGATGAGGGTGAAAAGGTCTTCGATCTCTTTGTGAGAGAGTGCGGCGGTTGGTTCGTCCATGATGACGATTTGGGCATCGATTGACATGGCGCGGGCGACGGCGACTAGATGTTTGTTGGCGATGCCAAGCTCTTTAAGCTGGGTGTTTTGATCGATATGTTGGGCGCCCATTTCATCTAATATAATGCGGGCGGCTTTGCGCATTTCGCGCCAATTTATGGTGCGCCATTTGGTTTTGGGGGCGTGGCCTAGGTAAATGTTTTCGGCGACTGAAAGCTCGTCGAATAAGACGGTTTCTTGGTGGATGGCGGTGATGCCGTGGCCGAATGCATCATGGGCGGTTGCTAATTTGATGGAGGTGCCATCGATGGAAATTTGGCCTTGTTCTGGTTGATATATGCCTGTTAGGACTTTTACCAGAGTGGATTTTCCTGCGCCATTTTCGCCGATTAGGGCGGTGACTTGGCCTGCATAAAGTTCCAAACTTACGCCATCTAGAGCTTTAACGCCTGGAAAGGATTTGCAAATATTTTGCAAAGTGAGTTTGGGAGTGGCCATGTTTTTTCTTTGATAAATAGCCTAGCTTTGCAGCTAGGCTATTGTTGAAGGAATTCTTAGTAGATTTTTGAGAATTCTTCGATATTTGAGGCATCAAATGTAAATGGTGCTGCCATGGCGGCACTATTTGTATCATCTAATGTAATCTCGCCGACATGGCCGATTGACAATGTGACGCCTGGTTTGGCTTCGGTGCCATTGGCCAAGGCATGAGCGATGTAAACCGCTGAATAACCTAGGTCAATTGGGTTCCATAAGGCCACGGCTTTTGATGAACCATTGTCGATGAATTGTTTAAATTCTGACGGTAGAGCTAGGCCTGTGACGTTGATTTTGCCAATTAAGCCCATGTCTGTCACCACTTGCGCGGCGGCCACAACACCGACGGTTGTTGGTGCGATGATGGCTTTTAGGTTTGGATGGCTGGCGATGAGGCCTTTGGCTTCATCGGTTGATTTTACGCTGTCGTCGTCACCATAAACCGTTGCTACCAGTGTAAGATTTGGAAATTCGGTAGACAAGATTGCCTTGCCTGCGTCGATCCACGAATTTTGGTTGGCAGCGGTTGATGAGGCGCTCAAGATAGCCACTTCACCACCATCAGGTAGATAATCGGCAGCTAGTTTAAAGATGGTTAGGCCGATGAGGTCGGTATCTGATGGGTTTAAATGCATTTGGCGGCCTTCGGCGGCGACGCCTGAATCCCAAGAAATAACTGAAATGCCGCGGCTCATGGCTTTTTTCAGCACGGGCACAAGTGCGTCTGGGTCATTGGCCGAAATGGCAATGGCGTCGACTTGTTGAGCGATGAGCGCGTTGATGATTTCGATTTGGCCTTCGGCGGTGGCCGATGTGGGGCCTGTGTAAATGACCGTGACATCGCCAATTTCTTTGGCGGCATCTTCGGCGCCTTTGGCGGCGGCATCAAAGAAGCCATTGCCTAAAGCTTTGACCACTAAAGCGATTTTAGTTTCGGCAAATGCTGGTGCAGCGCCAAGAACCAAAGCAGACAGCGCGGTGGCGGCTGCTAATTTTTTTAGAATATTCATTATTTCCCTCCCAGAAATGGAGCAGAATTTTTTTCACTATATTTTCCCTCACACTTAGGTGTGCCACATAATGGATTCTGCAAAGAATGGAATCTCTTTATTTGGATTCCGTATGGTTAACTTTCCATCAAATTTACTCAGAGTCAATCATAAAAACTGATTAAAATAATCATTTACCGTCAAAATCAATCAAATATTAGTATGTATCAAGAAGTTACTGAGCTTTTGCTTTGTCAATAATTTGTTCTTGCTTTGTTGCTTTTTTGCTTTGAAGAATCGGAATTTGGCTTTATAGCTAAGTTATAAAAATAACGAGTATATTTATGCATATTATTATTTCGCCTGCCAAGACTTTAGATTTTGAATCTACGCCAGTTACCGACATTTTTAGCCAGTCGGAATATTTGAATAAATCGCGCACATTAAATGCTGCTTTGAAGCGGCATAAGGCTGCTGACATATCCAAATTAATGGGGTTGAGTGACAATTTAGCTAAGCTGAATGTGGCGCGGTATAAGGCTTGGAAGTTGCCTTTTACGCTTCATAATGCCAAGCAGGCGGTGTTGGCGTTTAAGGGTGATGTTTATATTGGGCTTGATGCTGAGACTATGAGCAGCGATGATTTTGAGTTTACGCAAGCGCATTTGCGGATATTATCTGGGCTTTATGGTTTGTTGAAGCCGTTGGATTTGATTATGCCTTATCGGTTGGAAATGGGCACACGCTTAGAGACGAAAAAGGCTAGCAATCTATACCAATATTGGGGCGATGGTTTGACGTTGGCGCTGAATAAAGAGGCCAAAGATGAGGCTTATGCGGGTGAAGAAAATATACTGATTAATTTGGCATCTAATGAATATAGTAAGGTGATTAACCGCAAGAAGTTAAAGGCCAAACTGATTACGCCAGTGTTTAAAGATCAGAAAAATGGCAAATATAAAGTGATTAGTTTTTTTGCCAAGAAGGCGCGTGGGTTGATGGTGCGGTATATTGTTGACAACCGCATCACTGAAGCTGAGGCGCTGAAACAATTTAATGTGGCGGGATATTATTTTGATCTTGAGCAATCTAGCGATACTGAATTTGTATTTTTACGAGATGAACAAGCTTAAAAAAAGGCCATCTGATGAGATGGCCTTTTTGATTTATATCCTAGTGATAGACTAGGTTTGGCAACCATGTGATTAATGATGGGAAAATCATCAATATGGTGAGGCCGAACAGTTGAATACCTAAGAATGGCAATGCGGATTTGAAGATATCCGACATCGGGATTTCCTTCGGTGCGACCCCTCGTAAGTAGAAGAGTGCGTAGCCAAACGGCGGTGATAAGAAGCTCATTTGCATGTTTACCAAATAGAGCACGCCGAACCATAATGGGTCGAAACCTAGATCTTTGATGATCGGCACGAAGATTGGCACGGCGAGTAGTAAAATACCGACCCAATCTAGGAACATGCCTAGCACGATTAAGATGATCATCATCAGAATAAGAATACCCCAACGGCCTAGGCCTGTGGCTGCCAACGCGTCGGTGACGAATTGTTGTCCGCCTTCTAGCACGTAGAGACCCACGAAGATGGTGGCACCGAACATAATCCAGATGACCATTGATGAGGCTTTAAGTGTTGAGATACACGCTTCGCGCACGGTTTGCCAATCTAGTTGGCCAGCTAGTGCGGCAACGATGAACGAGCCGAATGTGCCGATGCCCGCCGCTTCCACTGGTGTGGCGGCGCCTGAGAATAGAGCAAAGAATACCACTAGAATCAGAGTGATTGGAGCCGCCATTTTGCCCATGAGCGCGAATTTTTCGCGCGTGGTGATGCGTTCCTCTAGAGGAATTGGTGGCCCAAGCTCGGGGTTGATATACGAGCGGATGGTGACGTAAGCGATGTACATGCTGGAGAGCATAAGCCCTGGAATGACTGCGCCAACGAATAGTTCGCCAACCGATTGATCCGCAACCACAGCGTAGATAATCGCCAAAATAGACGGCGGGATGAGAATGCCCAATGTGCCGCCTGCCATGATGGAACCCATAGCGATTTTGCTGTCATATTTACGTTGTAACATGGCGGGTAAAGCGATGATGCCCATAGTGACCACGGCCGCGCCGATAACCCCAACCATAGCGGCCAGAATTGTTGAAGCGATGATTGTGGCTGATGCCAAACCACCTTTTAGGCCGCCCAATAGCTTGTAGATAACCTCGAACATATCATTGATTATCCCCGCTCGCTCGAGCATCGAGGCCATGAAGATAAATAACGGAATTGCCGAGAGTTGGTAATCGGTCATCAGTGGGAAAATACGTGATGGCACAATGTTTAATGTGTCTGTATCGCCCAAGATGAACAAGAAGATGATGGCGATGCCACCCGTAACAAATGCCAAAGGCAAGCCTGCCATAAGCAAAGCCACTAGCGAGCCAAACATTAATAATGTTAGCCAGCCGATTTCAATTTCAAGACCCATTTTTGGCCTCCTTATTTGGTACAAATACCAGCGTGGCATCTTTTACAAAATGCGAAACGCCTTGTAATACGAGCAATACGCCGCCAATGATGATGGTGATTTTAACAGGCCAATATTGAATGCCCCATTCGGTGAAACTCACTTCGTTTTGGCCGATTGAATCGCGGGCGAAAATCCACCCTGTCCAAACCAATGTGCCGGCGAAAATAAAGAAGAATACCGAAGTTAATAGATCGATAATCGCCTTGCCGCGTGGTGAATAATTTGCATAGAAAATATCGACCCGCACATGACTTTCGGTGAGCATGGCATAAGCACCTGCAATGAGATATTGCATGCCGAACATGAGGAACATGCCCTCGTGCGCCCAATTGGTTGGTGAATTAAATACATAGCGCATAATCACCTCATAATAATAGACGAATACCGCGATGACTGACCAGAGAGCTACAAATTCGCCCATAAATAATGACAGTCGATCGATCATGCCGATGAATCCTGTGCCGACAAATTGGCTGTCTTCATCCATTTCGACCCGCTGCACTTCATCATCGGGGTTTTCTGCCAACATTGCTAACGCTCTTTTGAGCATGCGCGGCATGAGAAATAGATCGATCAGCATGAAGGCCATGATGGCTAAGAATGCGTAATATGACACATCTGACCATTGATCGCGACGGCCAGCAATTTCGCCAACCGTGGGTTCAATTTCTGACCGTTCTGCGGCCAAGCTGGCGATTTTTTCGTTCGCCGTTTCAATGCGATCCGTCTCTTTTTTTATATTACGCTCAACACGCTCTTTACCGCGTGTGTCATCTGCTGGCAATGCGGCGATTTGAGTTTGAGCGTTTTCGATTGCCCGTTCGGATTTAACGACGCGTTTTTCGGAACGTTTGGTGGCATTTTCGATGCCAATTAACGCGCCCGTGGCATTTGAATATTCTATTCGCGCTTCGCGTTGCATGGACGAGCCGAATAAAATAATGGCAAATAATGGCCAATAAAGTAAGCCTAATTTATTTTTTAAATATAGACGATGAAAACCGAACAGACCGCCAACCACCCAGATGAAATAGGCAATGCCTAGGGTGCGGGAGCCGCGCAGTGGTTGTTTTTGCCGCGCTAAATACATGGCTATCAATGGGAATGCGATTAAGCCGCCCCAATAGAGCCAATGCGGCATTACAAAATCAATACTTGGCATGATGTGCCTCTTGTGAATTTGATGTGAAAATTATGAGAGTTGCCTCAGTGTAATGCCCTGCCCGACCCTTAAGATCGAGCAGAGTGATTGGTTGATTAAAGATCAAGTTCCATACCTTCAATCATATCTGGTGTGACATAACCTAATGAGCCAGACATCATGTAATCCAACTGGATTTTGAAGATTTTAGCTGCAGTTTTGTCTTTATTTGCCCATGCATACCAACGTCTCACCGCAATTTCGGTGATTACATCGACATCATCTTGGCTGAGGCGTGTGACCTCGGTGCCAGCTTTGTCAAATTCAATCCAAGCTTTTTGATCGGCTGCCTGAACTTGTGCATGATGCGTGTTAGAATAGACTTGCACTTCAGATGTCATGAATTGTTTCATTTCATCTGATAAAGCATCCCATGATTTTTGACCGACAGTGATGTCCATCAAATCCACAGGTTGGTAAACTGACATAAAGCCTGGAGGGCCCATTGAAATATAATCTGTCACTTGGTCGAAACCGAGTGCCAAGTTAATGGCGGGACCAACATAATCGGCCACGTCAATGGTGCCTTTTTCAAGCGCTGCAAAAATGTCTGAACCCGGAAGTAGAGTGGTTTTAGCGCCCAATTCTTGGAACACTTCGGCCACCATGCCGCCTGGAAGGCGCATTTTACGACCACGGAAATCATCTACTGAACGAATTGGCACTTTAGAATGAATGATGTTGGCGCCATGATGAACAGGCCCAACATAATGCATGCCTTCGGCAGCAAATAGTTCTTGTGCAATCTCTAGACCGCCCAAACCGTAGTAAAAAGTATCCCACTCATGTGGGTTACGAAGACCCATTGGATATGAAGTTAGGAATACCGCAGATGGCATACGGCCAGCCCAGTAAATTGTGAACGGGTTCATGGCATCGATCACGCCATTTTTAACCGCATCAAAAAGTTGGAAATCGCCAACCACATCACGCGCACCAAAAGGTGTGATCTCGAGCTGTCCGTTGGTTCTGTCTTTAATGGAATTACACCAAGTCTTGAATATGTCAAGACCGATGCCACCAGGCCAAGATGTTTGCATCTTCCATTTTGTGGTTTCGCCTGCGGCGGTTGCAATTGAGGGGGCGGCTAATGTGCCACCGACTGCTGCAACACCAAAAGCTGATTTTTTGATAAAATCGCGCCTGTTCGACGTTTTAGTCATAATATTTCCCTTATTAATTATGTGTAGCCAACTTTTACATTTGGTCTGCACGTTCATTACTGGCCAATATTGCCGGCCATATGGCTGCAAAATACAGCCAATTCTTATGCGCTTTTTTTAAGTTGCGCTTGTTTCTTTGTTCATCGCTGGTGGGGTTGGGCCTCCTGTTGCCCAATCTAGCAGCTCGATTGTGTGCACGATGGGTATATTGGTGGCAGAGCCGATTTGCATCATGCATCCAATGTTTCCTGCCGCGATAATTTGTGGTTTTGTGGCTTCTATATGTTTGATTTTACGGTCTTTTAGCTGGCCTGAAATTTCGGGCTGCATTAAATTATAGGTACCTGCTGAGCCGCAGCATAGGTGTGGTTCGGCTGGTTCTACCACCGTGAAGCCGGCTTGTTTGAGTAGGTTTTTGGGGTGGGTTTTGATTTGTTGGCCATGTTGTAATGAGCAAGCTGCGTGGTAGGCGACTTTTAGGTTTTTGGCTTTATCTGCGCCATTTAAGCCTAGATCCATCATCACTTCGGAAATGTCTTTGGCGATGTTTGATACCCGCGTGGCATCTTTTGCCAAGGCGTGTTCTCTGAACATATGACCGTAATCTTTAACTGTGGTGCCGCAGCCTGATGTGTTGATGACGATGGCGTCTAGGCCTTCATTATCCATTTCGCGCGTCCATGCTTCGATGTTTTTGGCGGCGGTTTTGTGGCTGTCTGAGGTTTTACCCATATGATGGGTGAGTGCGCCGCAACAACCTGCGCCTTTGGCGACCACAACTTCGCAGCCATGACGAGTGAGGATGCGGATGGTGGCATCATTAATGTCGGTATTTAGGGCTTTTTGGGCACAACCTGTCATGAGAGCCACGCGTTTTTTGCGCTCGCCTTGGGCGGCGAAAACTTGTGGTTGATCATTGGGTGATTTGGGGGGGAGCTTTGCGGGTGCAAATTCGACCATTGAGCGTAGTTTTTTGGGTAAGATTTTGGCGAAAGGTTTGGCGATGTTGGCGCCGAACATGGCCAAGCGGAAGCGGTTGGGGTATGGCAAAATGAATGCCAGCATCCATCTGATGAGTTTATCGTCCCAACGTCTTTGGTATTTTTGTTCGATATATTCACGTGCGTGATCGATGAGATGCATGTAATGCACGCCTGATGGACAGGTTGTCATGCAGGCTAGGCAGCTTAGGCAGCGGTCTATGTGTTTGACGGTTTTTTCATCTGGGACGCGGTTGTTTTCGAGCATATCTTTGATGAGATAAATGCGGCCGCGCGGGCTGTCTAACTCATCGCCCAACACCTGATAGGTGGGGCATGTGGCGGTGCAGAAACCGCAATGCACGCAGGAGCGCAATATCTTATTCGACATGGCGATCGAGGTGTCTTTAAGTTGTTCGGGGGTGAAATGAGTTTGCATAATTTAGCCGCCCCCATTCAGGTTCATACTGGTCAAAAGGTTTGGATTGAAAATGCCTGATGGATCGGATTTTTGGCGAATGAGTGCTGACAATTTGGCGACACCTGAGGCTTGTGGTTGAAACACTGATATTTTTGATTTGGTTGTTGCGCTGGCACGCACTAATGTCGCGAAACCGCCGAAGCCTGTCATGATTTGGCGCACTGATTGGGCGTTGGTTAGTTGATCATCCATCTGCGCCCAAATGAGGCCACCGCCCCAGTCGAAATATAAATCTGCATTGGTTTTTTCGCGCAATTGTTGGGCGATTATTACTGCATCGCTGGGTTTGACTGATATGCGCCATAATTGTTTGGCTTGATCATTATATATGTCTACGTTGCGAATGGTTTGCCATAGATCTTCGTGTTTTGAGCCTTCGATGATCTTTACATCTTGGTTTGTGACCAAAAGTGCGCGTAATTTATCTAGCCGATAGGTGACTTGGCTATCGAAGCCTTCGACCCGCAACAAGGTGTGTGATGTGTCTTGGTTATTGGGTAAGTGTGCGACGCCTGTGACTTCAAATGGTGAACCTAGGGCTTTTGACATGGCGTTAACCGCTTGCTCAACCGAAAGACCTGCTATTAGTAATGTGGCTTGGCGTTCGGGGGCGGGTAAAACCTTGAACGACACTTCGGTCATCACGCCTAATGTGCCGTAGGAGCCTGCCATTAGTTTGACTAGGTCTAGGCCTGTGACGTTTTTCATGACGCGGCCGCCATTTTTAACCACTTCGCCATGGCCGCAAATGTAGCGCACGCCGATGAATGCATCGCGGCACGCGCCTGATTGAATGCGGCGTGAGCCAGATATATTGCCTGCGACAATGCCGCCAATGGTTGGTTCGCCTTGGCTGGTATAAATGCTGCGATGATCCATTGGTTCAAAAGCCAAACGTTGGCCTTCTGCGGCTAATGTTGTTTGTATTTCTTTATATGTGGTGCCTGATTTGGCGACTAGAGTTAGAGCCGCTGGCTCGTATAGGGTGATGCCAGAAAGTGATTTTAGCGATAGGGTTTTGGTGGCTTGAACTGTGCCACCTAGGCCAGAGCGGGTGCCGCCACTGGTGATTTTTACGCTTTGGTTGTTGGCTTTGCAGTCGAGAATTATTTGGCTGACGGCTTGTTCGTTATCGGGGCTTAAAATCTCAGTCATGGGCGCACCGCGCGGTTTCTGCGGGCGGCGCTTAAGGCTAGCGGAAATACTTTGGCAGGGTTGAGCAGCCAATTGGGGTCGAAACAATCTTTGACGCTCATTTGGGCTTCTAGATCTGTGCCCGTATATTGCACACCCATTAGATCGCGTTTTTCGATGCCGACGCCGTGTTCGCCTGTTAGGCAGCCGCCGACCTCTACGCAGAGGCGCAGGATATCAGCGCCGAAGGCTTCGGCGCGTTCTAAATCGCCTAATTTATTGGCATCATATAATATGAGCGGGTGCATATTGCCATCGCCTGCGTGGAAAACATTACCAACTTGCATATCGTGTTTTTTGGACAGCTCGCCGATGGCTTTGAGCACATCGGATAATTTGCTAACGGGCACGGTGCCATCTAGGCACATATAGTCGTTTAATTGGCCAACTGCGCCGAAGGCGGATTTACGGCCCTTCCAAATCATTGCGGATTCTTCTTCGCTATGGCTTTGGCGCAGGGCGGCTGGGTTTAATTTATTAGCGATGGCGCTGATTTTTTCTAGTTGTTGGTCAATTTCGGCTTCTGAGCCTTCGACCTCGACAATGAGTAAGGCTTCGACATCGGGGTAGCCTGCGCCTGAGAATTTATCGGTCACTTGGATGATGAGGCGATCCATATATTCGATGGCGACTGGTAAAATACCTGATTTTATGATGTCGGCGACGCATTGGCCTGCGGTTTCTGGCTCATCAAAGCCGATGAGGATGGGACGGGCGCCTTCGGGCTTGGGCAGAATGCGTAATACTGCCTCGGTGACGATGCCGAGTTGGCCTTCTGAACCGCAAATTAGGCCGAGTAGGTCGTAGCCATCGGTGTCTAGATGTTCGCCGCCAAGGGTGATGATTTCGCCATCGGCTTGCACTAATGTGACGCCCATTAGATTATTGGTGGTCACGCCGTATTTTAGGCAATGTGCGCCGCCGCTATTCATCGCGATATTACCTGCAATGGCGCAGGCTAGTTGGCTTGAGGGGTCGGGAGCGTAGAAGAAATTTTGATCTTCTACCGCGCCGGTGACCGAAAGATTGGTGACGCCTGTTTGCACGCGGATGAAGCGGTTGGGGATGTCTATATCTAAATGTTGGTTTAGGCGGGCGGTGCCTAGAATGATGCTATCGGCTGTGGGCAATGCCCCGCCTGCTAAAGATGTGCCTGCGCCGCGCGGCACAACGGGCACGCCAAGCTCGTAGCAGGTGCGCATAATGGCGGCAACTTCTTGGGTATTGCGAGGCAGAACCACAGCTAGTGGCGGGCAGCGGTAGGCGCTTAGGCCATCACATTCGTAAGCAATGGTTTCGGCAAGTTCGCTGATTACATTATTTTCTGGCAGGGCACGCTCTAGCGCAGCGATGATCTCATCGCGTCGATCTAATATCGCTAGATCTGGCTCAGGCATGATAATTGTGGACATTTTCTCCCCTGTTCACTGCCCCCCGTTTTGGGCGAAATTGGTTCTATTTAATTAGAACTCTTCTCATTAATTGGTCTATAGTAGCAGCCTGAGTTTATTTTTCAATTTTTTTGAAATATTTTTTTATTTCTACGGTAAATTAGTTAACTAGCTGAATTATATAGTAAATCAATTTATCAAATTTAACTATTAACAGACTATTAAAAAATTAAATTAGTGTTATGGTCGTTTAAATATGGATGAAACACTTAAAAGATAAGGCAAAATATGGCACAAGATAGCACTGGTAAACGACCGCGCGGGCGGCCCAAATCTGTTTGGGTGGAGAGCCATGCGACCATTGTGCGGGCGCTGGATAGAGGCCTTATATTGTTGATTGCTTTGGCCAAAGCCGACAAAATTAGCCTGACAGAATTGGCTAAAAAAGTTGATATGCCGCCCTCTTCGGTGCATCGGTTATTGAGCACATTGCAAAAGCACGAATTTGCCGAATTTGACACAGCCAGCCAAGATTGGATGGTGGGGGTGGAGGCGTTTCGGATTGGCAATAGCTTTGTGGCGCGGACAAATTTAATTGAAGCGGCGCGTGGCACGATGCAAAACCTGATGCATGATACGGGCGAAACCGCCAATCTGGGCATTGTGAATGACGGCAATGTGATATTTGTCAACCAGATAGAAACCAACCACCCGATACGGGCTTTCTTTGCGCCCGGCACCCGCAGCCATATGCATTCATCGGGCATTGGCAAAGCCTTATTGGCCGATTTTTCAAAAGATGAAGTTGAGAAAATTCTGACTGAAAAAGGCCAACCCAACTTTACGGCCAAAACCATAACCACTCAACAGGCCATGTTTGAGGAGCTTGAAACCATTAAAGCGCTTGGTTGGTCGTTAGATGATGAAGAGCGTTATGATGGCATGCGTTGTGTGGCTGCAACCATCTATAACTCACATGGTGAGCCGATTGCGGGCATTTCGGTTTCGGGGCCAAGTTTGCGTTTTTCGGATGCGCGAATTGCTGAACTTGGACCTAAAGTGGCGCAGGCTGCTGATGAGGTGACGCGGTTGATTGGTGGCAAAAAACCCTGATTTTGATTGCGGTCTTTCGCACAGGTTTTGCAGTTATCTTGCAAAACAAACCCGTATAAATATATTGACATCTTTAATTTGTCTCTTATCTTGAAGCTCTTAATTTATTTGATTTTTACTATAGCTGGGGCGTATAATGACCAAAATATCTAAAGAAAAACAAGCACTTGATCAAGCGGCTTTGCATTTTCATCAATTTCCAAAACCAGGCAAGTTGGAAATAACAGCCACCAAGCCATTGGGCAACCAACGGGATTTGGCATTGGCATATTCGCCCGGTGTGGCAGCGCCTTGTTTGGAAATTGAAAAGGATCCCATGAAGGCGGCCGACTATACGGCGCGGGCTAATTTGGTGGCGGTTATCTCTAACGGCACAGCGGTTTTGGGCTTGGGCGCGATTGGGGCTTTGGCCTCCAAACCTGTTATGGAAGGCAAGGCCGTTCTGTTTAAGAAATTTGCTGGCATTGACGTGTTTGACATTGAAGTTGATGAGCTTGACCCTGATAAATTTATTGACACGGTGGCTTCATTAGAGCCGACATTTGGTGGCATAAATTTAGAAGATATCAAAGCGCCTGAATGTTTTTACATTGAAGAAGAATTGCGCAAGCGGATGAAAATTCCTGTTTTTCATGATGACCAGCATGGCACGGCGATTATTGTGGGTGCGGCGGTGATCAATGCCTTGCACATATCGGGCAAGAAAATTGAGGACGTGCAGATTGTGGCATCTGGCGCGGGTGCGGCGGCAATTGCTTGTTTGAACTTGTTGGTATCGCTGGGCGCGAAACGTAGCAATATCTTGATTACAGACAGTAAGGGTGTGGTTTATAAGGGCCGTAATTCCAACCTGAATAAATGGAAAGGCGCTTATGAGCGTGACACGCCGCACCGCACTTTAGAAGATTGCATGGATGGTGCGGATATATTTTTGGGCTTAAGCAAAGCGGGCATTTTAGAGCCGCATATGCTGAAAAAAATGGCCAAAAACCCGTTGATTTTGGCGCTGTCAAACCCGATACCTGAAATTATGCCTGAATTGGCGCGTGAAGTGCGGCCTGACTCGATGATTTGTACGGGGCGTAGTGATTTTGTGAACCAAGTTAACAACGTATTATGCTTTCCGTTTTTGTTTCGCGGGGCGCTAGATGTGATGGCCAGTGCGATTAACGAAGAGATGAAAATGGCTGCGGTGCATGCCATTGCGGCATTAGCACGCGAGCCGATTTTGGATGACAGTGCGGCTTTTGTGGGTGGCAACGTGCCGACCTTTGGGGTTGATTATTTAATCCCCAACCCGTTTGATCCGCGGTTGATTTTGCACATTGCGCCTGCAGTGGCCAAAGCTGCCGAAGCAACAGGTGTTGCGTTGCGGCCACTGGCTGATATGGATGCATATATTTCGAAATTGGAGCGGTTTGTATTTCGCTCGGGCATGGTGATGAAGCCGATTGTCGAGCGTGCGAAACAGCAACCTAAACGGGTGATTTTTGCTGATGGCGAAGATGAGCGCGTGTTGCGTGCGGCGCAGGTTTTGATTGAAGAAGGCAGTGCTGTGCCAATGCTAATTGGCCGCCCGCAGGTGATTGAAGCGCGGCTTAAACGCTATGGTTTGAACCTAAAACTTGGTTCTGACATTGAAGTTATCAACCCTGAAGATGACCCGCGTTATAACGAATATGTGGAGCGGTTTCACTCTATGGTCATTCGCAAGGGTGTGACACCTGATGCAGCGCGTACCATTGTGCGCACCAACACCACGGTGATTGGGGCTTTGGCGGTAGATTGCGGTGATGCTGACGCGTTGATTTGTGGGTTGCAAGGCCGTTACATCAAGCATATTCGGGATATTAAATCAATCATTGGGTTGGCGGAAAATGCGCCTGATTATTCGGCTTTATCTTTGTTGTTGATTGCTGATAAAGAGCCGATGTTTTTGGCCGATACTTATGTGACAGAGCAGCCAACTTGTGACGAAATTGTCGCCATGGCGGCTGAAGCCAGTGTGCATTTTAAGAATTTTGGCATTGAGCCGAAAGTGGCTATGTTGTCTTATTCTAACTTTGGTTCGCGCAGTAGTGAATCTACCGAGAAGATGAACCGCGCTTACCATAAATTACGGGTTAAATTCCCTGATATGATGCTTGAGGGGGAAATGCAGGGCGACATGGCGTTGAATGAGGATTACCGTAAGAAATTGGTGCCGAATTCATCGTTGCAGGGCAGTGCTAACTTGCTGTTATTTCCGAATTTAGACGCTTCTAACTTATCGCTTAACTTGCTGAAAGAGGCGACAAATGCCTTGCACGTGGGGCCGATATTGATGGGTACAGCCAAGCCTGCGCATGTGATTACGCCGAGTGTGACAACACGTGGATTGGTGAATATTGCTTGTATCGCAGCGGTTGAAGCGCAGCAAAAGGTTTAAGCTTTGAGCTGATATTATGAAGGGCGTTCGAGCGTGGGCTTGAGCGCCTTTTGTATATATTGGGCGAAGCTGGTGACGGCGGCGGGGACAATTTCGGCATGTGGCCAAACGGCATAAATGCCGACATTGGCTGAGCCTTCATATTGCGGCAAAATGCGTTGTAATTGGCCTGTGTCTAGCTCGGTTGCGATGTCCCATAGTGAGCGCAAAGCGATGCCGCTGCCGGTGATGGCCAATTCGCGGACAATCTCGCTTGAATTGGTGCTGATCAGGCTTTTGCCGCCCATCAGCACCTCGCCATCTGGCCCTGCTAAGCGCCACGGCATTTGGTCATTGGTGGCTAGGATGTGATGATTGTGCAGATCGGCAATGTCTTTGGGTTCGCCGTGGGCTTTGATGTAAGATGGGGCGGCGCAGAGGATGCGGTCATTGGTGCCGAGGCGTAAATAATCAAGGCCTGGGGCGATTTTGGCGGCGATTCTAAGGGCTAAATCAATGCCATCGGCGCGGATGTCGACAAATTTATCGTTCAGATTAAAATCTAAATCTATCTGCGGGTGGGCTTGTATGAAGCCGTTGAGCAAAGGTGCGATGTGCAGGCGGCCGAAAGATGTGGGGGCTGAAACGCGTAATCTGCCTGCTGGAATGTGCAGTGCGCCTGAGATTTTGCCTTCGGCAATATGCACGGATTCTAAGATATTTTTGACGTCATCGTAGAAAGTTTGGCCTGCTTGAGTGAGCGAAAATTTGTGGGTGGTGCGCAGGATAAGCTGGGTGCCGAGGCGGCGTTCTAAATCGGCCAATCGCTTGGAGACCATGGCGTTGGAAATGCGCAATTTGCGGCCTGCGCCTGATAGGCTGCCCTCTTCGACTATATTTCTGTAAAGTTCATATTCGCTGTGGTTCATTTTCATAATACCGAAAACAGTTTTCGTTATTTACTATCTAGCAAAATACCAATGGATGGTCTAGTTTCAAATTAACAATTCAAAAAATAAGCGGCTTTTGACCGCAATCAAGGGGTAAAACATGAAAAGAATATCACTAGAAGCGGCAAATACCATCATCGCAGCAGCATTTAAAAAAGGTGCTGAACTGGGTTTAAACCCTTTGAGCATTGCGGTTTTGGATGCAGGTGGCAACCCGATTGCCTTCCAACGCCAAGATGGCGCTTCGAATTCACGTTTTCAGATTGCATCTGGCAAGGCTGCTGGGGCTTTGGCATTGGGTGTATCTTCGCGTACGATTGAAAAAATGTCAATTGACCGCCCGCATTTTATTGGGGCTTTTGTAAGCCAAACGCCATTTGGGCTTATTCCTGCTGCTGGTGGCTTGATTGCCAAAGATGCTGACGGCAATATTGTTGGCGCGGTTGGTGTGACGGGCGATTCATCTGACAATGATGAATTATGCACTGTGGCGGGTATTGAAGCTGCTAATTTGACCGCACAAATGTAATTAAGAGGATAGAGTTTCATGAGTTATATGAATAAATCTGGCATTGAATTTGCCACGCCTTTGGTGGATTTTATCGAGCAGAAATGTTTGCCTGGCACTGGGCTTGATGTTAATGAATTTTGGCGAAATGCAGCGGGTGTTTTTAAGAAATTTGCGCCGATTAATAAAGATTTGCTTGCGGTTCGGGATGATTTGCAGGCCAAAATTGACGTTTGGCACAATGAAAACCCCGGTGTGATTGCTGATATGGGCGCTTATACTGCGTTTTTGAAATCTATTGGTTATTTGGTGCCTGAGCCGGCTAAATTTAGCGTGACAACTGAGAATGCTGACCCTGAAATTGCCACTATGGCGGGACCACAACTTGTTGTGCCTGTGCTGAATGCACGCTTTGCTTTGAATGCGGCTAACGCGCGTTGGGGCAGCTTATATGATGCGCTTTATGGCACTGATGTGCTTGACAGCAAGCCGCAAGGCAAAGGGTTTGATGCCGTACATGGCGGCAATGTGATTGTTTGGGCTAAAGATTATTTGGACAAGGTTTTGCCGTTGGCATCTGGCAGCCATACTGATGTTGAAGCTTATAAAGTGGTTGATGGTGCGTTGAGCCCTGCGCTTAAAGACGCTGGTCAATTTGTTGGTTATGTTGGTGATGCGGGTGACCCTTCGGTTATTTTGTGCCAAAAAAATGGCATGCATATTCAGTTGGTTATTAACCGTGATGGCAATATTGGCAAGGGTGACAAAGCTGGGCTTAATGATGTGGTTTTAGAATCTGCATTGACTACGATTTGTGATATGGAAGACTCGATCACTGCCGTGGATGTTGGTGATAAAATTGATGCTTATACCAATTGGCTTGGTTTAATGCGCGGCAATTTGGAAGAAACATTTGAGAAAGGTGGCAAAAGCCTGACTCGTAAATTGGCGGCTGATCTAACCTTTACCAAAGCTGACGGTGGTGAGCTTACTTTGAGTGGCCGTGCGGTGTTATTGGTGCGTAATGTTGGGCATTTGATGACCAATGATGCGGTGAAATTGGCCGACGGTAGTGAAGGGCCTGAAGGTATTTTGGACGCAATTGTGACCAGCTTGATTGCGATGCATGATGTGAAGCGAAACAGCGCATATGTGAATAGCCGCGCGGGTAGCATTTATATAGTGAAACCTAAAATGCATGGGCCTGACGAAGCGGCTTTGACCAATGATTTATTTGATGCGGTTGAAGACATGCTGGGGCTTGAACGCCACACCATTAAAGTGGGGGTGATGGATGAGGAAAGACGTACTTCGGCCAATTTGGCGGCTTGTATTAAGGCGGTTTCTGGGCGCATTATGTTTATCAATACTGGGTTTTTGGATCGTACGGGTGATGAATTTCATACGTCTATGCGGGCTGGGGCGTTTATTCGTAAGGCTGAAGTTAAAAATAGTGGATGGATACAAGCTTATGAAGCGCGCAATGTGCAGATTGGGCTTGATTGTGGCTTATCTGGCCGCGCGCAAATTGGCAAAGGCATGTGGGCAGCGCCTGACATGATGGCTGATATGTTAGAGCAGAAGATTGGGCATCCTAAAACAGGTGCCAACACGGCTTGGGTGCCAAGCCCGACGGCAGCGACTTTGCATGCGATGCATTATCATGATGTTGATGTGTTTGGGCTGCGGGCTGAAATTGCTGGACGTGAAACCCCTGCCCTTGCGACTTTAATGACACCGCCGATTGCCACTGACACCAATTGGCCTGATGACATTGTGCAGCGCGAGTTGGAAAATAATGCGCAAGGCATTTTGGGCTATGTGGTGCGTTGGATTGACAGTGGCATTGGCTGCTCGAAAGTGCCAGATATGGACGATGTTGGCCTGATGGAAGACCGCGCGACATTGCGTATATCTAGCCAACATATTGCGAACTGGTTGACGCATGATATTTGTACAGAAGCGCAAGTGAATGCTGCATTTGAGAAAATGGCCGCCAAAGTGGATGGGCAAAATGCGGATGATGCAAGCTATACCGCGATGAGTGATGATTTTGCCAATAGCATTGCATTTAAGGCTGCCAAAGCCTTGGTATTTGAGGGCGTTGTGCAACCTAATGGTTATACTGAGCCGCTGTTACATGCCTTTCGCATTTTAAAAAAGCAAGAAGCTTAATTTTATTTTAGCTCCCAAACTGAACCCAATCTAGCAATAGCGGATTGGGTTTTTGTTATTGGGGCTAAAGACATGTTGATGCGGAATTTTCTTGCGAAAGTAGGGGATGAAAGTTAAGTTTAGCCAAGAGCAAATTTTACGGAGCTATATATATGTCATTCTTTTCTAAATTATTTGGTGGTGGCAAAGATGCTGCATCTGGTGAGCCTAAAATTTTGGGTCAAGAGGACTATAATGGCTATAAAATTACTGCCATAGAAATGAAGCAAGGCAGCGAATTTATACTGGCGGGCAACATTAGCAAGACCATTAATGATGAGCTGAAAACTAAGAAATTTGTACGTGCTGATCGGTTGAGCAGTGCTGAGCAAGCCAGTGAAACGGCGTTGCGCAAGGCCAAACAGATTATAGATCAAGAAGGCGATCGGCTATTTGATACGGCGTATTGATTTAGATTTATTCAAATTCTACACCGACAAATTCAGCATCGCGCCAGATGACATTGCATATATATTCATGGTTGCCAAACACCGTGGTGAGCAAAAACTCGTCGTCGATGAAAGCCGGGTTGGCGGTTTTAATACGTGCGCCCTCATCACTTATACTGACAATAACGCCATCAAACACGCTGGATTGATTGTTGAAAATGATTTTACAGCCTTTGAGCATTTTACGCCGCGCGCCACCACGCCGATCTGGACCTGTATAGGTTGGCGTTTTGGGGCTCGGCATTTGAATTGCCGCTGGTTGAAGTGTTTTACGTTTTCCAAAACCGATATTATTTGTCATATTTACCACCATTGATAAAGGTCCCCCGAAATTCAATCAAGTTATTATGCACTTATTGGTTTTGAATTTAAATCAAATCCTTGAGCCAGAGTTAATCACATCTTAATATAGACTATTGATCTAGCGGGGTTGTGATGATCTAGAAAACTGCATTATTTTAGGGGGGCATGGGCAAATAGAACGCCAAATTCTAAGCACCAAATGACCACAGAACCATATTGGCTCATGTCAATATCGGCAGGTATTTTATAGCTTTGGTTGCCGCTTGGGGTTTTTAGCATTGCTAGTTGCACGCTGGGGCTGTCTTTGACATCTTGCGCGGTTTTGGGGGTGGGGTTTTTGATTAGCCACACATATAAGTCGGGGCCTGGGGTTACATAAAATTGGTCGACGAATTGAAGTGTTTGTTGATCGCCATCTTGCAGTAAGATCGCCCTGCCCTCGCCCTGATAATTGCTGTTAACGCCGACAAACTCACCGGATTTGAGCTGAGTTTCGGCGGCAAATGCCGTGCTGCTGAACATGAAAATTAAAATGACAAAATACTTGCTTAAGCGCTTCAAAACGACCTCCTATATTAACGATACTTAAATTAGACCATAAATTTTGTTGGATCACAATTGTTGTTTCTTTTGCGGCTGTCTTGGTATAGCTTAAACATCTAATAATTTGGGGAAAGTAAAATGGATTTTGATAGAGTCATCAATCGCTTAAATACACATTCCATGAAATGGGATATGATGGAATCACTTTTTGGTGTTAGCCCTGTGGATGGCATCCCGATGTGGGTGGCTGATATGGATTTTGCGCCGCCAAAATCGGTAGCTGACTCGCTTAAAGGCCTATTGAAAAACGAAGTTTATGGCTATTATGGCCCCGATACCAGTTATAAAAATGCCATTGTGAGCTGGATGGAGCGCCGCCACAATTGGACGATTGAGCCTGACTGGATTTCGACCACTCATGGCATTGTTAACGCATTTGGTTTGTGCATTGCCGCCTTTACCGAAAAGAATGATGGAGTGATTATTTTCACGCCAGTTTATCATGTATTCGAATTGGTGATTAGTGGTGCTGAACGCCGCGCGCATAGCTCTGATTTGGTCAATGTCAATGGCCGTTATGAGATGGATTTGGACGCTTTGGAAGCCTCGCTCACTGGCGATGAGACCATGATGTTATTCTGCTCACCGCATAACCCATCTGGCCGCGTGTGGACTAAGGAAGAGCTAAAAGCAGTTGCTGAATTTTGCGAGAAGCATGATTTATTATTGGTGTCGGATGAAATTCATCATGATTTGGTATTTGACGGCCATAAACACACCATTATGTCGCTCGCTGCGCCTGAACAGATTGCCAGAACCATTGTGCTGACCTCGGCCAGCAAGACATTTAACATTGCGGGCAGCCATACTGGTAATGTGATCATTCAAGATAAAAAACTACATACTGCTTATGAAAAATTTGCTAAAGGCACTGGTATATCGGGAAGTGCGGTTGGCATGACCATGCTTGAAGCGGCCTATAATGGCGGCGAAGAGTGGCTTGAAGAATGTATTGAATATTTGGATGGCAACCGCAAAGTGTTTGATGAAGCGATCAACAAGATCCCCGGTTTGGCATCGATGAAATTAGATTCCACTTATTTATCTTGGGTGGATTTTAGCGGTACGGGCATGACCAAAGATGAAATTTTAAGCCGCATTCAGAAGGTGGCGAAAATTGCGCCCTCACCTGGTTTGCAATTTGGCGAAAGTGGGCGGTTATTTATGCGCTTTAACATTGCCTGCTCAAGATCGGTGGTGATTGACGCGACCCAACGCTTGAAAGACGCTTTTTCTGACTTGCAATGACGCTATTTATTAAAAATTCCGCGACATTAATGTTACGGCATTTTTTAAATTTAACGTTGGCTACATAGGTTTACAATGAGTGCATCGTTTTTCTTGCGAATTTCGGTGGCAATTTTATGTGCAACATCTTGATCGGCTTCGGGGCATTTTAACGCCGCATCAACTGCGCGATGTTGACCTTCTAGAATGGCCTTAATCACTGCCCGTTCGATGATGTTGACGATTTCTTTTTGCTGATCTTTATCAAGGCTGTCTTTAAGCAGGTGGTTGATTTTATCAGTTGCTGTAGTGGATATGGCTTCAAACTTGTCCATTTGCGATTTCTCTCCCTAAGATTTATAAAAAGTTAGAACTTTCATAGAGTTTTGTCAAACCTAACTGTGCTTCTTGAGTTTTTTATTTAGCCGCGCCAACATCCAAGGCAAAAGCGCTGCCAAAATAAACAGGCGAATAATGTGGTGAGCGGCGACAAAAGTTGGGTCGGCATTGAGCAATAAAGCCATGGCTATCATTGCCTCGACCCCGCCCGGTGAGAAGGCTATTAGCACTTGGGCAAATGGCAAATCGGTAAGCATATATACGATACCCGCAGCGGCTGCGGCCAATGAAAACGCGAAAACAAAATAGGTGGCGCTGGGTAATAATATGTTCTTAATCAAGCCCCAACTCGCCCCATTAAACCGCGTGCCGATGAGGCAGCCCATGATGATGAAAGCTGGAATGATGGCCCATTGCGGCATCACGCCATCAACCGCGCCAGTGATGTGAGTGGCGGTTGAAATGAACATGCCGCCAATTAAATAAGCCGCTGGCATTTTTAGCTTTTTGCATATAAAGCCAGTGATTGCGGCGGCGATGGCCAAAATGGTGATTAGGTATATGGGCATGAGTGTGCGGATGATGTTTAACTGTGGCAATTCTAAATCCAGCGATAGTAAAACGAATGGCACAATCATGGTGAGTGCCAACATGCGCATGGACTGCACCAAGGCTATTTTTTTTGTATCCGCGCCATTAGCCTCGGACAAAGCCAGCACAAAGCTTAAATGACCTGGGGTTGATGCCAACACAGCTTCGATGGGTTTGAAGTTGAATAATTTGGTTAAAATTTGGCTACCAAAAACCATAATTAAATAAACGCAGAACGCCAAAACAATAAAGCTAACGGGCCATTTTACCATGGCATCTAAAACGTCGGGCGTGGCGCTAGTGCCCATGGACAGACCAATGAAGATAAAACAAATGTCACGTAAATTGGGAGTGATGAGCATTTTTTGCCCCGCCAAACAAGCCAGAGTGACGACAATGGCTGGCCCCATTAAAAATGGCGCTGGAAAACCAAAATGAAAGGCAATACTGGCGCCTAGCGCCCCTAAAATAAGGGTTTTGAAAATATCTATAAATTCGAATTTTATCATTTTTTCTTTTTGTAACTTAATTTAAAAAGGCATATCAATCAT
This sequence comes from Alphaproteobacteria bacterium, assembly GCA_002400495.2. Taxonomy (GTDB): domain Bacteria; phylum Pseudomonadota; class Alphaproteobacteria; order Rhizobiales; family OSC116; genus OCS116. The sequence continues at coordinate 15,268 of NVQL02000018.1, read as the reverse complement.
CAGATTAATATGCCCTAAATCAAGCTCGAATATCAACGTTTGGAGGGAGATTATGCTGACATTCTCACTTTTTTATATTGCGGCAAATTCAATGAAACGACAGTGCCTTTATCGACCACACTATTAATGCTCAGTGAGCCGCCATGCATTTCGGTCAATGATTTTGATATAGAAAGACCCAAACCTGAACCATCGTGATTTTTAGTGAGCGGGTTGCCGACTTGAGCGAATGGTTGGCCGACTTTGGATAGAGATTCTGCGTTCATGCCAATGCCATCATCGATAATTTCAATGATAATGCCATCATCTAAATTTTCGGCTTTTAAGGTCACGTGGCCACCATCATGACTGAATTTTACGGCATTTGATAAGAGGTTTAACAGGATTTGCTTGAGCGCGCGTTTATCGGCATTGATGTAAAGATCATCACTGATTTGTAAATCCAGCTCGACATTTTGATCACTGGCACGACCTGAAATGATGCGTGCGCAGCTTTGTGCGACCTCGTTCAACTCTACTTTTTGCATTTCAAGCTGCATGTTACCAGATTCGATTTTTGACATATCTAAAATGTCATTAATCACCAATAGTAAATGTTCACCGCTTTTGTGAATATCGCCTGCATATTCTACATAACGTGGTTCTTTAATATCACCAAATGTTTGGCTTTGAATCAACTCTGAAAAACCAATAATAGCGTTTAAAGGTGTGCGCAATTCGTGACTCATATTGGCTAAGAATTCGGTTTTTGCGCGGTTGGCGCTGTTGGCGCGTTCGGCGTAAACTTCCAATTCTTTTTGCTTAGAAACCAACAATTCTTGTTTGGTTTCAAGCTCTTGCTTAGTAACTTCTAAATCACTTACAGTTTCCAAAAGCTCGCGTTCGCTTTCGACCAATTTACTTTCATGACGCTTTATGTGCGAAATGTCAGTACCAACGCTAACAAAGCTGCCATTTTTTGTGACCCGCTCTGAAACATGCAACCAACGGCCATCGGCAAGCAAATATTCATAGGCGCTATGGTCAGTATCCGTATACTCATCGAGCGCAATGATGTTTTTGCTTAAAATTTCTTGGCCAGCGGCGAAAACATCATTCTGATGTCTTCCTTTTCTGACCGCTGAGCTGGGCAATTTGAAAAATTCTTGGAACTTTTTATTACACATAACCAAACGACGGTCATTATCCCACATCACAAAGCCTTCAGAGATGTTTTCAATGGCTTGTACCAAATGCAAGTCCGCGAGGTGTGAGCGGGCTTCTATGGCCTTTTGTTCGGTAATGTCGGAGGTTACACCGACTAGGCGTATTGTGGCTTCATATTCTTCTTTGACGATTTCGCCGCGAATGTGCAACCATACCCAATCGCCTTTGGCGTGTAACATTCTGAATTCACGATCAAAAACTTTTCCACCGCTTTGGATCAATTCGTTAAGCTCATTAATAATGCCTTTGTCGTCATCGTGCAAAATAGATTTGATTTCACCAAATGATAATACGTGGCGGTATTTTTTGAGCCCCAATATATCGAACATAGAGGATGACCAAAATACATGACCGCGGGCAATGTCCCAATCCCACAAACCAGAGCTACCTCTATCTAAAGTGCGGTTTAAATGATTGCCTGTGGCTTCAATAATCTCTTCGGCACGGCTTGAATGCAATATTTGCATTAAAAAGCCGATGGTCATTAGAATGAGTACAAATGTCGCGATCACTGCAAGTGAAAGGCTGGTGCCAATATCCACCCACCATAATTGCTCGATATGACTGATTTTTTGCATGGCAACAAGGCTTAGATTGTTGCTGGCAATATCGGTTTTCTGAATGAAAACTTCGACGCCATTGCTGAGGGTGATGGAACGGTTATACGCTGTACCATCACCACTGGTGCTGATTAAAGCTGACTGGGTGATTTGGTTCAACTCATGTGCAATATAGCCGACAGTCTCTGGAACTGAGGCTGTGATGATGCCGCTGCCATCTACAATCATGATGGTTTGCGCATTGAAATCTACATTTTTAGGCAGCGACTTTTTTAAATCGCTAACAGAAGGGGCAACCGGAAGGATAGAATTTGCGGAGTCGGCAGCTTGCGCTGCGGCTATATTATGTGCCACAATATTGCTGATCAAACCTATTCGGTTACGTTCGGTGTCTTTAATTACCTGATATTGACTAATCCCTTGGGAAATAACCCCCCAAGTGACTATCGCTACAAATACGAGCGATAAGATAGGAATCAGACGTTTCATCAACTTACTGTTGGTGAAAAAATCTGCTTTCTTTTCCAATTGTATCCCCAGGCCTAATGGGGTGTATTTTGGGTGTATGCCAACCTGCTGACTATTCTCCAACTCTGCCTCCTTATAATGATCCGCATCTAAAGATTCTTAAGATGTGCCGCACCTTCGAATCATATGTTAGTTGTGAGTCATTTTGGGGTGATTTGTCTAGCAATATTATGGTTAATAAGAGATTAATTTTTTCATTCAAATTTTATCCTTTTAGCTTGACTTGAACTAAGGGATTAAAAGTTAAGGGATTTTGATGCTATTTCGAATGTATTGGCCGAAAGGTTATTCACATCTATAATTTTTTCTAAGGCTTGTTTGGCTAATTCTTGACGTTTTGGCTCGAGGCTTTTCCAACTTCTTAAAGGCGTGAGCATGCGCGCTGCGATTTGCGGGTTAAAGCGATCGAGTTTAATGATGGTATCGGCCAAAAACTCATAGCCAGAGCCATCTTGCGCGTGGAAGCCAACTGGATTTCCGCTTACAAAAGAGCCGATTAATGAATATACATTGTTCGGAGTTTCGAACGAAAATTGCTCGTGAGTTGTAAGTTTTTTAACGGCGGCAAGGGTTTGCTGGTTAATGGCACGGCCTTGCAGGGCGAACCATTTGTCAATTACCAGATGATCATGTTTGAATTTTTGATAAAAATCGTTGACATAAGCTGCTGCGTCAAAGCCAGCTAAATTGGTCATTACTGATAGGCTGCCCATCATATCGACCATATTATTTGCATTTTTATAATGTGAGACCAGCAAAGCTTGATGATCGGTGTTATCGATTTTATTTAAATCTCGCAATAATGCGTTTCTAAATGCCCGCACGCCCGCGCCTTTGGCATCTGGCTCAAAATTTTGATCTTGATTGAATTGTTGATAAAGCTTTAGCATATCGGCTTGATTTTGGGTGGCAATGTGAGTTGCTAAGCTTTCTCGCGCGGCATGAATGGCGCTGTAATCGATATTTTTGCCGACTTTTAGGCCGATTTCGGGCAATGAGGGTAAAGTGAGGATCAATGCCCGCAAGGCGGCATCTAAGCCTTTATTATTAATACTTTTACAAATAGCGGTTGCCAAGCGGCCATCTAATATATCGGCCTCAGGCGCGCCGTTGATGAGTGATATAATGGCTTGCATTGCCACGCTTTGGCCTGCTTGCCAGCGGTTAAATGGGTCATTATCATTGGCCATTAGGAATAATAAGTCGTCAATATCGGTTTGGGTTTCGACATTTACCGGGACGGAGAAATCGCGCAGAAATGAAATGACGGGTTTTTCGGTTATTTGCTCGAAAGTGAATGTGGTTTTGGCTTCGGTAATCTCGACCATGCCATTGGCAACGGGTTTACCCGCGATAATTAATGGCATATCTGTGCCATCTTTAGCGAGCAGGCCAAGCTTGATCGGCATGTGATAATTATGCTTTTGCTCCTGGCCTGGGGTTGGTTTGCAGCTTTGTTCGATGGTGAGCGCATAAGTTTGCGCCTGCTCATTATATATAGTGCTATATTTTAGTGTGGGTGTGCCTGCTTGGCTGTACCAGATTTCGAACTGGGTTAAATCACGGCCAGTGACTTGCTCAAAACAGTTGAGGAAATCTTTAACCGTGGCGGCTTGACCATCGAAATTTTCGAAATAATAATCCATTGAGGCACGGAAGCCGTCTTTGCCGACTAGGCTATATAAGGCGCGCACCACTTCGGCGCCTTTGCGGTAAACTGTGGCGGTGTAGAAATTATCGATCTCGATGAACGAGTCGGGGCGGCATGGATGTGCCATGGGGCCCGCATCTTCGGCAAATTGGCCTGCGCGCAGGCCTTTGACGTCGTCGATACGTTTGACGGCGCGGGAGCGCAGGTCTGAGGTGAATTCGGCATCTCTGAATACGGTGAGGCCTTCTTTGAGGCAAAGTTGAAACCAATCGCGGCAGGTGATGCGGTTGCCTGTCCAATTGTGGAAATATTCGTGGCCGATGACCGCTTCGATCAGTTCAAAATCCATATCGGTGGCGGTTTCTGCGCTGGCTAGGATGTATTTATCGTTAAACACATTTAAGCCCTTATTTTCCATCGCGCCCATGTTGAAATGGGGCACGGCGACGATGTTGAATATATCCAAATCATATATGCGGCCAAAACGTTCTTCATCCCATTTGAATGAGCGTTTTAATGCGCCCATGGCATATTCGGCTTTGGCTTTATTGCCGCGTTCGACATAGATGTTGAGCGCCACATTATTGCCATCGGCAGTGAGGTAGCTGTCACTGAGATAATCTAAATCGCCTGCCACCAAGGCAAATAGATAAGTCGGTTTTGGGTGTGGGTCTTGCCAGATGGCATAATGTGAATTGGTTTTGCCTTTAACCGCGCCTTGTTCGATTAAGTTACCGTTTGATAGCAGGATTGGGCAGTGGTTTTTGTTGGCTTCGAGGCGCACATTGTAGGTGGACAGGACATCTGGGCGGTCGAGCGAGAAAGTGATTTTGCGAAAGCCTTCGGCCTCGCACTGGGTGCAATATGTATCATGGGTGAGATATAGGCCTGACAGGCTGGTATTGGCCTCGGGGTTGGTTTCGGCCAATGTGGTGAGGGTGAACGGTTTTGTTGGTGGGTTGTGGATGGTTAGAAAATTGTCTTTATGGCCATATTCGTTGGTTTTAAGCGCTGCGCCATTGATGGCGATGGTGATGAGTTTTAAATCTTCGCCATTTAGCACCAAAGGTGCGCCTGTTTGATTGTTGGGTTTAATGGACAGCACTGCGTGGGTTTGGGTTTGGTTTGCGGCTAGTTTGAAATCTAACTCAATGTGGCTGATTAAATAATCACTGGGCTTATAGTCTTTTAAATAGATGGTTTGCGGTTGCTCAGTTTTCATCATTTCATCCCATTATATTTTCACAAAATTTTGGTCAGCATATAAGGTTTGTTGGCAAATGCATTAGAAATATAAAAGTTTAACTAAATTTAAGGCTATTTTTTAATATATTAAGGCTAAATAGTATGCGGGGTTTATTTTAAGGGATAGACATGGATATTTATATTATGACATATACGGGCTTGGCCTGTTTCTCGCTGGTTTACATGGCTTATTGGCCTGAATTGAAATTGGTAATGATTTCATCAGCCAAATAATCTATAAGACCAATCCATTGCCAAACAATAATGCGTTGAACGCATTGTTTTCTAGCGCTTGGGGTGGCTGTTCTCGTAAAGATTTTAGCCGCATGCTCGCGCATGGACTGGCGCATATTTGCGCTTATGACGGCAATGCTCTGGTTGGGTTTGTGAATGTGGCTTGGGACGGCGATGCGCATGCGTTTATTCTGGATACCAGTGTGCATAAAGACTATCGACATCAAGGCATTGCGACAGCTTTGGCAAATCGTGCTGCTAAGGCGGCGCGGCAAGCTGACGTTGAATGGCTGCATGTTGATTATGAGCCGCATTTAACTGAATTTTACGCCAAGTGCGGGTTTAAGCCGACTGATGCTGGGCTGATTAAGTTACAAAAATAGCGGGCATTTAGAACACCCGCTACTATTTTCATATATTTATAGCGCTGCTAGATGTTTATCTAGATCAGCAATGATGTCATCTACATGTTCGATGCCGATTGACAGGCGGATGAAGCCTGATGCAGCGCCGCAAGCGATGCGTTGTTCTTCGGTCAATTGCGCGTGGGTGGTGGCGGCAGGATGAATGATCAAGCTGCGGGTATCGCCAACATTGGCTAGATGACTGAATAACTCAACGGTTTCGACCAATTTAACGCCTGCATCATAGCCGCCTTTTAGGCTGAAGGTGAGGATAGAGCCTGCGCCTTTGGGTAGGTATTTTTTGGCTAGATCGTGATAGGGGCTATCTGGTAGGCCTGCGTAATTCACGCTTTCGATTTTATCGTGGGCTTGCAGATATTCGGCGACTTTTTGTGCGTTGGCTACATGGCGATCCATACGGACAGCCAAAGTTTCGATGCCTGTTTGGATAAGGAAGGCATTCATTGGTGAGATTGCTGGGCCTAAATCGCGCAGGCCGAGCACGCGGCAGGCGATGGCGAAAGAAATGCTGCCTAAAGCGTCCCACAATACCAAGCCATTATAAGAAGCCAAAGGTTCGCACAGGCTTGGGTATTTTTTATCTTTGCCCCAATCGAAATTACCACCATCGACGATGACGCCGCCCATGCTGTTGCCGTGGCCGCCTAGGAATTTGGTGGCGCTATGCACAACGATGTGTGCGCCATGCTCGATCGGGCGACATAAATATGGTGAAGCTAAGGTGTTATCGACTATTAGTGGAATGCCTGCTTCGTTGGCGATTTTTGCAATGGCTGCAATGTCGATGACGATGCCGCCTGGATTGGCCAAGCTTTCAATGTGAATGGCTTTGGTTTTGGGGGTGAGTGCGGCTTTCATGGCAGCGGGGTCGGTGGCATCTGCCCAGTTGACTTTCCAGCCGAATTTTTTAAAGCTTTCGCCGAATTGGTTGATTGAACCGCCATATAATTGATTGGCGGCTAGGAATTCATCGCCAGACTCAAGCAATGTGTGCATGATGACCAATTGTGCGGCATGGCCTGAAGCGACGGCCAAGGCTGCTGTGCCGCCTTCTAGTGCCGCAACACGTTCTTCAAGTACCGCTTGGGTTGGGTTCATGATGCGGGTGTAGATATTGCCAAACTCTTTAAGTGCGAATAGGTTTGCAGCATGTTCGGAGCTGTCAAACTCGTAGGCTGTGGTTTGGTATATGGGCGTGGCGCGCGCCTTGGTGGTTGGATCGGCCTTTGCCCCTGCGTGTACCGCTAGTGTTTCTATTTTTTGAGTGTCACTCATCATTATCTCCCGTTGTTATATTACATTTATTTTATGTTGATTATTTCATTAATCATATCACTATGTATTATAGCTGTAACGCTAATTCTTTAACAATTCAAAAGATTTATGGGAAAAGCTGACTTTTTGGCTTGTCAGCACAATCAGTACAGCGTATATAGCCCTCACAACTGGTATCGGGGCGTGGCGCAGTCTGGTAGCGCACCTGGTTTGGGACCAGGGGGTCGGAGGTTCGAATCCTCTCGCCCCGACCAGTTTTTCCCAAAATCTACAATATTATTGTTGCGATTGCTGAATCTCGTGGGCCTGTTTTAAAGGTTTGTTTGGTTGTGCGGAGCTTGATTGCATCTTACTAATGTCGCATAGCACCAGAAATGATTTCCGCGAGAGAAAAAGATGTCACTCGTAACCTAATTAAGTATTTAAATGGACCGACCTCTTGAAATTTATGTATTGGCGCCTAAATACTAAGGATGCAAGAACTACTAAACAAGCTAACTAGCTACAATATTTTTAACCACCTTTTACCAGGCATAGTGTTCGCGGTAATATCAAGTAAATTCACCACTTACGATCTGGTTCAGTCAGATATCATTACTGGTGTGTTCTTATATTACTTAATGGGATTAATTATCAGTAGAATTGGGGCATTAATTATTGAGCCATTATTGAGAAAAATATCCTTTATAAAGCTTGTCTCATACAATGATTTTATTGTCGCCGCAAAGAAAGATGATAAAATAGAAGTTATCTCTGAGACAAATAATATGTATAGAACCTTTTCATCTCTGTTTGCTGTATTATTATTTCTAAAGGCTTATGAGTTTGCAGAAAATGCAATCCCCTTCATAAAAGAGACCAGAGCAACAATTGCCATTGTACTACTGCTTGCATTGTTTTTGGCTTCCTACAAAAAGCAAACAAATTACATAGCAAAAAGAGTAAACAATGACAGCTAAGCAAATCCTCACACGTTTTCGAGCCTATCAATTAGGACAAGCGGGGTCTTCATTTTCATATTTTGCGAATGGAAAATTTACACTTATTGAAGCTAGAATTACAGATACTAGCAGAGAGAACTTAAATGCTGAAATTAAGCATTGTGGTAAACAAAGGATTGATAACTTACATATTACAAGCTGGGATCAAGACCATTGCGCCGTAGCCGATCTTGAAGAAATTCTAGCCACATATAAACCTAAAAAAGTTGAGTATCCTGGATATAACCCTGAAAGCGATTGTGGTAAAAAATGCAGGGAAATGATTTTACAGTATAAACACCAATGTTTTCAACAGGGAGATCCTGTCCACTGCTCGTCTATTAGCCCCGAATACATTAAAAAACTAAATGATGCAACAAAGCTTGGTTATAAAAATATCCTATATTGGCCTAAAGAGTTTTCTACAGAAAATGCTAATGACAATTCAGTGGTGAAATTCTTCAGAGATGGTTCTTTTAATGTTCTAAGTCTAGGTGATGTAGAAAATATTACTGGTATTGGTGGCTGGAGCTTTAAGCATGAGGTCGACATACTAATCTTAGCTCATCACGGAGCAAACTGTGCCACTAACTCAAAAAAATTTCTAAAGAAAATATCTCCCAGAATAGCTATATGCAGTAGTAATTATGGTAATCAATATGATCATCCTAGGCAGGAAGTTCGAAACCGCCTTGATGAACTTGACGTGCCAATATATACTGCAAAAACTGGAGATATTGTTGTCGAGTCAGTACACCCTCATGATAGAGCGTTTAAAGTAACAAATCTAAAAGCAAATTCAGCAGAGATAAGTTCCGAGAAGGTTTTTAAAATAAAAAAACATTACTTTTTATCAATGAATCTGGACACTAGAAAAAACCTTTACAGTGGCGTCCCATTATACCGCAGAAAACGCTAAGACTTATCAAAAATGAGTCAGAGGAAGGTTCAAAACAAACAACTTCAACCCCCCTAATAGTTCGAAATGCATTTACTATGTTCGACCAGGTTTTTCTCTATAAATTTGCTATTCTTGTTGCGATTGTTGAAGCTTATAGGCTTGGTTGAAAAAGCCCGTTAGGTTTTTATCGTCTATGTCATTAAAGCTACGCAGCTTTAAATGCCGTCTATATTTACCACCGCCTTCGAGCAAGCTTTCTGGATCGTTCAATAAATAGCCGTTGGTGAATGCGAAGCTGACATGTTTTTTGCTGATAAATATGCCAACGATTTGGGTTTTGTGTACTGCATCTTCTAGCTCAAAGACCAAGCCGCCATACATGGGGCGCCAGAAACCTGGTAGTTCCAGTGCGGCGATTTTGTCTAAAATCATGGCCTGTATTTCTTCGAAGAAATCTAAGTTTTCATCCATTTGTTTTTCCTATTTACAAAATTGGCCCTAGCATGGCGATGATGTTATTGACTAATTTGCGGCTTGTTGGCCAAGACGCTACGGTGATTTGTGATATTGCGTTTGATTGTAGAATATAGGTTTTTTGGCGTTCGATAATCTGGCCGACGATTGCTTGATCATATATCAGCATGTTATTTTCGTAATTTAAATCAAAGCTTCTGCGGTCTAGATTGGCTGAGCCGATCATGGCGAACTCGCCATCGATGGATAGTGATTTGGTGTGCAATAGGCCGCTTGTATACTCATATATTTTTACGCCTGCATCCAATAATTCCTGATAATAGCTGTGGCTGGCGGCTTGTAAAAGCCAGCTGTCATTTTTGGCGGGGAAAATCATGATGGTTTTAACGCCGCGATAGGCGGCGGATTGTATGGCGCTTTGTATCGCCTCGTTGGGGATATAATAGGGTGTGGTGATGATCAGCTCTTGGCGGGCGGTGGCGATTAGCTCGACAAACATTTGTGACATGGCTAAATGCCGATCGGTTGGGCCTGTGCCAATGACTTGGGCGGTAAAGCCCTCGCCTATCTCTGCCAATGGCTCGTGCAACAGGTAAGAAATGTCTTGGCCAGTGCAGATCATCCAATCATTGGCGAAAAGATATTGGTTTTGCCGGGCTATGGGGCCGGTTATGCGCAGCACCATATCGACCCATTGCATATCGTCATCCTCATCAAAAGTATCGTTCATGCAATTTTGGCTGCCGCAATAGGTGATGTTGCCATCTATAATCACAATTTTACGGTGATTTCGCAAATCGATGCGGCTTTTGATGATTTTGGATATTGGGTTGCCGATTGGCAATATTTCGGCCATTTGCACGCCTGCATCCTGCATGGTTTGCCACAGGTCAGATCTTAGTAATTCGGCTGAACCGATGCTATCGACCATGGCGCGGCATTTTACGCCGCGTTTGCTGGCGCGCATTAACGCCTCGGCTACTTTTTGGCCGCTTTCATCGGGCAACCAAATGTAAAACAGCATATGCACATGCGCCGTTGCGGCGTCTATATCTATCACCAAGCTATCTATCATCGCGGCGGAACTTGCTAGCAGTTGTGCATGATTGCCAGAGACGGGGTCGAATTTGCTGATGGATTTGCCGAGTTTAAACAAATGTTCAAAACGGCTGGTGGGTGCGGTTTGTGAGCTGCTGGGCAGAGCTTTTAATGATTGCGAAAAACTGGGCATTGCATCTTGGATTTTTTGCAACCTAATGATGCGTTTGCGGCCGATATTTACCTCGCCCAACAGCCAATAGCCCCCTGCCCCAAGAATCGGCAACAGAATAATCACCGCCACCCAAGCAATGCGTGAGGCTGGCTCGCGATGTGGGCGCAACAAGACCCAGATGATCACAATGAAATCAACGATAAAAACCGCAAGTATGAATAAGTAATAAGTCATAATGTCCTTATTTCTATTTAATATCAAATGGCGGCAGTTGACAAATATATAGTTTGGGCTGACTATCATTTTAACAAAGGGGAACGTTAATATGAATATACTTTTTATCGGTGGTACGGGGCAAATTTCGTTGCCATGTGTGCATGAAGCTATCAAACAAGGCCATAAAGTGAGTGTGTTTAACCGCGGGCAAACCAGCGGCACGTTGCCTGATGCGGTGAATGTAATTATTGGCGATATGGATGATGATGCGGCCTATGGCAAATTAGGTGCGCTGAAATTTGATGTGGTGTGCCAATTTATGGCGTTTACGGCTGCGCAGGTTACAAAAGACATTGGCGTATTTGCGGGCAATACTGATCAGTATATTTTAATCTCCTCAACAGCGGCTTATAGTAAGTCAGGTGATAATTATTTTGTCAATGAAACCACACCGACCATCAACCCCGGCTGGCCTTATAGTGAAGGCAAGATTGAATGTGAGGCTGAGCTCAAAGCCAGCGAGGGTTTGAAATGGACGATTATTCGCCCTGCTCATACCGTGCGCACCAACCTGCCCGCTATGTTGAGTGAAGGTGATGTGGTTGGCCATAGACTATTAGCTGGCAAGCCGATATTGGTGGCGGGTGACGGTTTGGTGGTGTGGACGATGACCAGATCGGTCGATTTTGCCGTGCCATTTGTGCGTATATTTGGCAAAGCTGCCGCGATTGGTGAAGATTATCATATAAGCTCTGGCCGCGGCTACACGTGGAATGCCATGTATGAAGCTTGTGCCAAAGGTTTGGGTGTTGAGGCCAATTTAGTGCATGTGCCTGCGGATACGCTGATTAAATATGAGCCTGAATGGGCGGGGCGGTTATTTTGCGATAAAATTTGGAATACGCTGCTTGATAATAGCAAAATTAAGGCATTGGTTGGTGAATTTGAATGTTGTGAAGACTTGGATGAAGTGCTTGCTGATTCAATTATGAACTTTAAAACCCGCGTTAAAGCCGATGGCTCGCAAGTTGGTGACATGGAAGCATTGATGGATAGAATTGCAAAAGAGCAGCTTGCGCTCGGTGAAAATTGATAATCTTGCTTATAAAACATAGAAAATTGACTTAAAATTTATAATAATCTCATAAATAATTAAGTAAATTATGCTCACCATTACTTTACATTACCAATATTGAGGAAGAAACTACCAGTAATTACCTATTATGCGCAACTATTTACCACTTATTATTTAATAGATTGCTGTAAAAACTAAAAAATACAAATTTTGTGTATTTCTCCTAAAATAAATTGTGTTTAAGTTCAAGTAGTTAAAAATATAATGTGGTTTTTGATCACAGTTTCATAAAACTTCAAAAGAAAACTGAATAAACTGCTTTCATATTTTACCAGAATGGCTATAAATGTAGTGCAAACGAATGATTGTCTAGCGACGTGTAGAAATAATGCCAAGCTAATCATGTTGGTATCACCAATTAAGTCAGGAAATTTGTAGAACGCACTAATTGAGGATATTATAACATGGCGACTGGTAAAGTTAAATTTTTTAACGAATCTAAAGGGTTTGGTTTCATTGAAGCTGACGATGGCACAAAGGATGTATTCGTACATTTTTCGGCTATTCAAGGCGAAGGCTTTCAAACATTGGCTGACGGCCAAAAAGTAAGCTACGAAATCAAACAGGGCAAAAAAGGCCCAGAAGCTGATCAAGTGACTAAGCTTGACTAGTTTATCAATTTATTTTGATTTTGAACGCCTTCAACTTAATTGTTGAGGGCGTTTTTTTTTGGCTAAATTTATGGAGTGAAATATGAGCTGTTTGGGTAGTTGTTATTGCGGTCAAGTGACAGTGAAAATATCTGGTGATATTAACTCAATCATTCATTGCCATTGTTCTAAATGCCGTAAAGCCTCTGGCACGGCTTATGCCACCAATGGGGTGGTGAAGGTGGATGAATTTGAAATTACGTCGGGTGTGGAACATATTGGCAAATTCGGCAAAGTGGTTGGGAAATATCGGTATTTTTGCAAAATATGCGCATCGCCCATATATAGCTCGAACGTAGATGACGCGGCGCATATACGCATTAGGCTGGGCATATTGGATGGCGAAGTGAATGAGCGGCCAATGGCACACACATTTGTTGACTCTAAAGCCAGCTGGGAAGATTTGGATGCGGGGCTGCCACGCTATGAGCGCTATGAGCCTGGGCGTTAGAGCTGTTTAAGCCAATCATATAGGCCTTGGCATTGGCTGAAAATATTCATCAGGTTGGAGATGCTGTCTTTGCCTTGTAATTTTTTGATATCGGTATCAAACCACACAGCCATGCCTTTACGTTTGAGCCATTCGGCATTTTTATGGGTTTTATCAAAGCCCGATGGAACGCGCTTTAATGGTGGTTCGTTGACGGTAAAGCCTTTGGCAAGCAAAGGGTTTACAAGGTTTAGAAATTGTTGCGATTGTTCATCATCTACCATGGCGCGGCGGAATTTATCTAGGGTTATTTTATCGAACACCATGGTGCCGACCCCGATGTGGATTTTATCGGCCTCGACCGACACATAGAAGATGGGAATATCGCCGCTATTGTTTTGGGTGCGGCCTTCGGGGTATATGAGCATTCTGATGTTGTTTTTATAAGGCGATTTATTTTTGCTAAATCTAACGTCACGATAGAAACGAAAAATCTTACCGTCCATCTCCCTATCAGTCATCACGATGAGTGCTGATTTTAGACTTTGCAGTAAGCTTTTGGCGGGCGCTTCGATTTGATTACGATAAATGGGTTTATTGGCTTCAAACCATTCGCGGTTGTTATTGGCCGCTATGTCGTGCAAAAAAGTGAAGGCTTCGCTGTTGAAGCCTGTAAATTTATCTAAATCACCCATCTATTGCTCCTCGTTTGGCCTATCTAATTGGTTATTTTACATAATAATGTGCACTTTAGGCGTAAAATTAGCATTTTTTATATAAAAATAAGAAAGATTATATAGTATGAACTTAGAATCTATTTGTTAAAGGTATCAACATGCTCGTACATATTTATCAGCCCGCGCGCAACCCCATGCAATCTGGCGTTGGCAAAACCAAAAACTGGCTGCTTGAGTTTAACCAAAGCGAAGCTAAAAAAATTGGTGCTTTGGCTGGATATCTGGGTTCTGGCGATACGCTTTCGACCCAATTGAAAATGAGTTTTGAGACCAAAGAAGACGCGATTGCCTTTGCGGTTAAAAAAGGTTTGGCTTATAAAGTTACCGAACCACATAAACGTGCAAGATCGCCTAAAGCCTATTCAGACAATTTTGCTTATGGGCGCAAGGTAAATTGGACGCATTAATAACTTAATTTCCACACTTATTGTTTGAAATTGCCAAATAAATCACGACAAATGCGAATTTATTGGCTAGTTTGCGCAGATATTGCCCGCGTAGCTCAGTTGGATAGAGCATCGGATTTCTACTCCGAGGGTCAGGGGTTCGAATCCTCTCGCGGGCACCAATTTTTTGTTATGTATTTCAGATGTTTATCTAATTTTTTGAACATTCTGAATTTACCAGTTTTACGTGTTTTCGGTAAAAGTTTTACAAGTTTGTGTAGCGCGGCGTTTTGGTTGATACCGTAGCGACACTTTGCTTGATACTATATACATAGGCAATTGATGGCTTCCAGCGAGCTTTTACAAAAGTAGTTTACTTAACAAATTAAGAAAACAAAGAATAGTAAAATCCACAAGGAATTGAATGAAGAGGTTGAAGGTTAAGGTCGGTGTATACGGTCGGACATGTAATGCAATCCTAACAACGTAGTAAACAGCAAATTTGTACAAAGAAGCGTATAAGCTGTTACGAATATAAATCGGCTTGTGTTTATTGCGATGTAATCTTCCAAAAGCACCGCTATATCAGCACCTAATTGAATAGCCAGAACACCTAAGACGTATATAAATATCGAAATAAACGCCAAATATCCAAACATAGTACTTAAAAACATTCGCCTTGTTAATTCGATAACATTTTTTTTACGCTGATGAATAACATTAAGCCTAATAGGTAAGCCAGCAATTTTTTTATCGAGATAACTGCTACTGAAAGATGAAACTGCCGCTAAAGAAGCAATATAAAAAGCAACAAGAATAGAAAGTAGTTGATTTAGGGCTGAGACAAATCCACCAGCTCCCAATACATTGACTTTTGTCGGCAAAAGAAATCCTGTACCCATAATTATTGCAGTCAATATTACAGGGTAGCGTTCGGAATTCTGTGTCAATTCGTGTATTTTAACAATAAACAAGGATTGACGTATAATGACAGACAAGGATTTCAACTTTGAAGATGCTTT
>NVQL02000069.1 GCA_002400495.2 Alphaproteobacteria bacterium | reverse complement strand
CGCCCCTAAAATGGTATAAGGCCTGAAGTCGACATCCAGTTTATTCTTAAGCGTTGCTTTTAGGTCAATAGTTGTCAAAACACCAAACCCATTTTCCATGAGAACTTGTTTCACACGCTCTATGGTTTGCTCGAACGGTAACTCAATTGTTTTTGAAATATGATATGTCATTCGTTGGGTTCCTTTTATAGTTTTTTTATGCAAGCCTATATTTTCAAAGGCAAGTACCTACATATTAGCATATTCTAATAAATAGGTACTGTACACCTACATTCCGTACAGTTTGGCTGGCGCAAGTATTTCTTCGCCAGTTCTTCTCCTAGGCTATCTGAATTCGTCTTTCATAAAAATAAAAAATAATTACCTAGTGAATTGAGGCGCATCTCACCCATAACTGAGTAAATTGGGCAAAACGCTAACTTCAAGAATAACAAATAATATTTTTATCTTCCTGTAACTTTTTTGACATATCGGAAAAATGCCTGAGCATATAAGAACCATGGGATTACGTGAAATGTATTTATCTTTATTAATCAATAATTCAAGCCATTCACCCGTCTGTTCAATCATCGGAGTGATAGTTTTTCACAAAGGTCTTGGTTTATATTTAATATAAGTTTATTGAAAATTAATGTCGTAACCACCTGAAACAATGCGGCTAATTATTTCACTCTGACGGCCTCCCCTTCCCAAAGATTAATGAAACCGCCTGTCCATTTTTGTAAGACAAGTCCGATTCTATGTTAGTGGGTATTCTTGTGGAACCGTTCATGTTGCCCTGATTTGAGCCAAAACTGATTTCGGTAATGGCGTTTTACGTCTATTGTTATGTTTAGGTTGCTTGCTATTACAAACATCGTGCGACCATGTTACGAATCGTCGCACCAACAATATAGACCATTGTCTTTCTGGTATATTCACTTAAATTTAAAGGTAATAGCTTGTTTGCAGACTAATTTGTATAAATAGGAGGATGAAAGATGATGAACCTCAACGGAAAAATTTTTGTTGTTACAGGCGCAGGATCTGGAATTGGCCGAGAGTTAACTCTGCAACTAATCGCCAAAGGCGCAACGGTCGCCGCAGCAGATTATAATGAACAAACTTTAGCAGAAACCAAAGCTATAATTTTGAAATTGGCTCAACAAAACGATCAAAAAATCAGTTGTCATATTGTTGATATTTCAAAGCAAGAGCAAGTCAAAGA
Organism: Alphaproteobacteria bacterium; assembly: GCA_002400495.2. Lineage (GTDB taxonomy): Bacteria > Pseudomonadota > Alphaproteobacteria > Rhizobiales > OSC116 > OCS116. The sequence goes on along the minus strand of NVQL02000069.1, from coordinate 7,663 downwards.
AATGGCTCAAGATATAATTAAACAGCATGGTAATTTAGATGGGCTGATTAATAATGCTGGCATTATCCAACCTTTCTGCCCCGTTGAAGATCTGTCAATTTCTCAAATGGAACATGTTTTCAATGTAAATTGGTGGGGGGCTATCTATATGATCCACGCGTTTTTACCAACTCTAAAAACCAGCTCACAAGCCTGTATTATTAATATATCTAGCATGGGCGGTTATATGCCGTTTCCTGGGCAGGTAATATATGGCGCAAGCAAAGCCGCAATTAAATTAATGACCGAAGGTTTGGCCGTTGAACTCGCAGATACCAATGTTAATATTAGTGTTGTTTACCCTGGTGCAGTTCAAACCAATATATCCGATTCAATTAATGATGGCGAAAAACTCGCCCAAGCAGCTGAACAAGATGTAGGGCTCACAGCAGAACGCGCAGCTCAAGATATAATTAAAGGCATCGAAAAACAAAAAACAAGAATTCTAATCGGTACTGACAGTAAAATTATCGACAAATTATACCGTCTAATGCCTGTGACAACCGCCCGTTTAATGAGTTGGCTAATGAAGAAATTTACTGGCGTTGAAATGCCTCAGGAAAAATAAGGCCTCATGTAATGCAGGAAACCATTTATCTAACACATATACTTTTTCTTCTCATAGCCGCTGTATTGACAGTGCCTATTTTTCAACGGCTTGGCCTTGGCTCTATGTTAGGCTATCTGGCTGCAGGCGTTATTATTGGTCCTTGGGGCATTGGGCTTATAAATCAAGTTGAGGAGATTCGGCATATCGCCGAATTCGGTGTTGTTTTTCTTTTATTTATCATCGGAATCGAACTGAACTTCACCCGTTTGTTGGCGATGAGGCGCATGGTACTCGGCTTGGGGCTAAGCCAGCTGATGATTACCGGGAGTCTTTTAGCCGGGGTGGCTTTGTTATTTAACATTTCTTTGAATACAGCCATCATCATAGGTTTTGGTCTTGCTTTGTCTTCCACGGCTTTTGGTCTCCAGACATTAACAGAATCCAACGAAATGGAGAGCCAAACGGGGCGTACATCTTTTTCTATTTTACTTTTGCAGGATTTGGCGGTTGTGCCGCTCTTAACCCTTGTGTCATTTTTGGCGCAAGATGAAGCGACAACATGGTTTTCCTTTCTTCAGGGCGCATTGGCTATTATTGCGGTTATTTTAGCAGGGCGTTTCATTGTCCCACCTGCCCTGCGCCTTGTTGCCGCAAGTCAGAATTCAGAAGTATTCATTGCAGCTGCAATCTTGGTTGTATTGGGCACTGCATGGCTGCTGGAAGCTGTTGGGCTATCAATGGCGCTTGGCGCTTTTCTGGCTGGGTTGATATTGGCAGATTCACATTATCGTCACCAAATAGTTGCTGACATTCAACCTTTTAGGGGGCTTCTTCTTGGTCTGTTTTTTATGTCAGTCGGCATGTCTGTGAACTTTGGTATTCTTATGCAAAAGCCGCTCTTAATTGCGGGGTTAGTTGCGGCATTATTGATGATTAAAATCATTGTCATTCTATTTGTATGCAAAATTGCACGTATTGATAATGGGGTATCCCTTCGGGTTTCGATGTTGCTTTCGCAAAGCGGCGAATTTGGTTTTGTATTATTTGGGTTGGCTGTTGTGCTTGGTCTCATGAGTATGGACTTATTTCAAATACTTACCTTGATTATTGCCATGAGTATGATCATAGCACCGTTTACAACCCTCGTCGGAGAACGAATTGAAAGGCGTTTCAGAAAGAATAACAAACAAACCTTTTCCGATAAAACAATTAAACAAGGGAATGCGGAAGGCCTCATCATTCTGGTAGGGTTCGGTCGGGTTGGTAGGCGCGTGGCTAAAATTCTTGATGCTGGCGGCGTTACTTATCTTGCCCTGGACAGTAAACCTGACCTCGTAACAAAGGGCGAAAAAGACGGATTTGCCGTTATCTACGGGGATGCTAGCCGCTATGATGTGTTAAGCGCCATGGGCGCAGCACGCGCCAGTGCGATTCTCATCACCATCGACAAAGCCAACATAGCGGAACGATTGGTTCACCTTATCCGCGCTCGATACCCCGAAATACCAATATATGCGAGAGGCCATGATAAAGAGCATTGCGAAAAACTCCATAAAGCGGGCGCAACGATTTCTGTTTCAGAAACTTTAGAAGCAAGTTTAAAATTAGGTGGCGCCGCGCTTACAATTAGCGGCGTTTCTGATGAAACCGTCACGACCCTTCTGGATGATTTTCGGGGGGTATATTACGAAGGATTGAATGACCGTTAAACAATCGCTTTTAGTAAAAGCTTAAACATCCACCGCGTATGCCTATATTGTCCACAACCTCACTAGCACGCAGGTCAACATTAACATAGATCAAAGCTTCAAAGCTTAAACACTCTAGACTCGTATAAAGTTGAACTATTTGTGATAGAAAATTAACATCAAGAAAACAAACACGATTTTATGATCAATCAAAAGAAGATACTGTTCCAAGTTAAAAGCCTCACCAAAACATATGGTTCTGGCGATGCGATTGTAAATGCTCTGCGCGGCGTGAATATTGAAATCCCGGCCAAAGAATTAGTTGTTTTGCTTGGCCCTTCTGGCAGTGGAAAATCCACTTTACTCAATATATTAGGCGGGTTAGATAGACCAACATCTGGCAGTGTATTTTTTAAAAATGAAAACCTATCTACCATGTCAGAAGCTGACCTCACCCGCTATCGGCGCCAGAATATTGGTTTTATTTTCCAACAATATAATTTAATACCCAGCCTCACCGCGCTTGAAAATGTCGAACTGGTCACCGAAATTTCTGATAACCCGATGGATGCCAAACAAGCTTTAGAAATGGTCGGCCTTGCCGCACGCGTGGAGCATTTCCCCACCCAAATGTCAGGTGGTGAATTGCAACGTGTTGCCATTGCCCGCGCCATTGCCAAACAACCATCTGTGCTATTTTGCGATGAGCCAACAGGCGCATTAGACAGCCAAACGGGTCGTACAATTTTAAACATTTTGCAAGATATCAATCAAAATTTGGGCACAACCATCATCATTGTCACTCATGCCATGGCCACGGCCGCCATGGCCGACCGCATCATTTATTTTTCCGATGGCAATATTGATAAAATAAAGATCAACCAGCAAAAATCAGCCGCAGACGATATAGAATGGTAAAAGGCCAACATAAATATGTTCAGTACGCTAGATCATAAGCTATTTAGAGATTTAAACCGCATGAAATTGCAGGCCATGGCCATTGCTGTGGTCATGGCTCTGGGGGTTATGATATTGGTGATGATGGGTGGTTTGGTTGTTTCGCTTGAGCAAACCCGCGATACTTATTATGAACGCTACCATCTCGCCCATGTTTTTGCTCCCGCTGCCCGCGCGCCTCGCCATGTCATCGCCCGCCTTGCCGCCATCGAAGGTGTTAATGCCGCCATTGGCCGCATCAATGGCAGTGCATTAATCAACATGCCAAGTAATGAAATCCCCATTCAAGCCCAAATTGTCTCTCTGCCCAATTTTGAAAAACCTAGAATAAATGACGTTTATTTGGTTGATGGCCGTGATATCAATGCCGCTCAAGAAGATGAAATTTTAATCATCGAATCTTTTGCCAAAGCATACAATCTAAGCCCAGGCGATCAAATATCAGCCACCATTAATGGTGCAAAACGCAATTTACGCATTGCAGGCTTAGCTCAATCGCCCGAATTTTTATATACCGCTGTGCCGGGCGAATTGGCACCTGATGACAAACGATTCGCCATCATCTGGATGAAGCAAAAAAGCCTAGAAGCGGCATTTGATTTAAAAGGTGCATTTAACGAAGCTCTCTTGTTAATATCAAGAGACGCCAACTTAACTGACATACTCGCCAAGACAGACCGTATTCTAGACTCTTTTGGTGGTTTTGGAGCTTATGGAATTGTCGATCATCCATCCAACCGCTTCATTGCTGAAGAAATCAAGGGCGTAAAAGCGTCTGGCAAGGCCATGCCGCCGATATTTTTGGGCATTGCCGCTTTTTTACTATACATCGTCATCGCCCGCATCATTCAATCTGAACGCCAACAAATTGGCCTGTTAAAAGCCTTTGGCTATACTAGTTTTGAAATTGGCCTGCATTATATGAAATTCATTATGGTCATTGCGGTTGGCGGCGCGATATTGGGCAGCATATGGGGCATAATGGCAGGGCGGAGCTTTGCTTCTATTTATCAACTCTATTATAAATTCCCGTTTCTGGTGTTTCAAATTGACCCCGCGACCATCATCATAGGCCTCATCATCAGCGTCATCACTGCCACTTTAGGCGGCGTATTTGTACTTAAACGTATTTTCAAATTATCGCCCGCAGTGGCTATGCGTGCTGCCACCCCACCAGATTTTAGCCGCTCAAAAAAATTCGGTGCTTTTCTTAAAAAATTGTTAGATCAACCAACCCGCATGATCATCCGCACTTTAATGCGCCAACCTGGCCGCGCAGCAGGAGCGGTTATCGCCATTGCCGCGGGCATGTCATTAACTGTGGCAATGATTGGCATCATGGCCTCCTTTAATGACACAATAGAAATTAGTTTTGGGGTGATTGACCGCAGTGATGTCACGGTAAGTTTTGTCGCCCCGCTTTCAAGCAAAACCATATTTGAATTGCAATCAATTGATGGCGTACAAATGGTCGAACCTATACGCAATGTGCCGGTTATTTTGCAAAATGGCCTCTATACTCACAAAGGCGCGGTCAGTGGTTTGCTAACCAACCCCGAACTCAACCGTGCGGTTGACTCCGATTTCAAGCCAATGAGCATACGTGATGATGGCATTATCATCGCTTCGGCCTTAGCCAAAAAATTACATATAAAGGCAGGTGATTTTTTAACCGTTAAAGTGCGTGAAGGCATAAAGCCTGTGCTGCATATACCTGTTGTCGGCATTACCGAAACTTTAATCGGCTCGCCTATATATATGCAATTAGATAAGTTAAACACCGCCCTAAAGCAGCCCAATCGCGTATCGGGGGCTTTTCTTAAAATTGATAGCGCCAAACAAGCCGCCATATATAAAACCCTAAAAAACATGTCGCAAGTGGCGGGTGTGAGTTTAGCCAGCGAGGCTAAGCAGGCATTTCAAACCATTATGGATAGCGGCGCAGGTGCCATGCGTTTTGTGATGGCCGCTGTGGCCTTTGTCATTACATTTGGCATTGTATTTAACAGCGCCAAAATTGCTTTTGCCGAACGCGCAAGAGATTTAGCATGCATTCGAACCATCGGCTTTAGCAAAGGCGAAACCGCCTATGTATTATTAGGAGAATTGGGCTTAATCACCCTCATTGCCCTGCCGATAGGTTCCATATTGGGCTATTATTTATCATTTGCTGCCGCCCAAGCCTTTAGTACCGATTTATATAAAATTCCCACAAATATTGTGCCCGAAGCTTTTGGCACAGCGGCATTGGCCGTCATCATTGCCGCGATATTCTCTGGCTGGTTGGTCAAACGCAATATCGACAATATTGACTTAGTCGCCGCACTCAAAACACAGGATTAAAATAATGGCTAGAAAAACCCGTTCATGGATGTTATCACTCATCGCTTTRCTAGTCATCRCRGCCATCACCTATTCATTTTGGCCAAAACCGATGAAAGTCGACATCGGCCAAGTGGTGCAAAAGCCAATGCTCATCWCCATTGATGAAGAAGCCAAAACCCGYGTACGYGAGGCTTATGTARTCTCCACCCCCATTGCRGGWCGTCTCTTRAGGGTCGATATAGAACCTGGCGAYATTGTCRTTGGCAATCAATCCRTCGTYGCRCGCATGTTGCCGACCAACCCATCAGCATTAGATGTCCGCACCACCGAGCAAGCCAATGCYGCGGTGAGYGCCGCMGAAGCYGCATTGCGTTTRGCACGYGCCGATTTAAACAAAGCCATGATTGATAGAGAKTTGGTTGAGCAAGARGTTGAACGCTCAAAACGCCTATTTGAAAGTGGCGTCATTAGCCAAGTGGCACTYGATAGAGCYGCRCAAAAYYTRCGSGCWTCWGTGGCSRTATTARACWCCGCMCAAGCCTCCATTTCAATGCGCGARGCCGASCTYACCAATAACCGCGCTTTACTGATGAGCTTTAATGATTTTAGCAACCCCAAAGACAMCCCCACYTCGGAYCAACCAACAATACCTATAACCGCSCCSATTTCTGGCCRYGTRTTGCGCCTTATGCAATTRAGYGAAATCACCCTGCCCGCAGGTGCCCCRATTTTAGAAATTGGAGATRTCAATGAAGGGCTRGARATTGTTGCTGAATTGCTTTCKACYGATGCCGTAAAAATAAATGTCGGCAACCGYGTYATCATTGACAATTGGGGKGGTGACAAAGCCCTATCTGGCAGSGTAGAACGCATTGACCCTTGGGGTTACACCAAATATTCAGCGCTGGGAGTTGAGGAGCAACGGGTTAAAATCGTCATTCAATTTGACGCACCGATTGAACAAGATATAAATTTAGGCCACGGCTTTAGAGTCGAAGTGAAAATCGTCATTTGGCAAGATGAACAAGTCTTAACCCTACCTTCAAGTGCTTTATTCAGAGAGGGTACAGATTGGGCAGTGTTTAAAATTATCGATGGCGTGGCCCGCAAGGGGTTGGTTAAAATTGGTTACAATAATGGCAGTGATGCGCAATTGCTAGAAGGCTTAAAGCTTGATGACAAAGTGATATTATATCCAAGCTCAGCCCTTGTAGATGGTCAAGCTGTTGAGCAGAGACTAGTTGAATAATCATTTAACACATCAAGGATGGCACACTGGACTTATCTGTTAAAAATGGACAGTTTTCTTAAGCTGTTAATTTTTCATAATACATTGGGCAAATATTGTCAGGTGATAAAGTAGGATCTTTGCATTATAACAACTTGATATGGGATTATCCGCCGATTGATTCCAGAAAGGCAATGTTGTTTGTTGAAAAGAGTTTGCGTAAAGCCTAAAGGCAGAGCTTACAACAAGGCCTGCCGCGGCGAGCGTCCAGTAACGCGCTTAAAGGCAGCACCGAAAGCACTGGCGGAGGAGTAACCGACCCGTTCCGCGGTCTCTGTTACAGTGACGCCGCGGTTCAATAAATCTTTCGCCAAATGCATACGCCAATGCAGCAAATATTCCATCGGTGGTCTACCCAGCTTATTGGTGAAGTTGGCAGCAAACGCTGAACGTGACATTCCCACGCTATACGCTAGGCTTGCGACCGTCCAAGGATGAGTAACTTCCGCATGCATGGCATTTAATGCACGGCCAATTTTTTGATCCGCAAGGGCAGCAAACCAGCTCGGGCTCGTGCCTTTTTGACCAATTTGCTCAGTATATGCCCGGAGCGCCTGAATGAGTAAAATATCTGCCAAATGATGACGCACAACACCGTTCCCCATGTCATTGCGTCTGATCTCCATATCCAACAGTTCCAACGTGCCACGCAAGATAGGAGCCACAGGGGCAGAAGCGGGGATCAACAAGAAAGGCGGTAGCTCATCAAGTAGCAAGCGCGCATGCAAGGGAGCAAGCGCAAAACTGCCTGCCAACAATACAGTCTCAGATCCATTATACTGTGCAACATCAGATTTATCCCAGTCAAAAGTTGCG
>NVQL02000056.1 GCA_002400495.2 Alphaproteobacteria bacterium | reverse complement strand
GGCTGAGACTTGGGGCGTGAAAGTAACCCGTATTGAGATTAAAGATATTTTACCGCCTGATGATTTGGTTGAATCTATGGGTCGCCAAATGAAAGCTGAACGTGACAAACGTGCCAATATTTTAGAGGCTGAAGGTTTGAAAGCGGCTGAGATTTTACGCGCTGAGGGTGAGCGGAATGCCGTGGTGCTTGAAGCAGAAGGTATGAAACAAGCGGCTTATTTGGAAGCTGAAGCGCGTGAGCGGCTGGCTGAAGCTGAAGCTAAAGCGGTGCAAATGGTATCTGATGCAATAACTGCGGGTGATGTGAATGCGATTAATTATTTTGTGGCTGAAAAATATGTTGAAGCTTTAAAAGAGATTGCTAAATCACCCAACCAAAAGATATTGATGATGCCACTTGAAACATCGGGTATTATTGGCTCGATTGCGGGCATTGCCGAATTAACTAAGGATATAGGTAAAAAATAATGGATATTGCAAATTTTCAAGAAATTTTAAATGAATGGGGTTGGCTTATTGCCGCCGCCGTGCTGCTGGGTTTAGAAATTTTAGCGCCTGGTGTGTTCTTTTTATTCTTTGCGTTTGCAGCTTTTATTGTGGCCGGCATTGCTTGGGTGTTTAATTTTGGTTGGCAATATGAAGTGCTGATTTTTGCTGTCATTGGCTTTTTGAGCATGTATGCGGGGCGTAAATATTTTAAATCTGAGCAAGTGGTGCATGAAGACCACCCGATTAATGACCCGATGGCGGCATTTATTGGCGATGTGGTGACGTTGCAAACGGCCATTGAGAATGGCACAGGCAAAGCCAAGATTAAAGATAGTGTTTGGACGGTGCTGGGCGATGATGCTGAAGCGGGTGCTAAAGTTAAAATTATTGGCAAAAAAGACCAGAAATTTATTGTCGAAGCGGTTTAATGGGGCTTAAGCTTTAATGGAGCTTAAGTTTTAACGACCGTTATAATGCTCTATTGGTATGGGCGGGGCTTCGGCCATAATGAGAATGCTGACCCGTCTATTGGCGGCTAATAGCGTGTCGCTGGGGAAGAGTGGCTGGGTGTCAGCCTTGCCCGAAATTTCAAAAAATTGATCGTGCGGTATGCCATTGGCGGATAATATGCGCCGTACAATGGCGGCGCGATCGGATGATAATTCCCATTGGCCATAGTCATTATCATTACGCAAGATGGCGCTATCGGTATGGCCGGTGATGGAAATGCGGTTGGGCAAATCGGCTAAAATAGGCGCCATGCTGGCGATAAGTTTGCGGGTGCGGCTAAAGGGCTGGGCTGAACCTTGGCGGAACATAGAGCGGCCGTTTTCATCAATCAATTGAATGTTAAGGCCTTCGGGGCTTTCTTCCATTTGAATGTTATTTGAAATTTCGACCAGCTCGGGCATTTCTTGCCATGCTTGGCGCAATGAGGCGGCGGCGGTGACAAATTGGCGTGACCGTTCAATTATGGTTTTTTTAATGTCATAAGTGTTGGCTTCTGAGCCTTGCTTGCGCTGTTCAGTATGGTCTTCATCCATATAATTAGTGTCTTTGTCATTCTCGACCAAGGCGGGTTGCTTGGTGAATAAATGCACTGGTGTGCCATCAACCTCAATCATGCCCGAAATGCGCCGCTCAAACTGCACGCCAAACGCTTCGCGCATTGAGCCTGCCACCACTTGCAGCTTTTTATCATCTTGAATGGAGAAAGAAATGATCAATACAAAAAACACCACAAGCAAGCTCATGAGATCGGCAAATAATACCAGCCACTCAGGCGCGCCTTCTTTGACTTTCTTTTTCATGATGTTAATCCATTCTAGATTAGGTTATGAATGTGGGTGATGTTGGGTTTTATGCAGCGTCTAGATCTTCGATCAAGCCTTCGCGCATTGGATATGGCAGATAGGCGGCTAAAGATTCTTTGATTAGATCGGGACTGGTGCTGTTGCGGATGGCCACAACGCCATCAATTACCAAAGACGTGTTCATTTCTTCAAGTTCGAACTTAGCTTCTAATTTATCGGAAATGGGTTTGGCAATGACATTGGCGATCATCGCGCCATATAGTGTGGTGAGCAATGCGATGGCCATTGAGGGGCCAATTTTTGATGGATCATCCATGGAGCCTAGCATGGCCACCAAACCAACCAGTGTACCGATCATGCCAAAAGCTGGTGCGCTGTCATTAATGGCTGAAAAAAAGCGCTGTCCTTCGGCCAAACGGCCTAAATTTTGATCACGTTCACGCTCTAAATTGCCACGAATAAATTCATCATCATAACCATCAGAAATATATTGAATGCCTTTTTTGAGGAAGTCGTCACTAATGTCGGCTTCTTCTAGACCTAACGGGCCGTTTTTACGCATTAAATCTGAAAGGTCGGTAATTTGATCTAGCATTTCGCGCGGGCTGACATTTTTATGGGTGAAAGCCAGTTTTGAGCCCATCACAACTGCTGAGCCAATGCCCTTGAGCGAAAAACGCATGAAAGTGGTCGCTGCTGCGCCACCAACCACGATGAGGGCTGATTGCATGTCGCCAAATTGACCAACACCACCGCCCAATACCATGGCGATAATGACCAGCGCAAAGCCCAATATCATGCCGACAATCGTTGCTAAATCCATTTTATCCTCACTCACTCAGTACTTAGGTTGAATTCAATGTTGCCGATAATATGATTATTTCCCTAAAAAATTCCTAACTTTTTAGAGAAAGTTTAGGCGTTATCATTAACCCGATTTTAACGCTGTTTATTTACCGTAAATGAGAATGAGGTCAATTGTGTTTTGGGGAGCGGTTGATATGTATTGTATTGAATGAGGCCGTGAAAATTATGTTTGGATTTAGAGTTTTGAAACTGGTAAAAATAATCCTATTGTCCAGCGTTGTGATTACCAGTATGCAAGGTTATGCTGTATTGGCGGGAGATGTGATTTATCCCAAGCCACAATATCCATCGCCTATATTGCCGCCTATTATGCCGTCGGTGAAGCGCCAAACACAATATCAAGCACAAAATCAATATCAGGCACAAGGTCAATATCAGGCGCAGAGCCAATATCAACAGCAAGGTCAATACCAAGCGCAGAGCCAATATCAACAGCAAGGTCAATACCAAGCGCAGGAACAATATCAATCGCAAGGACAATCTCAAGAACAAAGTCAGGCAAGCTTTATTGCATCGGTTGATGTTTCGGTTACTTATAATGGTTATGAAGTGAATAATGGCACAACTACCACCTTAAGCAGTCAATCATTTGTGGAATTACGCCCCTATTTTGCTTATCGCGCGCAAGAAAATGGCGTTGAATTTGGTGGTTCGTTTTATTCCAGCCTAAGTTATGAATTAGGTGGCACAGCGACTGATTATGTTTTGGGCCGCTCTGAAGCTGATTTTTTGGTGAAAAAAGAAGGCAATTTTGCTTTTGGCGCTACGGCTGGCTATGATAAAAAATATTTCAATTCGAGTTCTCCAGACCCAGCGAGTTCTGGCACATATAGAAGTCTTGATGTTTCGGGGTTTGCCGAAAAAATGATGGGTCAATTTGGTTTGTCACTAACTGGCATGTATATAAATGACACTTATGACGGAACGTTACAAAATGACGATACTACATATAGTGAAGAGGCTAAAGACAACAGTATTTATGGCGTGGGCTTGCGGCTTAATCATCATATAGATCAATCGGCATCTATATTTGTGGAAGCCAATTATACGGCAAAACAATTTGTCATCACCCCGACACCGAATTTAAATGAAACTGCCTATGGCATTAGAGTGGGTGGTACATATAACTTTGACAATCAATTTGCGGTGGAAGCGGCTGGTTCATACGGATATCATGTGGTTGAATGTGGCTGTACAACTCACTCATATGGTGCAGATGTGAAATTGATAGCTAGTTTAGGTGGCAATGTTTCTGGGTCGGTTTATGCGGCTGGTGAATATACGACAAGCACCAATGTTGTGCTCGATTCAGAAAGTAGAAAAATTGGTGCAGACCTGTCGATTGGGCTTGGTAGCAGCGTTGAACTTAGCGCTGGTGCTGAATATGGAGTTGCTCTTTCAGGCCCTAATGAAGGTGAGGATATCTCGGCCAATGCCAATATCACTTATGCAGTGTTTGACAATCTAGACTTATTTGCTGGTGTTGACTATGGCTATCAGACCAATGCGGATGACGGATGGTCGCAAAATTATGGCGCGACTATTGGGCTTTTACTGCATAATTAATTGAGATTTTAGGCATGAAAAGGCTGATCTTGGTTCTAAAGTAAAGCTTTATATATCAATTTTTAAGCAGGGCTTTTATCGCATTGCGGAAATCGGTGCCGACCTCGGGATGTTCTAGCGCAAAGGATACATTGGCCGATAAAAAGCCCAATTTACTGCCACAATCGAACAATTTACCATCTATTTTAACCCCAGAAAAACCCTGGAATTCTAGTAATTTTAGCATGGCATCGGTCAATTGTATCTCGCCACCCGCGCCCTTGTTTTGGGTCCCTAGCAGCATCATAATTTCGGGTTGTAATATATAGCGGCCCATAATCATGAGGTTAGTGGGTGCATCTTCGATTTTGGGTTTCTCGACCATATCGGTAATTTTAATTTGGCCAGGGTCTTGCTCATCAATTTTAACCACGCCATATTGGTAAACATCTTCATGTGGCACTTCGTAAAGGCCAACAACATTATTGCCATGTTTTTCATATTGTGAAGTCATTTGTTTGAGCGCGCCAACTTCGGATTGCACCATCATATCGGGTAATAGCAATGCAAATGGCTCCTTGCCAATCATATGGCGGGCGCACCAAACGGCATGGCCAAGGCCTAATGGTTGTTGTTGACGGGTGAAACTGGTTTGGCCGGCGCTGGGTAAATCATGCTCTAATATGCTGATTTGGTCGATTTTGTTTTTTTCTTTGAGGATATTCATCAGCTCATATTGGCGGTCAAAATGATCTTCAATTATATTTTTATTGCGGCCGGTGACAAATATGAAATGTTCTACACCCGCTTCTTTGGCTTCTTCGACCGCATATTGGATGAGCGGTTTATCAACCACGGTGAGCATTTCTTTGGGCATGGCTTTGGTGGCGGGTAGAAAGCGTGTGCCTAAGCCTGCAACAGGAAAGACAGCGGTTTTAATGGGATTTGCCATGAAATATCTCTTTAGTGTATATTTGTAATATTAATGGTTTAATTATTGATATCTATAATGCATTTTGTTATGCATTTATATGAAATTAATCGAATATTCTATATAAAAAGTTAACCAATTGGGTGAGTATGACAGTTTTAGTGACAGGCGGCGCGGGTTATATTGGCAGTCATATGGTATTGAACCTAGTGGATGCTGGCGAAAAAGTGGTGGTGATTGACAATTTAAGCACGGGTAGAGATTGGTCAATACATGAAGATGCCGATTTGGTGATGGGTGACATTACTGATACATATCTGGTTGAGCAAACCATTAAACAATATAAGGTTGATGCGGTTATACATTTTGCTGGCTCGATCATCGTGCCTGAATCGGTTGCTGCCCCGCTGCTATATTATAATAATAACACCGCTAAAACCCGCAACTTGTTGCAAGCTGTGGTCAATAGCGGGGTGAAGCATTTTATATTTTCATCGACTGCGGCGGTTTATGGTGACGTGGCGGTTGAACGGGTGTTTGAAACCACGCCTAAAGACCCAGTGTCACCTTATGGCCGTTCTAAATTAATGACCGAATGGATGTTAGAGGACACAGCTTTTGCGCATGATTTTAATTATGTGGCGTTGCGTTATTTTAATGTGGCAGGGGCAGACCCGAAAGGCCGCGCGGGGCAATCGACACCCAATGCAACCCATTTGATTAAAGTGGCCAACCAAGTGGCGTTGGGCGATCGTGATTATATGGAGATTTATGGCACGGATTATGACACAAGAGATGGCACTTGCATTCGTGATTATATTCACGTGTCTGACTTGACCCAAGCGCATTATTTAGCTTTGCAATATTTGCGGGCGGGTGGCACATCGGACATTATGAATTGTGGCTATGGTGATGGCTTTACGGTGCGCGAAGTGTTGTCAGCCGTTAAGAAGGTATCGGGTGTGGATTTTGAGGTGCGCGAAGTGCCACGCCGTGCTGGTGACCCAGCAACTGTGGTGGCGAATTCGGATCTAGCGAAGGCTAAATTAAACTGGCAGCCTGATTATAATGATTTAGAATTGATTGTGAAAAATGCATTTGATTGGGAAACATATTTAAAAACCCGCAACAGGTGATTTGTGAAATTAATGCACGTAATCCTATCGGTTGTTATAACCGCCTTATTTGGTTTGGTGCCTTATTTGGCTTTTGCTGAAGGTGATGACGAGGGCCCATTAGGCGCACATGCAGAAATGTTGCAAGTGGGCATTGTCGGTGATGTAATGGCGCATGGTTTGGCGCAAGCCATTACAAGGCAGCTAGAGAAATCTGACAAACCGAATATTGAATTGAATAATTTTGCCAAAGGCTCATCGGGTTTTGTGCGCGATGATTATTATGATTGGAATGAGGCTCTGCCGCCTATTTTAGCGGCGCATAAACTAGATTACATTTTGGTTTTTATGGGCTCTAACGACAGGCAATCTATACGGCTTAAGGGCAAAAGCTATAAGAAAAAAACCCCTATATGGCGTGAGGAATATATTCATCGCATCAATCAGTTTTTGGACAGCATAAAATTAGCGGGGGTTCAGGTTATTTGGCTGGGGCAACCTATATCGCGTGGGAAAAGCTTTGCGAACGATATGGCATTATATAATGAGATTTATCGCCAACAGGTGGAAAGCCATGAGGGTGTGTTTTTTGATGTGTGGGATTTATTTGCTTATGAAGATGGGAAATATACTGACACTGGGCCAGATGTTTCGGGGCAAATGAGAATTTTGCGGGCGCAGAATGGCATTCATTTTACCAGACGTGGTTATGATAAATTGGCGTTTCAAGTTCTGAATTTAATTGCGGCGGCCGAAAGTGGTGAAGATGACGGTTTGAAAGCGGTTGACCAAGGCGAGCTGGTTGAAGCTGAACGTTATGACTTAGACGCCAGTGAAAATTCGGATATAATTATTGTTGAGCGGCTTGAAGAGGCGGCGCAAGGGCAAAATTCGTTTATATCTGTGGGAAATAAAATTTTTGGACCAGAGTCAGAACGGTCTGTTGTCATTGACGTAGGTAAAGCACAAGCGGCTTTGCCTAAGGGGACAGAAATGACCCCTTTGTGGAAAAAAGTGTTGGAAGATGGTGAGGTTATTGATCCTGAATTTGGCCGTAGCGATGATTTTTCTTGGCCACGCAATTGATGTTATTTATATATTACAATATGTTAAGTTTGATATTTATGTAGGCTCACAAAACCGTGTTTAGAAAGTGAATCTTGCTATCATTTTTGTGATTTGCAATTGAATGATGAATATTTCAAATTTGTTTTAGGCAATCGATCGAACAGATTGTTAAACAACCCTTTGGAGAGTCAAACATGAAAAATCTTAATCCTTCTAAATTAGTGATTGCTGGCGCAATCGCCGCTGCAATTTCTAGTTTTGCTGTTGCAACACCTGCTTTTGCTGCTGATGTTGAAAAATGCTATGGCGTTGCCCTTGCTGGTGAAAATGATTGTAAAGCCGGTGCTGGTACATCTTGCCAAGGTACATCAACTGTTGATTTCCAAGCTAATGCTTGGAAAAACGTTCCTGCTGGCACATGTGAAAGCATTGAAAATACAGACGGCACTATGGGCAGTCTTACAGATATGAAAATGTAATTTAAATTGATAATCGATTTATAATGCATCTGCAGCCCATCCACTCCCCCCTGTGGGTGGGTTGTTTTTTTACAATCGCTCGTTATGCTATTTGTAGGAGGTGTGGATGACAAAATTTACTCATAAAGACATTCCCAATAGCGCGGGTGTGGGTTTAAAAGCCCAACATTACAAGAATATATTGGATGAAAAACCGCCGCTTGGTTGGTTTGAAGTGCATCCCGAAAATTATATGGGGGCAGGCGGGCCTCCGCATCAATATTTAACCGCCATTAGAGAATTATACCCCTTATCATTGCATGGGGTTGGCATGTCGTTAGGCTCGCCAGTTGAGCGGTTAAACCCTGAGCATTTGGCGCGGTTTAAGGCTTTGGTTGAGCGTTATGAGCCTGGTTTGATCTCGGAACATTTGGCATGGAGTACGCATGAAGGGGTGTTTTATAATGACCTTTTGCCACTGCCTTATACTGATGAAACATTAAATCATTTGGTCAACCATGTGAATGAAATGCAAGATTATATGGGCAGGCAGGTGTTGATTGAGAATCCATCGGTTTATTTGGCCTATGATGACAGCCCCTATGCAGAGACGGAGTTTTTACGTCAGCTAGCCAAAAAAACTGGCTGTGGTTTGTTGCTAGATGTGAATAATATTTTTGTTTCGGCTAGCAATCAAGGGTATGATCCGTATGACTATTTGGCGGCGTTTCCGGTTGAATGTGTGGGTGAGATTCACTTAGGCGGGCATGTCGTTGAGAAGGTCGAAGAAGATGACAAAAGCATTAGCGAAATATTGATTGATGCCCATTCGACCGCAGTGGTTGATGATGTGTGGGGCATTTATAATAAGTTGATTGGTATGATTGGCGCGAAACCTAGCCTGATGGAATGGGATGGCGATATACCTGAATGGAAGATTTTGTATGACGAGGCGCAAACTGCTGATGGTTATTTGGCCAAGCTTGATGTGAAAGTGACGGCTTAATGGAAGACTTTGCTATATTGCACCAGAAATTTACCGAGGCGTTGTTAAAACCTCAGCACGAAGTGCCAGAAGGCCTGATTGCGGTGAAAGCGCCGAATATTGGGCGGCGTTTTGATGTTTATCGTAACAATGTGATGGCCAGTTTGGTTGATGCGCTTAAGGCTAATTTCCCGATTGTATCGGCGTTGGTTGGGGATGATTTTTTTAGTGGTTTGGCGGTGGCATATATTAGTGATAACCCGCCTGTTATACCGATGTTGTTTAAATATGGGGTGGAATTTCCAGCGTTTATTGCTGAATATCCATCGGGCGCGAGCTTGCCTTATTTATCGGATGTTGCGCGGTTGGAGAACCATTGGCGAGCGGCCTATCATGCGGAAGAAAAACAATCGATTGACATTACTGCGGTGCAAAAATTTTCACCAGAAGATCAGATGAATTTAGTGTTTGAGATTCATCCATCGGCTTCGATTTTAAAATCGGGCTGGCCGATATATTCGATTTGGCAAGGCCATGAGAGTGGTGATATGGGCCAAATTAATTTAGAAACCAGTGAAAATGTGGTGATTTGCCGCCCGCAAGTTAATGTGATGTTGGCAAGTTTAAATGAAGACGCCTGTGTGTTTTTTAGGCAAATTATGAATGGTCAAACATTGGGAGAAGCTTATGGTGCGGCGGCGGAAAAAAATGAAGAATTTGATTTGAGTTATAGTTTTGGGCAATTATTCGCTATGGGTTTGGTGACAGGCTTAAGCGTTAAAAATTAGAGCAACGAAGAGGAAAATAACATGGACGGTTTAGTGAAATTGGTGAATGGGGCAATTGGGATATTATCGAAATTTCCGCATATGATATTGGCGCTGATGGCGCGGTTGATTATGGGCTCGATATTTTTGAAATCTGGCTTGCTAAAATTTAAAGATTGGGACAATGCGATTAGCCTGTTTGAGAATATATTTACTGAAGTGCCGTTGCCACCTGTTGTGGGCGCTTATCTAAGCGGCTATGGCGAAGTGATATTTGGCTTTTGTTTGATTGTTGGTTTTGCCTCTCGGTTCAGTGCCTTGGGCATATTGGGCATGACGTTGGTGATTGAGATTTTTGTATTCCCCGAAGAATATATTTTGCATGGTATGTGGGCGATTTGTTGCCTTTATGTGATAAAATACGGCCCGTGCATGTTGTCGCTCGATTATTTTGTGAAAAAGCAATTTGGCAACAAGTAAATCTTTTCATTGATAAAAAAATGACTAAACTCCGTTGAGCAATCAAGGGAGTTTTTTAATGTCTGCATCTTCGAAACAAATAGAAAAATATGGCTTTTGGGCATCTAATTTAAGTGCTGAAAAAGTGGCGGGTAAAGCCTTGCGGTTTAGCGGATTAGAGACATTGAATGGTGATGTTTATTGGAGCGAGTCGCGGCCAGATGAAGCGGGGCGCTCGGTGATTGTGAAGCGTAGTGCAAATGGTGATGTGCAAGATATAATTGCTGCGCCTTATAGTGCCGCGTCGCGGGTGCATGAATATGGTGGTGGTGAATTTGGGCTTGGTGATGATGTTTTGGTATTTGTGAATGCTAAGGATCAAGACCTATATAAGGTGGATTTGGCTGGAGGCGCTCAACCAGTGAGGTTGACTCAAATGGCTGATATGCGGTTTGCGGATATTCAGGTGGTTGAGGATTATGTTGTGGCGGTGGCGGAATATCATGATCCTAATGGTGTGGCCAATATGCCTGAGAATTTGTTGATACGGGTGAGTTTGAACGCTGATGCGGTGGCTGAAATTGAGGTGATTGCGCAGAGTAAGCCCCATGGAGGACGTGATTTTTATGCTTATCCGCGCATTAGCCCGTGCCGTAGTAAGATTATTTATACGGCGTGGGATTTACCGCATATGCCATGGCAATGTGCTGAAGTTTTTATGGCTGATATTAATGACAATGGCATTGAGAATGCTGAACGGCTTGCGGGCGGCGGAAATGAAGCGGTATTTGCGCCGATATGGCATACTGATGGTGGCGATCACAAGGGTGCGTTTTATTATATTGGTGATGGCACGGGGATTGGTAACCTATATGATGTACGGCGCGGGGTTGCGGATAATCTATGGCCGATAGAGGCTGAATGTGGGCATCCGAACTGGGTGTTTGGCATGCGCTCATATGATGTGCTGGACAATGGCTTGATTGTGATGCGGATTATTGAGCAGGGGGTGTTTAAGCTGGTGGTGGTTGAGCCATGGTCTAAGCAAGTGCGGTATATAGAAACTGATTTTAAAGACATGAATAAAATTACGGCTTTTGGTAATGAAATTGTGATGTTTGCGACGACTGATCAAGATGCGGAAATGTTGGTGCGGTTGAATGTTGATACAGGTGAGTATGAGGTCTTGCGCAGAAGTAGCGATGAGGGATTGGCTGAAGCAGATATTTCTGTTGGGCAGGTATTTCAATATGCGGTTGGTGATGATGATACTGCTTGGGCGATATATTATCCGCCGATGAGTGGAACATATAAAGCCGAAAATGGTGAATTGCCGCCAGTGATTGTGAAGGCGCATGGTGGGCCGACTAGTTTGGCGGGGCGTGGGTTTAATTTGAAATATCATTATTGGACGAGCCGTGGTTTTGGGCTGGTTGATTTGGATTATCGCGGTAGTTTTGGCTATGGCCGCGAGTATGTGCAGAAATTGGATTGTAATTGGGGCATTACTGATGTTGAAGATGCGGTGGCGGCGATTGCGCATTTGAGCGATGAGGGTAAAGTGAACAAGGCGCAAGCGTTTATTACGGGCGGTAGTGCGGGTGGTTTTACGGTGTTGATGGCGTTAGCCACAACTAATGATTTTCTGGCGGGCACTAGCTATTTTGGCGTGGCAGATTTGGGCGGGTTGGCTAAGGCCACGCATAAATTTGAGCTGAAATATATGGATGAATTGGTGGGGTTGCCTGAGGGGGCAACTGCCGATGAGGCCGAAGCATTTTTCTTGAGTCGCTCGCCATTATCAATGTTGGATGATTATAGAAGCCCTACTTTATTTTTGCAGGGTTTGGATGATAAAGTTGTGCCGCCTGAGCAAAGTAAGGCGATGTATGATGTTTTGAAGGCCAAGAATGTGCGCACTAAATTGATAAATTTTGAAGGTGAGGGGCATGGGTTTAAAAAGGCTGAGAATAACATCACCTCGTTAAAAGAAGAGCTGCAATTTTATCAAGATTTAATGTAAAAAAAGGCCGCGCGGCATGGCCAGCGCGGCCTTAGGCTCTCAGCCCCTAAAGAGGGAGGAAAAGGGCTGAGGAGATTAACTTAACTTGGTTTATCTAGGCGGTGATAAGTTTTTCGTCTTTTTTATCCTGTACCTTGATAGGAATAGAGCGGGGTTTTTTGGCTTCTGGCACTTCACGCTTTAAAGCAATGTGAAGAAGCCCATTTTCCAGACCAGCGCCACTAACAACGACATAGTCATCAAGCTCAAATTTACGCTCAAAATTTCTCGTGGCAATGCCACGGTGGAGATATTCGATTTCTTCATCTTTTGCTACCTTTTGGCCAGAAATGCTCAATGCATTGCCTTCAATTTCAATATTCAACTCATCATCAGTAAAGCCTGCAACGGCCATTGAAATGCGATATTCATCGTCATTAATGCGTTCGATATTATAAGGCGGGTAGGTGGGGCTGTTACTTTCGTTGACCGATAGCTCGTCAAACAAAGAGGCGAGGCGGTCAAAACCAACAGTGGTTTTATACAGCGGTGTAAAATCAAAATGACGCATATTTTTCTCCTTATTAGCAAGATTATTTAAGCCACCCATTTGGCATGGCTTGTTGTTCAATATGTAGTGTCAATTACAATCTAGATATATGAACTGTGTTTGGCTTTACAAGGTTTGGGGCGCAAAAATAGTTATTCACATGATGAACGCAATATGAACGAGGCCATCAGATTAGGTTCAGGTTGAGAGTTTTATAAAGGGGTTAAGAGCAACGCAATGACAGCTAACTTTAACCCAAAAGGGAGATTGATGTGACACAGACAAGACACATAACCAAAGCGGTATTTATTATTTTGGCATTGATATTTGCAACAAATGCCAAAGCTGAAGGGCGGGTAAATTTTTCATTTTCGATCAATGTGGGTGGTCATAACCAATCACATGGAAATGGTTTTGATCAGATTTTTAACCAGGTATTTCAGCAAGGCCATGGCCATGGGGGCGGTCATTATCAAATTGGTGCTAATGGCATGCAATTTTGGGTGCAAGG
This sequence comes from Alphaproteobacteria bacterium, assembly GCA_002400495.2. GTDB lineage: Bacteria > Pseudomonadota > Alphaproteobacteria > Rhizobiales > OSC116 > OCS116. The sequence continues at coordinate 50,418 of NVQL02000056.1, read as the reverse complement.
TAACCATGATCACCATAAACAGGTTAACAAGCATAAGAAAAAATACAAACAATACGCGCAGTTAAACAATAAGAAGCGGTTGGTGCAGCATTTGCGTAAATTGGGTTACCGCCATGTGAAGCGCATTCAAAGGAGCGGTAGATATTACACAGCCAGAGCTATCTCGCCAAAAGGCCATACGGTTTGGGTGAAGGTTGATAGACGCAATGGCCAGATTACAGGGAAACGCGTATTGGCGTGGAACCAGCGTCGTTAAAACGGAGACATAGACTTTGATATTGCGTGTCTAATCATTCATCTCAGGTTCAGGTTTGAGCCATTATATCAGAATTAAGAGGCAGGAACTTTTTTTTAATCTCCTATACCACAGCCTCTTATTTAAGAAGGGCATTCAATTTATTGAATGCTCTTTTTTGTTGGCAAATCGATTATAATCATATTCAATATCGATAAACAGGTAAGGGGAATCAGATGAGATTAGCGGTTTTTTGTGGCTCTAGTGTTGGCAAGTCGGACGAATTTTTAAAGGCGGCGCAGGCCTTGGGGCGGTTGTTGGCGCAGCAGGGCATTGAGCTGGTTTATGGCGGTGGGCATGTGGGGCTGATGGGCGGTATTGCTGATGCGGTGCTTGGTGCTGGTGGCAAGGTGATCGGCGTGATGCCGCAGCATTTGGTTGACCGTGAGATTGCGCATACGGGGCTGAGCGAACTGATTGTGGTGGCGGATATGCATGAGCGTAAGCTTAAAATGGCCGATCTATCGGATGGATTTATTGCCATGCCAGGTGGGGCGGGCACTATAGAAGAGATTACTGAACAATGGACATGGGCGCAATTGGGTGTGCATCAGAAACCTTGTGCGTTTTTGAATATTTTAAATTATTATGATCCGTTTAAAATATTTGTTGCCTCTATGGTGGAACAAGGCTTTGTGGCTGCTGATTATGCCGATATGCTTATATATTCGGACGATCCACAGGTAATTTTGAATGAGATTAAAGATTATAATGCACCTGCACCCAAATGGACTGGCAAAACCCCCATGTAAGTTTGAAGCCATGTCTAAATCATCGGAATTATGTCTAAATCATCAAAATTGTTTGATTGAAAAATAATATGGCCTGCGATATTGTGAAGATTAATATATATATTTGGACTTTCTTTTATGAGCTTATCGCTTGAATTTACTGAAATTAATGGCAATGAAATCCCCAAAGATTCTACGGTTGGTAGCTTTGAAAGCTATGATGGTTTGAGTATTCGTTATGGGGTGTTTAAGCCCGTTAAAGATGGAGTGTGCCACGGCACAGTCTGTTTGTTTGGTGGGCGTAGTGAGCCGATTGAAAAATATTTTGAAACCATTAAAAAACTACAATTGCGCGGATTTTGCGTGACGATTATGGATTGGCGCGGGCAGGGGCTTTCGGATCGGCTGACCAAAAACCGCCATAAAGGCCATGTGAAATCGTTTGAAAATTATGTAAAAGATGTGGAAGTGTTGATGAAAAAAGTGGCGTTGGCGGATTGCCCTGCGCCTTATTTTGCATTGGCACATTCAACTGGGGCGAATATTTTAACTCAATATGTGGCGTTGCCAAGCGCGGTGAATATGTTTGAGCGCATGGTGTTAATCTCGCCATTTTATAAATTTGACATTGGTGATAAGAAAGAATTGATCATTCGGATTTTCTCTAAATTTCTAACCTGGTTTGGCATGGGGGAATTAAAGGCGACTTTTTTAGAAGGTGGGCCGAAAGAGTTGAAAATGTTTGATCCTGATAATTTAATTTCATCTGACAGAGGGCGGATGAAACGTGAGCAGAATATCATTAAAGCCAATTTGAATTTGGCGTTAGGCGCGCCGACATTTGGTTGGTTAAATGCGGCATTTGATAGCATTGCGAAAATTAAAAAACGCGGGTTTGTGGCCAAGGTGAAAACCCCAATTTTGGCAATTATGGGCACTGAAGATTATTTGGTTTCGCAGCAGGCGATGCAGAATATAATCGGTCAAATTTCGGGTGCGGGATTGGTTAAGATTGATGGTGGGCGGCATGAATTATTGATGGAGAATGATAAAATTGTGGCGCAGACTTGGGCAGCAATTGATGCGTTCTTACCAGGTACTTATGATGCAAATCAAACGGATAGCAGCGAAAGCGCTTTTTCGTGAAGGGTTTTATTGGCTGTGGCTAACACGGTGGTTTTGCCCAGATTTTCATCAAATATAATCGGCTCACCGGCCCAATTCGTTACCACACCGCCAGCGCCTTCGATGATGGGCACGAGGGCGGCAATGTCATAGGCATTTAAATCGGTCTCAAATACCAGATCTAATGTTCCTGCGGCGAGCAAGCAGTAGAAATAGCAATCGCAACCATAGCGCATCAGGCGCACATTGTCTTTGATGCGCTCAAAGTTGGCAATGTCGCTTGGGGTTTTAAACATTTCGGGCGCGGTGCTGCCTGCAAGAGCCTGCGTAATGTCGGTCTGTTTGCTGGTGGTGAGTTGGCCGTAGGTTTCACGCGGGCCTTGATAGAGACAGGCACGGCCATAACCCCAGAAGCGCTCACCTATATGTGGTTGGCTGTTGAGGCCGAATACGGCTTTGCCTTCAAAGGTGAGGCCGATGAGTGTGCCCCACATGGGAACGCCTGATATAAATGATCTTGTGCCATCGATTGGGTCTAAAATCCACTCATAGGGGCTGTCGGTTTTTTTCTGGCCAAATTCTTCGCCCAATATGCCGTGGCTGGGGAAATGTTCTTCAATTAAGGCTCTTATGGCTTTTTCGGCATTTTGATCGGCCAAAGTGACGGGATCAAATGTGCCTTGATCGGCCTCTTTATTGTCGATGGCCACAGGTTTGCGAAACATTGGTAAGGTGATGGCATCGGCAGCATCAGCCAACATATGGGCAAAGCGGGCAAAATCTTCGAGTTCGGCTAGGGGTGCATTGGGTAACATGTTTTTTTCCTCGAAGTCATAAAAAAAGCCAGTGAGTCATTATAACTAACTGGCCTTAGAAATATATTGTTAAATGCGACTATTCGTCTTTTGGTGCACGTTTTCTGTCGGTTGGGTTGAGATGAATTTTACGCAAACGAATGTGGTTTGGTGTCACTTCAACCAATTCATCGGTTTCGATGTATGAAATGGCTTCTTCTAGGCTCATGGCTCTTGGTGTGGTCAGCTTTACAGCTTCGTCTTTACCAGAGGCACGCATATTGGTTAGCTGTTTGGCACGTAGGCAGTTTACAACAAGGTCATTAGAGCGGTTATGTTCGCCGATGATCATGCCTTCGTAAACTTTAACGCCATTGGTGATGAACATAATGCCGCGGGCTTCTAAGTTGAAGAGCGCGAAAGGCACTGTGTCGCCATTGCCGTTAGAAATAAGCACACCATTACGGCGGCCTTCAATTTCACCTTTATGCGGTGCAAAGCTATCGAATACACGGTTCATAACGCCTGTGCCGCGGGTGTCAGTTAGAAATTGGCCATGATAACCAATAAGGCCACGAGCTGGCACTTTCATGATGATGCGGGTTTTGCCGCCAGCGCCTTGGCGCATGTCAACCAACTCACCCTTGCGAAGTGAAAGTTTTTCGATCACCGAGCCTGAATATTCTTCGTCAACGTCAATCACCACTTCTTCAATTGGCTCAAGGCGTTCGCCATTTTCACCTTTTTGCATGATGACTTTAGGGCGTGAGACTGAAAGCTCAAAACCTTCGCGACGCATGGTTTCAATTAAGATGCCCAATTGTAATTCGCCACGGCCAGCCACAATAAAGCCGTCTTTTTGCTCAGAATCGGTAATTTTAATCGCTACATTGCCTTCCATTTCGGCAAATAGACGCTCACGAATGATACGGGATTGTACTTTTTTACCATCACGACCCGCCAAAGGTGAATCGTTGATAGAGAAAGTAACCGATAAGGTTGGTGGATCAACAGGCAGAGCCACCAAAGCTTCGGTGATGGCTGGATCTGAAATGGTGTCGGCCACGGTGGTTTTAGACAGGCCAGAAATGGCGATGATGTCGCCAGCATGGGCTTCTTCTAACGGCACACGCTCTAGGCCACGATAGGCCAAGATTTTAGACACACGGCCACGTTCGATAATTTTGCCATCGGCAGACATTGCATGGATGTTTTGGTTGACTTTAACTGTGCCAGTTTCAATACGGCCAGTGAGGATACGACCCAAGAATGGATTGGCTTCAATGGCGGTTACTAACATTGAAAACTCTGGGCGGTCTTCAACAATGGTTGGGCATGGGAAATATTCGATGATGCGTTTGAACAGTGGGCCAAGGTCGCCTGTTTGTTTGCTGGCGTCGGCTTCTAGATCATCAACAGCCCAGCCGTTACGGCCAGAGGCTAGGATAACTGGGAAATCTAATTGCTCGTCATTGGCATCAAGATCTACAAATAGGCCAAACACTTCGTCATACACTTCGAGCACACGGGCGTCGGAACGATCGGCTTTATTGATAACCACAATGGGTTTAAGGCCAAGCTTTAGGGCTTTTGACGTTACAAATTTGGTTTGTGGCATCGGGCCTTCGGCCGCATCTACCAGCAATACAACGCCGTCTACCATAGATAGGATACGCTCTACTTCGCCGCCAAAATCGGCATGGCCTGGGGTGTCAATGATGTTAAGACGATGCGTTTCGCCATTATTATCATAATCGATAGAGGTACATTTTGCTAAAATTGTGATGCCGCGTTCACGTTCTAGGTCGTTGCTATCCATAGCGCGTTCTTCGACAGCTTGGTTTTCGCGGAAGGTGCCAGATTGTTTAAGCAGTTCGTCGACCAATGTGGTTTTGCCATGGTCAACATGGGCAATGATGGCTAGGTTGCGCATCTTATCGAGGGGCATATTCATAATATTAGACCATTATATGTGTGATAAGGCCGAATTTATCCCTATGATAAATAGCCTTGTTTCAATATTGCGCGAGTATTAGCCCCATTAATTGGGAAAGGCAAATGAATAGTGATATTTATATGGTTATAATTAACGCCGCTTTGGTCATAAAACTGCTTTATAAATTATTTTATTCTGCGGCGGTTTGATAAGGAATGAGATATTCAGGTTTAATATCAATGATTTTTTGGCTCAAACTACTTAATATGGTTGCTAATTGAATGAAGTTTTCGGTTTTTTGAATGCGCGTCTCATCCATATAAAGGCCGCGGTTAATCTCTATCTGCACACTATGTAGACCGAGTTGAACGGTTTGATATTTGCGGGTGATGGCGCCGCCTGCATAGGGCTGGTTAAGCCGCACACTAAAGCCACAAGATTCTAAATGTTTATATATGGTCTCTGAGACATGGCGATTGCATGATTGGCCATGTAGATCGCCAATGATAAAATCTGGTGCGGGTTGGTTTTTGCTAAAACGTGATGGCATGCTATGGCAATCGATCAGTAATGAAAAGCCATATTGAATTTGGGCTGAGGTGGTTAAGGTTTCAAGCAAGCTATGATAGGGGTAATAATGCTTGGCTAAGCGGGTTCGGCTTTGGCTTAGGCTGATTTTGCCGTGATAGATATTTTGTTGATGAGCCACAACCCGCGGGATAACCCCGAGGCCTGCTTTGATGAGCGGTGCAAATATATTGGCATCATCATTAAGTGGCTCGATGAAAAGCTCTGGGTCTAAATCATTGGCTAAGCGGTTAACATCGACAAATGAGCGGGGAAACAGCGCCGATAACTTATTGCCGCCTTGGTTGCATATTTGGGTGAATAACTCGTCGACATAGGCATCTTCAGAGCTGCGCAAATTTATAAGATCCAAGCGCGAAGTTGCAACGAAATTTTGCGTATAATTATGGCCAGAATGAGGAAAGCTGAATAAGAAAGGCGCAGGGTTCTGGTCGGGCAGGATGTTGGTAATTTGGGTGGTTTTGGGGCGTGGGGCTTGGCCCGCTAATTGCAATGAGATTTGTGCAGTTTTAAAGTTAATCATGTTAATTTTATGCATGTGCTGTTAGTAAACGTTGTATAAGTATAGGTTCTAGCGCCTCAGAAGCCAAATAAAATCGGATCAATTGTTTTTATGGGATGAAATGAAGAGATCTTTAACAATTTATATTTATACCATTTACAAGGCTCATGAATTTAAAATAGCATGGGTGACATTAGACGTTTGAAAATGGGTGAAATGGTATGGCAAAAATTCTGTTGGCAGAAGATGATGATGATATGCGCCGCTTCTTACATAATGCTTTGCAAAAAGCCAAGCATGATGTGGTGAGCTTTGCAAATGGTGCCTTGGCTTATGGCCGATTGCGAGAAGAGCCGTTTGACCTATTGTTAAGTGATATTGTGATGCCCGAAATGGATGGCATTGAGCTGGCACGAGTGGCGGCTGAGCATGACCCGTCGCTTAAAATTATGTTCATTACAGGCTTTGCGGCTGTGGTGTTGAATAATGGCGGCGAAATTCCATCTAACGCGAAAGTGTTATCCAAGCCGTTCCATTTAAAGGATTTGGTGGCTGAAGTGGATAAGTTATTGGCGGCTTAAAACAGCTTATCGAACAAGAAATCTGTGAGGCAATGTTGTTAGCTGTTAAAATAACAGTTTTTAGCTTGCCTCTTTTTTTGTTTGCACTTATACATCTGATCAACATTGAGGGCGATTAACTCAGTGGTAGAGTGTCTCGTCGACATCGAGAAAGTCACAAGTTCGAACCTTGTATCGCCCACCATTCCCCAATTCTTTAATCTTTAAAAACAACGGTTTTTGAACCATTGATGAGAATTCGATTTTCCAAATGATAGCTGACAGCTCTGGCAAGAACACGGCGTTCAATGTCGCGGCCTTTGCGCACTAGATCTTGTGGTGTATCGGAATGACTAACATGCTCAACATCTTGCGCTATAATTGGGCCTTCATCTAAATTTGCAGTGACATAATGGGCGGTGGCGCCAATCATTTTTACGCCACGTTTATGAGCTTGATGATAGGGTTTAGCGCCTTTAAAACCTGGTAAAAATGAGTGATGGATGTTGATGCACCGGCCTTGTAGAAATTTCGTGAAATCATCGGACAGGATTTGCATGTAACGAGCTAAAATAATCAAATCGGCATTGGTTTCATTGATGATTTCCATGATTAAGGCTTCTTGTTGCGATTTGGTTTGTTTGGTTACGGGTAGATGATGGTAGGGGATGGCCGCATCAGTGGTTAAGTTAAGCGTCTCTCTTGGGTGGTTAGAAATAATGCCAACAACTTGCATATTCATTTCGTTAATGCGCATTCTATAGAGCAAATCACCCATGCAATGATCAAATTTTGAAACCAGAATGAGAACTCGTTTTTTTTCATCTGACGGATTTAGCGTCCATTTGATTGTGAATTTTTCGATTATTTTTGACAATTTCGATTTGAAGTCAGCGATTGGTTGATTCATTTTAAATTCAAGGCGCATGAAAAATAAATTGGTTTGTTGATCATCAAATTGTTGAGCTTCTACAATGTTTCCGCTCGATAAATGAATGCAAGTGGAAACCGCCGCGACGATTCCTGGTTGGTCTTCACATCGAATGGATAAAGTGTATTTTGTCATTATAATTGGCCTTATTGGTTTTGCTCTAATGGTTTTTAACTGGCGGTGTGCCATGAGTGTGGAAAGTCTCGATGGTTTTAAGCCCCCAAGCTTGGCCTTTTTTTCGGTCAGTCTCAGTCCAAACAACGGTTTCCCAATCTGGCTGCAATATCAAGCGTGCGCCTGAATTGGCCAGCTCTACCCTATTGCCAGCAGGCTCCCAAACATAGAGGAAAAAAGTGCCTTGAATGGCGTGTTTATGTGGGCCTGTTTCTATATGAACGCCATTTTCGAGGAATATATCTGCGGCTTTTAAAATGTCCTCGCGTGTATCTGTTGCATAAGTGATGTGATGGAAGCGTCCTTCGCCACCTGCATGTTCTTCGGTGCAAGCTAGGTCATAGGTTTTGTTATTGACGGTAAACCAGCTGCCACCAATGCGGCCATTATCTAGTTGAATTTCTTCAGTCACACGAGAGCCGAGACAGGTTATCATGAATTTTTTAAATTCAGTTATATCTGCAGATAATAAGTTTAAATGGTCAAGCCGTCTTGGGCAGCAACCGCGGCCATGATAGCGTTGCGCGACATTTTTGAGCGCGGGTTTTTCGGCTTCTGGGGCTTGGTATTTAACGGTGTCCCAATATAACTCAAATATATGGTTGAACGGGTCTTTAAAGCGAAAGGCACGGCCATGCCCATCATCACCATCTACCCAACCTAAAACTTCATATTCACTGGCTTCAATGACGGCCACTCGTCTCTCTAATGCTTCGGGGGAAGCCACGCGGTAAGCAATGTGCCCAACCCCTGTGGTGTGGTGTTTGGTTAGTTTTAGCGTGTGATATTCATAATCATCCCAAGCGCGAAGATAGGCAGAGTTTTCATCTTCACCACTGAGGGTAAGGCCATATACATTTACAAAAAAATCTAGACTCTCATCATATTTATCGGTGAAAATTTCAACATGCCCCAAATGGGCAACATCATAACAAATTTCGGTCATTGTTTTTCCTTTTTTATTTTTAGCTAGATGAATGTGAGGTGTTTGCCGCGTTTACGTTATGCTTTATACCACGCAATGTCAGCCAATATACCCCAACATATCCCTAACAGGAATAAATGTAATTTCGTAAGCTATGAATGAGGATTGTTGGCGGCGCGAATTTAAATGGCAAAGCGCCGTACGGGTTCATCGATATGTTGAATTGAACGGTCTGAATATGGTTGTTAGGGCTTTAATGTTGAAGGAAGATTTTATGCTGGCAAGGCAACTTAAATTCGTTGGGATCTTTATACAATTGTCCAGCTATTTTTTGACTAGATATTTTATTAACAATTTGTTCACATTAGCTTTAAGAACGGGTGGTTAACTATAGTTATCGTCACTCAAATTGTTAAATTATGGTAAATACGGCTTGTTTTTATATTAATTTTGTTGTTTCATGTTGCGAGTTGTTAAGCATTGAATCGTTGAGTGGTGATTATGAATTTTATTAAGTTAAGTATGGCTACATTTGTGGCCGCAGGGTGTCTTATAAGCACTGCATATGCCCAAAACGGTGAGTTTTGCGTATTGGCAAAATCGGCTTTGTATAAAAATTACAATTTGGAATCATTACGCCAACAATTGAATGCTTCGGACGAACGCATCATTCAAAGCAAAAATGCAAATGGTCCAAGATTAAGCTTGTTGGGTAACTTATTGGCTTATTCTGAAGAGCAAGGATCTACGAACATAACTAATAATGCGACACTTGCGTTAAGTTATAGCCAAACTTTGTTTGATAGTGGCTTAAGCGATGCGCGTACTGGCCAAGCCAATGGCAATAAGCGGTTGTTAAATCTAGATCTAGCTGCCAGCTCACGTGACACCATTGTTGAAGTGGCCAGAGCCTATGTTAATTTTGTCAAAAATATTCAATTACTATCATTAGGCCGTAAAAATCTGGGTAATATTAATGAGCAATTACATAATGTAGAAGATAAGTTTGCTGCTAGTGAAGCCACGCAACAAGAGCTTTCATTGGTTAAATCGCGGGTGCGTCAGGCCATGTCAGATATGCTGCGTAGTAAGGCGGAGGTGTTGCTGTCACGAGTTAGATTGATGGCGTTGACCAATAAAAAAGCCATTGGCGATGATAGCGGGTTTATGAAATCATTGCTCAATAACATTCCTGGTTCTAGCTCTGCTGCGATTAAAATGGCGCAGGCAAACTCCATCGAAATTGATAAAACGGGCATTGCGATTGATATAGCGCAATTGGAAATTGAAGCGCAGGAAGCCAGCCTGGGTGCAAATGTTCAAGCCACTGCCAGTTTTGGCTTTGGTAAAATTGGCGATGATACGGGTGTCGCCAGCCGTGTTGGGTTGGCTTTGAATTTGCCTTTATACAGCTCTGGTGTGCTCGAATCTAAGGTTCGGGAAGCCAAGGCTATGCTGGCCTCTGCACGGGCGCGGCGGGCTTATATGACAGAATTGTCCAAACAAAATGTCAGCGTGGCTTATGAAATTACCAAAAGTATTCAGCAATCTTTAGCTATTTTGCCTGAAGCCATCCGCGAACAAGAAGCCGCGATTGCTTCACTTGAGCAATCATTAGCACGTAGTTTCATTTCAACTGCTGATGTATTATTAGCTAAAAACTCAATATTTGAACTGCAAAAAAGCCTCGTGCAATTGAGATTTGAGCGCTATTCAAGCAATTTAGAGTTGCTTAACAGTGTTGGCAAATTGCAATCTGTCGCCAGTTTAAACACTGTTGGTTTGTGTAAATAAGTTTGCATCCCCAAAAATATCTAAAATGAACTACATCAACGGTTGTTTGATCTATTTTTTGGTTTATAAATAGTTTCCAAGGGAGTGAATTTAACAGGTTTATTTGTTATGTTTATTACAATGTCGTGTATCGACTAAATCATTATTTATTTTAAAGTATAATATATGCAGAATCAGCGTCCAGGTAGTAATAAAGCCATTAAAATTTTAGGAAATTCTAAACGTGCCTTTGTATTTGTTGGCATTTTTAGTTTCATCATTAACATATTGTTGTTGGTGTCGCCGGTGTTCATGCTGCAGCTTTACGATAGAGTGCTTACCTCGGGTAGTGTAGAAACTTTGTTAGTGCTGACTGGCCTTGCGGTGTTTCTGATTATGATTCTGGGCGCGTTAGAAATGATTCGTTCTCGTATTATGGTGCGGGTTGGTGTGGATATTGATAAAGAGCTGCATGTTCCGGTGTTTATGTCAGTTATTAACCGTTCATTACGGGCTGATTTAAACAAATCATCACAAGCCATCCGCGATTTGGATAGTTTGCGCCAGTTCTTTTCGGGCGCAGGGCTTTTTGCGTTTTTTGATGCCCCATGGACGCCATTCTATTTGCTGATTATTTTTATCATGCATCCATGGCTCGGTTCATTGGCGCTGGGCGCTGCCATTGTTATTTTCATTCTGGCGATATTTGCCGAGCTATTGTCGCGTGATCCGTTAAAAGAAGCTGCGCTGCAAGGCGCTAAGGCCAATAGTTTTGCCGAAACTTCATTGCGCAATGCATCGGCCATTAAAGCCATGGGTATGGCCAATAATATTGGTGAGAATTGGCGTGAAAATCATGCGGAAATGATTGAGGGCCAAACCAAAGCTTCAAATCGTTTATCGATTTTGATGGGCTGGTCAAAGGCGTTTAGAATCATTGTGCAAATTTGTATTTTGGCGTTAGGTGGTTATCTCACTATTTTGCAAGAGATTACTCCAGGTATCATCATTGCAGCGTCTATCATTGCTGGCCGTGCTTTGGCTCCTGTCGAGCAAGCCATTGGTGCATGGCGTGGTTTTGTGATGGCTCGTGCCGCGCGGAAGCGTTTGGTCGAAATGCTAACGCTTTCACAAACTGATGACGAAAATATTAAATTACCTGTGCCAAAAGGCTCGGTGACAGTGGACCGGCTCATCGGCATGCCAGCGGGCATTCAAAAGGCCATTCTTAAAGGGGTTAACTTCAGTATTGAGGCGGGGGAGATATTGGCGATTGTTGGTGCAAGCGCCAGTGGTAAAACCACACTTATGCAATTTTTAGCGGGCATTTGGCCGCCCTCTCAAGGCAATGTAAAAATTGACGGTGCCGAGATTGCTAACCTGCATACCGAAGACAGAGCTGCTTTCATCGGCTATCTGCCACAAGATGTGGAATTATTTGAAGGCAGTGTGAAAGAGAATATTGCCCGCTTTACAGATTTTGAAGACGAAGATGTGATTGAAGCCGCAACATTAGCCAATTGCCATGATCTGATTTTGGCTCTGCCTCAAGGCTATGAGACAGATATCGGTTCAGGTGGCTCACACCTATCTGGGGGACAGCGCCAACGTATTGGTTTGGCGCGTGCCTTTTATGGCAAACCAGCGGTTATTTTGCTCGATGAGCCAAATGCCAGCTTGGATACAGCTGGCGAGGCGGCATTGGCCGAGGCCATTGTAAATATGAAAAAACAGAAAACAACAGTGATTATGATTTCACATGCGATGAATTTAATGCAACATAGTGATAAATTATTGGTGCTAAATGACGGTGCCGTGGTTAAATTTGGGCCAACTCAACAGATAATGGCCGAGATGCGGGGAGGGAATTGAGTATGATTAAACTTATCGATGATAAAGCAGCAGACAATGCTCCCGCAGAAACCTCAACAAAAGTGACAAAAAGGTCTAAAGGCAACGGCTTTGGCAGCATTAGTGTTGATAGCATGAGTGTCAATGCATTGGGTATGCTCGGAATGATTATTTCAATCATTGGTTTTGGCGGTTTTATATTGTGGGGTACACAAGCTAGTTTGGCCAAGGGTGTCTCGGCGCAGGGTACTATAGTGGTTGAAGGCAAACGCAAAACTGTGCAGCATTTAGAAGGCGGCATTATCCAAGAGATTTTGGTTAAAGATGGCGATAAAGTTAAAGCTGGCCAAGTGCTTATTCGGTTGGATGAAACGCAAGTGCAGGCACAAGCTGATCTATATAATGTAAGGCTTAATACTACATTGGCAACATTGGATCGTTTAACTGCCGAGCAAAATGGTGCTCAGTCTTTAATTTTTAGAGCTGAATTAACTGATAATAAAACCGATGAGAATATCGCACAAATTTTAACTGTGCAACAAACATTATTTGAAGCGCGGCGCGACCAACTTGAAGGCAGAGCTTCTATTTTGGGGCAAAAAATTGAACAGTTGAATGAAACTCGTATTGGTCTTGAAGCGCAAAAAAACGCATCCGTGCAACAGCTTGCGTTTTTGGATGATGAACTAGAACGTTCTATAGATTTGGTGGCACGCAAAATTGTGTCGCAAAATGACATAAACGATAAACGTAGCGTTAAAGCCAAGGTCGAAGGCGAAATTGGTGCTTTGTCAGCGCAAATTTCTGGTACGGCTGTCACACAAGGTGAAGCCAGACTAGAGATTTTGCAATTGCAGAAAACCTTCGCGCAAGAGGTTGCGCAACAAATTTTAGAGAATCGTGAAAGAGTCTTTGAACTGAAAAGCCAAATTGTTGCGGTGGCAGATGTCTTAAAACGTAAAACCATCATTGCACCGCAATCGGGCACCATTATTGGCCAAACTGTGTTCACCATTGGTGGCGTGGTGCCGCCTGCCAGCCCGTTGCTGGAGATTGTGCCAGAAGAGGATAAATTGGTCATCGAAGCCAAAATCGGTACCATTGATATCGATAATATTTTCATCACTCAAAGTGTGCGGGTGCGTTTGTCAGCATTTAAATTGCGCTCAACACCTTTATTGCAAGGCGAGGTGATTAGCATTTCGCCAGACGTGATTATCAACCAGCAAACAGGTGAGAATTATTACATTGCACAAATATCTCTATCGCAAGAGGAAAAAGATAAAATTGATGAGGAAATCTTGCCAGGCATGCCGGCAGAAATCCTAATTGAAACGGGTAGCCGTACGCCGCTTGAATATCTGATGGAGCCATTAGAATCAGTTATCGAACGGGCGTTGAATGAAGATTGATTTATGCCTAGTTAAACATATAAATCATTAAAAAGACTGTGATAAACAATAAGAAAGGCTGCAAATTTTCATTTGCAGCCTTTTTAATTTAAGAGGTCAGCGAAAGCAACATCTGTTGGCCACACGGTTGAAATTTGCTGATTCTCTATACAAATCCACAGCCTTATATACTGGTTAACCGACGTTAAGGTTTTTGGCCAAAAAAGTGATAATTTTACCACAGTTGGGCAATGGTTAGCGATGTTAGAACCTTATTCGCGCCCGCAAGAGCGGGTTCAACACGCAAATTGTAGCCATGCAGCGTGACACAGCTATGGTTAATTTAACTGTAATATATCATAGGTTAACGCTAGGCATAGTCTATGTTAGCTGCAATTGATGCAAAGCCAGTCTCAGCCTTGCCGAATCACTAAATGGCCTGAGCCTGAGGCCAATAGCCCGTTTCGAGCTAAATACTTAACAACAGATTAACAAGAACCGCAGTTTGGCAAGCTTTAAAGGCCTAAGCTTACAAAAAAAACCCATATGTCTCAATCTGCCTGCAAAAACCAAAAAAACATTTTACAAAAGGCCAATTCTCAGTATATAAATGTAGGTGGAGATTAAACGTAATAATAACCAGGTAAAATCTAATGAATAAACATATCGTATTTGGCAAAACGGCCAAAAAGAAAACTAGACAACTTTCCAGCAAAAACGCCCAAATACTCGCTATGTCAAGTATGGCTGCTTTGTTGACTGCATGTGGTTCAAGCGCAACGCCTACACCTACGCCAACACCAACACCAACACCTACTCCTACTCCTGATGCAGCGAAATCTGTTGCATTTACTACTGGTGTGGATATCCTTGAAGGTGGTTCAGGTGATGACACATTCACTGGTGTTATGAACTCAGGTGCTGGGAATACCAATTCTTACCAAACAGGCGATAGCGTTGACGGTGGCGATGGTAATGACACTGTGAAAATTATCATTTCAGACAATGCTGCTAATCCTTTGGTAACAACTACTAATGTAGAGAACATTAATGTTCAAACAACAGTTGCTGAAACTATAAACGCTAAGAATTTTTCTGGTGTAGAAAAGTTTATTAATAATGCAAGCTCAGATACTCTTATTATTGAAAATGTGGGTTCATTGGCTGCAGTGGAAGTTAATGGCGGGCTTACAGTTGCTGCTGATACAACTGTCAAATATCTGGCTAGCGTTTTAACTGGCTCTGCTGATACGGTTAAAGTGATTGTTGATGGTTCAACAGATACTGGTACTATTGATGTTGGTGATTTTACTGCTGCTGGTGGTGTTGAAACGGTGGCTATTACTGCTGTCGGCAAAAACAAAATTGCTGCGATTACAGCTGGTACAGATCTTAAGACGGTAACTATTGATGGTACTGGTGATCTAACTATCACTGCGACTATTGCTGATGCTACGGCTATTGATATTACAAGCACTGGCAAAACAGCCGTTACATCTACTGTAGCAAAAGTGGCAATAACTGGTGCTGATGGTGCAGAAACTGTTACTCTTCTTCATGCAAATAATGCAGCGCATGAGCTTAGCGTTAAAACTGGCGCTGGTAATGATAAAGTTACTCTTAGCGTTCTCAACGACGAAACTGATTTGACAGACTCTAAAACTTTTCTTGATGGTGGTGATGGTACAGATACATTGGTTATGATATCTGCTTTGGCTGTTGACCTGTCTACATTGTCAGCTACTAACTATGCTAAAAAAGGCATTGTTAATTTTGAAACTTTGTCTGTTTCAGATGCTGGTTTGGGCGCAATTGATCTAGGAAAATTAGGTTCTAGCTTTACTACTATCGATTATGCGGGTGGTATAGCTGCTGGTAATGCAGCTTTAACTATTGCATCTGGATACAATATCAAGATTGGTGCAGCTAATACTGGTGCATTAACAGTGACTGTTGTAGATTCTGCTGTTGCTGGTCATAATAGTGATGTTTTGAACCTCACGCTTGATGCTGCTCATGTTGGTGCCCCTCTTGCTTATGGTAGTGTTGTTGCTGCAAATGTTGAAATTATCAACATTAATTCGACTTCTACAGCTACTGCATTAGTTGCTGCAGACACTAACGATATTGATCTAACGGTTGCTAATGCCACTAAAATTGTGGTAACTGGTAATGTTCTTGCTGATATAGATGGCGCTGCTCTTGCGAGTGCTGCTTTGACAGAAATTGATGCTAGTGCAAATACCGCTGGTATTAGTGTTACAACAGCTGGTGCAACACAAGGTATTGTTATAAAAGGATCTTCTGGTACTGACACTATTATTGGCGGTAATGGCGCTGATGTGATCACTGGCGGCAATGGTGTTGATTCTCTTTCTGGTGGTGCTGGTAACGATACGATTTCTGGCGGTGCAGGTAAAGATACACTTACTGGTGATGCTGGTGCCGATACACTTACTGGTGGCGATGCCGCGGATAATTTTAACTTCGATATTGCTGAGGCTAATAATATTGGTACTGCGAATACAAACAAAATTACCGACTTTGTTGTTGGTACTGATAAACTTGTATTCGGCAACGGTGCTGGTGATGTGTTTGCTGGTCAAACATTAACTTCTGTTACTCTTGGAGCCGCGGTTACTGATACAGATTCAGTTGCTACATTAGCTGATATTCTTGTGCAAATTGGTACTAATACTGCCGTATCTGATGATGGTGGTATCATGCTTAGTGGTACAGTTTATACATTTACCAATGGTGCTGCTGCTGGTACATATTTGCATCTTAATGATGATGCTACTGGTGCTGCTGATGCTGCTGATATTCTTGTTAATATCACCGGTATTACAGGTACTTTGACTACTAGTGATTTCTCATTCGTATAAGAAAACTATTATTTAAGACACTATTGGACTCGCAACTTAGGTTGCGGGTCTTTTTTTGTTTAGTGTTTGAATATCAAATTGCAGACACAAAAAACCCGCTCAAAAATTTCTGGGCGGGCTTTATTGGAAGTTTGTGGAATATTAGGTTGGCAATTTGTCTGATTTAAAGGGTAGATCGCCCACCAAGGCATTGGCATAGGCGTTACGTGCGGTTTGCATGATCGCTAGATCTTGTCGTAGGGTTTTGATCTTTTGATCTACGAGTTGCAAATTTACCAATTGGCTTTTTGCGCCATCCGATAGGCTGTCTAAATCATATTCAATGCCATCGATATTGACTTTTTGTTTGGGTGCTGGAGGGGGAGTTGGGGTTGGTGTTTGTTCCGCGTCTTTTTTGGTTTTTTTATCTGCCATATGTTTCATTCCTTAAGATTAACTGCTAAATTTGTACCTGTCTCAAAGCATATATACAAGTGTTAATTTATTTGCTTGCGGCTGTCCAGTTGACCAGTGGGTTCTGCCCTACTAGGCTTGACATTTTTTTCCTATATCCGATAATCTAGTTCTATCAATCTGAGGGGATGAAATAGTATGACAGGTAAATTTAACGTAGCCATTGTTGGCCTTGGTATGGCGGCTAGCCCGCATGTGAAATCGCTTAAAGATTTATCTGATATTGTCAATGTTGCTGGGGTTTATAGCCGTAATGAAGCTAGCCGTGTGGCATTTGGTAAATTGCATAATTTGCCTGTGGCGGAGAGTTATGAATCACTGTTGGCTGATGAGGCACTGGATGCGGTTATAATTCTCACGCCGCCGAATGCGCGTAAAGAGCTTGTTGCGCAGGCCGCTGCGGCGGGCAAGCATATATTTATGGAAAAACCTGTTGAACGGAGTTCTGTTGCGGCGCTTGAATTGGTTGAGATTTGTGAGGCGGCTCGGGTTAAGTTGGGCATTACTTTTCAATTCCGTTTTCGGGAGGCGGCTTTAAAGCTAAAATCGCTGATTCAATCGGGCGAGATGGGGGCTTTGGCTTCGGTGATGCTTTCTGTGCCTTGGTGGCGGAGTGGGGAATATTATCAAGAGCCTGGGCGCGGCACTTTTGAGCAAGATGGCGGCGGGGTTTTGATTACGCAGGCGGTTCATTCGCTTGATTTAATGTTGTCACTCACTGGCCGCGCGGCCGAGGTGCAAGCGATGGCGGGCACGTCTATTTTACATGATATTGAGGTTGAAGATTTTGTGGGGGCGGGGGTGCGATTTGCAGGTGGCGCTATTGGCTCTATTATGGCCACGACAACCACTTACCCAGGCCAGAGTGAATATCTAACGCTCAACTGTATGAATGCAACGGCGACTTTAAAGGGCAGTATTCTATCGGTTGATTGGCATGATGGCCGTAGCGAAACATTTGGCAAAGAAGCGGGTACAGGTGGTGGCGATGACCGAATGGCTTTTCCACATGAGTGGCATCGGGCGCAAATTGAAGATTTTATCAATGCCGTGCAAAATGACCGCGAGCCAATATCTAATGGCCGCAGCGCATTACAAGTGCATTATTTAATTGATGCGCTTTTGGCCTCGGCGCGTGATGGCGTGCTGACTAAAGTTGCTCACTAATTGTTTTTTGCGGGCTCAACTGCTGTTACTGTCTCACTAGGTTTGGGCGTCACTTCGGTTGGGCTTTCAAGCGGTTGTAGTGGTTTGTTAAATGCCGCGCTATATGCGCCCTCGGTGCCATAATATTGTGGCGTTTGGGTGATGCAATTGAACGATTGAGCCATTTCGTCAGCCATTCGACGTGCCACTATATTGGCGTCTTCATTGGCGCGTGCGTCTATTAAGGCTGTTACGCAAGTCTCGCCATTAATTGTGTTTGCTACATTATGTACCGCCAATATTTGGCCACGGCTTGTTTTGTCTGGTGTGCCTGTTTCAGGGTTGGGATGATCGATGAAAAATCGTACAATCGCGGCAAAAATATTGCCTTCATTATCATGCCGCCATTCAATGGTGGTGTTCATGCTGTTCCAAGCGCCAAAGCTTTCAAATATTTTTTTAGCTCCAAACCCTGCACTACGGCGCAAATCGCCATCCTCGAAATAAATATCTGGTTTGCCATTTATTTTACATATGGCAGTTGCGCCTATGCTGGCTTCATTTTCATTGGCAGGCGTGTCGAATATGCAATCCTTATCAAAGCTTAATTTGCTATAGCTACTATCGTTAGCATATGCGGTGCTGACCATAAGACAGCTAACCAAAAGACCAATAATCTTTTTCATAATGCAGTTCCCTTTAATTGATATATTATGCTTAAGTAAATATTATGGAGAAATTATGACCTTAGATTTTACCACGGTGGCGACTGTGGCCAAAAACCCGCGACACACTTTTCATAAACCGACTATTGACCAAATTACTTTGTTAACTGGTTTGGGGGTGGAAGGTGATGCGCATATGGGAGTAACGGTGAAGCACCGCTCGCGCGTGAAGGCAGACCCAACACAGCCAAACCTACGCCAAATTCATATCATTCAGAG
The DNA here is from genome assembly GCA_002400495.2 of Alphaproteobacteria bacterium. Lineage (GTDB taxonomy): Bacteria > Pseudomonadota > Alphaproteobacteria > Rhizobiales > OSC116 > OCS116. The sequence goes on along the minus strand of NVQL02000056.1, from coordinate 31,414 downwards.
TGAACTCTTTGATGAGTTGCGTGATAAGGGGTTTGAGGTCAAGGCGGGTGATATGGGTGAGAATATCACCACTCGCGGGATGGATTTACTCGGCTTGCCGCGCGGCACATTGCCGCATATTGGTGATGAGGCGATTGTCGAGGTGACGGGTTTGCGCAACCCTTATAGCCAAATTGATGATTTTCAAAAAGGCCTGCTTAAGGCAGTGCTTGATCGTGATGCAGAGGGTGGCTTGGTGCGCAAAGCTGGCATTATGGGTATTATCATTCAAGGCGGTGTGGTTAAAGCCGATGATGAGGTGAGGGCGGTATTGCCACCTAAACCCCATCATAAGTTAGAGCGTGTTTGAGTTTAACCCTTGATTTTATGCACTTTTAATAGATTGGCGGTCACCGTTTCAAACATTGAAGATGATTTGCCCTTTTTGATTCGTGCGAGGAACATTTTTTCGTACCCAACTTTTGCAGCATGTACCCATTTGCCATCTACAGCCCAATTGACATTGCGCGGGGGGATTTGTGGTTTGGCGACAAATAACACGCCACCATCACCAAAATCGGCCAAGCAGATGGCGTTCCATGTGGCTTCGGTTTTAACCTCATTGTCATATAATCTGGCGGCAATGTTATCGGTAGCGGCGGCGGCCATTGATTCGATCATAAAACCTGTTTTGGGCACGCCAACTGGCACCAAGCTGTTGCCCATGGGCGGGATGGCAATGCACACGCCGATGGCATAAATTTCGGGGTATTTATCATTATGTTGGTGTTTGTTGACGATGACGAAGCCTGCTGGATTGACCAAACCTTCAATGCCTTGTAGCGCGTCAATGCCTTTAAATGGCGGCAATATCATCGAATAGGCCATATCCAACTCATGCTGTTGTTTGATGTCTTCGGTGGTGGCCATTTTATCGATAAAGATTTTGTCTTTGGTGATGTTGGTGATTTTGGCGTTGGTAATCCAGTTAATATGGCGTTCGCGCATTTCGGATTCGAGTAAGCTTTTGGTGTCGCCGACGCCGTCGAGGCCTAGATGGCCAATATATGGTTCGGCGGTGACGAAGGTCATTTTGACTTTGTCGCGAATTTTGCGGCGTTTTAACTCTGTGTCGATAATCATTGCGGTTTCATAAGCGGGGCCATAGCAAGAGGCGCCTTGGGCAGCGCCAACCACAATGGGGCCAGGATTTTTGCAAAATTCTTCAAAGGCATTATAAGCTTGCTCGGCGTGGTCGATGTGACAAACCGATTGGGTGTTGGCATGTGGCCCTAAGCCTTTTACTGCGCCAAAAGCCAAAGTTGGGCCTGTGGCGATGACTAAATAATCATATTTAACCTCGCGGCCGCTGGCGCAGTGGATGATTTTATTTTTGGGGTCTAATTTGGTGGCGGCATCACCTATAAATTCAATGCCTTTTTTGCGCATTGGTTTGACTAGATCGACTGTGATTTGTTCACGCTTGCGCCAACCGACCAAAACCCAAGGGTTGGAGGGGATGAAATCATAATGATCAATGTCATTAATGACGATAACTTCATCTTGTTTGCGGGCTTTTTCTTTCATTTCATAAGCGCAACCCACGCCGCCTAGGCCAGCGCCTAATATTGCAATTTTTCTTACCTCCCATATATATTAGTATATACTAAATTAGCATTATATAAAATAAAGTCAAATTATTTGATATTTACCAAATTTAAGCTAGGGTGAAATATGCTTTCAATACTAAATTCAGAATTTAAATCACCCCATCTAAACCCATTACATGACTGGTTTACCGAGGAATGGGGTGAGCGGAGTTTTTATAATAGGCACCACGAAGGATACGCCATATTAGCGCCATTGATTGCGTTGGATGATGAAATATTGGTTGGCGGATTGGCATTTTCAAGATTCAAAAACCCAGAAAATGATGGCATGGCTTTATGGATTAATGCATTATTGGTTGCGCTTGAACAACGTGGTAAAGGCGTTGCCAGTGCCTTACTTACAGCCGCAGCGCAGGCGGCTTTTGAGTGGGGCGAAACGCAGTTGTTTGCCTTGACTGATGTGCCGCAATTATATTTGAAACAAAAATGGTCTCTGGTTGAAGGAACCAAAGACCAAAATATTGTGAGGCTTGATTTGAATGGGCTACAGCCGATCAGATAAATAAAGTTTTAAAGTTTGTTCTGTGCCTTCAATCCAGATGGTTTTTAGTGCATTGTGAAATTCTTCAACATAAACACGGTTATTGACCAATTCGCCAAAAATATCATCCATTTGTAAGAATGTTTTGGGGTCGTTTTTTGCGGCGCGGGCGGCAATTTGCAAGCGATCCCAGATCGGGTCATTGGGCAATAAGCGAATGCCCGTTTCGGTAAAGCCTGCGCAATAGCGGCACCAAAAGGCTGAGACTAAGGCCAAACCACGGATCTTTTTCTTATCTTTAAGGCGGTTGTGAACTGACGGCAGGATGAATTTAGGCTGGCGGTTTGAGCCATCGAAGCAGAGGCGCTTAATGGTGTCACCGACACTTGGGTTGGAAAAACGATCTTTAACTTGATCGAAATATTCGGCAAAATCTACGCCTGCAATTGGAGCGATAGAAGGAATAATCTCTTCATTCTCTAGCTTGGTCAGGTAGAGGCTGATTAATGGTTCGGCCATTGCCTGATCGACCATTTGAATGTCCATTAAGGCGGCAGGGTAAGCGATGGCGGCATGACCGCCGTTTAGAATGCCGAGCTTCATGGCTTCATATGGCTCAACATTTTCGACGAATGTCACTCCGACTTTTTCTAGCTCTGGGCGGCCAGCTGTGAAATTATCTTCAAGCACCCATTGGCGGAAGGGTTCGCAAACCACGGGCCAATTGTCGTTGACGCCAAATTCGGCCTCGACCAATTTACATTCATTCTCGGTGGTGGCAGGGGTGATGCGGTCAACCATGCCATTGGGAAAGGCGACTGCTTTTTTAACCCATTGGGCCAATTCATCACTGACCAATTCGGCAAGGCCGATCACCGCATCGGCGGTGACGTGGCCATTGCCGGGGAGGTTATCGCACGACATGACCGTGAACGGCACAATGCCTTGTTCACGGCGCATCATCAGGCCCGCCAAAATAAGCCCAAATACAGTCTTGGGGGTGTCAATATGTTCGGCATCCCAGACAATGTCTGGGTCCTCTGCATTAAATTTACCTGATGCGGCATCGATATAATAACCGCCTTCGGTGATGGTCATTGAAACGATGCGAATGTCTGGGTTGCTTAGGGTTGATAAGATGCCATCGGTATCACCTGGTTCGATATAATCAATCATCGCGCCTGTAATGCTGGCTGACATGATGTCATTTTCGCGTTCGACAACGGTTGATAGCCAGTCTTGTGCGGCTAATTTTTGTTGAATGTGTATATCGGCATCGCGCACACTGGCACCAATAATACCCCAGTCATGGCTGCTGCCTAATGAAAATAAATCATTTAAATAAACGGCTTGATGGGCGCGGTGAAAATTACCAATGCCAAAATGCAATATGCCTGCGGATATTTGACTGCGCTGGTATTTGGGGGTTTCAATTTTACTGTTAATTTGGCTCAATTTGTCGAGCGTTAATCGGTCGGTCATACATTATTCCTCTATCGCCATAGACTGCCGCCGCAGATTTGGGTGAACTGCGGCAGATCTATGCCTATTCGTATCAAATTAAATAGCTTGTTTTAGACTAAAGAGCTAGGCCATCAGCGCCAAAACGATAAATTTTATCGGTATTGGGGCTGACATATACTGTGTCGCCGTAATTGACATTAATTTCGCCATCACTACGGGTGACTAGGGTGCCAACTTCATCGGTTTTGACATGTAAGAATGTATCAGCGCCAAGATGTTCAGCCACACTCACCACGCCTTTCCAGCGACCTTTAGTGGTTGAAACTGACATATGTTCGGGTCTGAAGCCAATTTCATGGGCGTCAAATTCATCAGCATCTTTGCCTTTTACAAAATTCATTTTGGGAGAACCGATAAAGCCCGCGACAAACCGATTGACAGGTTTGTTATATAGATCAAGCGGGGTGCCGAATTGTTCAACATCGCCAGCTTGTAGTACCACAATCCGATCGGCCATGGTCATCGCTTCGACTTGATCATGGGTTACATAAATCATGGTGGTTTTGAGCTCTTTATGCAGATCAGTAATCTCGATGCGCATGTTAACCCGCAAGGCAGCATCTAGGTTTGACAATGGTTCGTCAAACAAAAACGCGCTGGGGCTACGCACAATGGCGCGGCCAATGGCCACACGTTGGCGTTGGCCACCAGATAAAAGGCCAGGTGTGCGTTCAAGATAATCGGTCAGGTTAAGCGATTCTGCTGCGGCCATTACCTTTTTATCAATTTCATCTTGTGGCATACCTGCCATTTTAAGCGGGAAGGCGATGTTTTTACGCACCGTCATATGCGGATAGAGCGCATATGATTGGAACACCATTGCCAGCTCACGCTTGGCGGGTGTGCTGTCTGATACATCGACACCATCAATGATGATTTTGCCACCCGTTAAATCTTCTAAGCCAGCGATGAGGCGCAGTAGGGTGGATTTGCCACAACCAGATGGCCCAACAAATACCACAAATTCACCATCTTTAATGTCTAGGTCAACACTTGGTATCACTTCGACATCGCCGAAACATTTATGCACTTTTTCTAAAACTATATTACCCATTTTTCTATTCCTTTATAAATCATCAAATCTTGGTGGCGCGCTTATGAAATGGCGCCGCGAGCTTAGCCCTTGCGGTTATTTAACCGCACCGAATGTAAGACCTGTGACTAATTGTTTCTGAGAAAACCAACCCAATACCATAATTGGCGCAATGGCCATGGTTGATGCTGCCGATAATTTGGACCAGAAGAGGCCTTCTGGGCTTGAATATGAGGCGATGAAGGCAGTCAACGGTGCCGCATTTGCGGCGGTTAAGTTGAGCGTCCAAAAGGCTTCATTCCAAGCAAGAATCAGGTTTAGCAATAGGGTAGATGCGATGCCAGGAAGCGCCATGGGAAGAAGTACATAGACGATTTCCTTCCACAGCACCGCACCATCCATCCTCGATGCTTCAAGAATTTCTGAGGGAATCTCTTTGAAATATGTATAAAGCATCCAGATGATAATCGGTAAGTTAATCAACATCATAATGATGACCAAGCCAGTTCTGGTGTCCAATAGGCCCAAATATTTAAGCATCAGGTAAATTGGCACTAAAACGCCAACAGGTGGCATCATTTTGGTTGATAGCATCCACATTAACACATCTTTTGTGTGCCTTGTGGGTGAGAATGCCATTGACCAAGCAGAAGGAATGGCGACCAATAATGCAAGTATGGTGGAGCCACCTGCAATGACCACTGAGTTGCCAAAATATTTAAGGTAATCAGATTGGTTGAGCACCAGTTGGTAATTTTCCCAAGTGGCTTGGAAAAACACCAATGGGGGTGATGCAATGGCATCAATTTCTGTTTTAAAGCTGGTTAGGATCATCCAAAAGATTGGAAAAAACATAATGCAGCCAAGGAACCACGCGAGGGCTGTGAAGCCTAATTTGCGTTGTAATGTTACTTTACGTGCCATAGATTTAAGCCTCCAAGTTTTTGCCGACAGCGCGGATTAAGAAAATGGCTACAATATTGGCCAAGATAACTGCAATGATACCGCCAGCTGATGCGCCGCCAATGTCATATTGCAATAAGGCTCGGTTATAAACCATATAGGTTAGGTTGGTGGATGCGGTGCCTGGCCCGCCATTGGTGGTTACCAAAATTTCGGCAAAAATGCTGAGTAAGAAAATGGTCTCAATCAAGATCACCACGGTGATGGCACGGGCTAGATGCGGCAAGGTTATATAGTAGAATTTTGCCAAGGTGCTGGCGCCATCCATATCGGCAGCTTCTTGCTGCTCTTGATCGAGCGACTGCATGGCGGTGAGCAATATAAGGGTTGCGAAGGGCAACCATTGCCATGCCACAATGATGATGATGGAAAGCAGAGGTATGACGGCAAAAAAATCAACCGGGTCGGCGCCAAAAAATTCCGCAATGTGTGCGAAAATACCATAGATAGGGTTCATCAGCATGTTTTTCCAAATCAAAGCCGAAACGGTTGGCATGATGAAGAAAGGTGAGATGAATAATATACGAACAATCCCACGACCGACAATGGCTTGATTGAGCAATATGCCCAGCAATACACCGCCAATAATGGTGATGGCCAAAACGCCTGATACCAGAAGTAAGGTATTGCCAATGGCTTCAAAAAAAGCCGGATCAGTGATGAAAAATTCGTAGTTAAACCAACCGTTAAAGCCGCGCCTTTGGGGGGTTAGCAAATTATATCGCTGGAATGAGTAATATATAGTCATGCCCAGTGGGACAATCATCCATATAAATAGCAGAATAATTGACGGCAGATTCATAATGCGCGACAATGTTTTGGTATGTGCTGTGGCCATAATCTTCTCCCTTTTTGACACCAGCGTAACCCAATTTATGAGTGTGGCCAAATGTCTAAGTATTAAGGCATGATAAAAAAAAGACCCACCTCACATAAATGTCAGGCAGGCCATCTTGGGGTGCTTAGTAACCAGCCGCTCTCATCTCACGTGTTGTGATATTTTGAGCTTCTGCTAATGCTTCGTCTACGGTTTTCGTGCCAGCAAGTGCAGCAGCGAATTGTTGTCCAACATTGTTCGCAATGCCCTGAAATTCTGGGATCGCAACAAATTGTACACCCACATATGGAACGGGTTTCACAGTTGGGTTGGTTGGGTCAGCGGCATTGATTGATTCCAATGTCATCTTAGCAAATGGCGCAGCTGCTAGATATTCAGGATTTTCATACAATGAAGTACGTGTGCCTGGAGGAACTGCTGCCCAGCCTTCTTTAGAAGCTACAAGCTCTAAATAAGCTTTGTCTGTCGCCCAAGATACGAACTTAGCCGCTGCATCTTGTTTTTGTGAACCTGATGGAATGGCCAAAGACCAAGCCCATAACCAGTTAGCACGTTTGCCTAGGCCATTATCTGGTGCTAGAGCAAAGCCAACTTTATCTGCAACGGTTGAATCTCCACTGGTTACAAATGATGCTGCAACCGTGGCGTCAATCCACATGCCACATTTACCTTGTTGGAACAAAGCTAGGTTTTCGTTAAAGCCGTTTGATGAGGCACCAGCTGGTCCCGCGTCATTCATAAGACCTACATAAAAATCTAGAGTGGCTTTCCATTCTGGTTGATCGAATTGAGCGTTCCACTCTTCATCAAACCAACGGGCGCCAAATGAGTTTGACATGGCGGTGATAAACGCGCCATTTTCGCCCCAACCCGCTTTACCACGTAGACAGATACCATTGATACCTTCGTCGCGGTCGGTCATTTTACGGGCGGCATCAGCGATGAAATCCCATGTAGGCGCATCTGGCATACTAAGACCAGCTTTTTCCATCAAGTCAGTGCGGTACATAACCATTGAGCTTTCACCATAAAATGGTGCTGCATATAATGTGCCGTCTACTGACAAGCCGCCTGCAATGGCGGGTAGGATGTCGGCTGCATCGTAAACAGGATCGTCTTGCAACGCTGTTAGCGGCACAAGCCAACCTTGCTTTGCCCAAATCGGAACTTCGTATGTACCGATTGTCATGACGTCAAATTGACCGCCATTTGTGGCTACGTCGGTTGTTACACGTTGACGTAGGATATTTTCTTCAAGTGTCACCCACTCGAGTTCAATGCCAGGGTTTTTGGCAGTGAAGTCGGCTGTGAGGCCTTGCATGCGTATCATGTCGCCATTGTTAACTGTGGCAATGGTGATGGTTTCAGCTTGTGCGGTTGCACCTAAAGCTAAAACGCTGCAGGCACCGATAAGTATCGATGATAATTTCATTTTGTAATCTCCCTTTGTGTTTATCGTTAACAATTCATTGTGAGCAATTGCTACTCGATTGGGCAATTATCCAATTCAAGAGGGAAAAAGTCAAGCGTAATTATTTATCGAAGGCGCTACTTTCGGGTAATATATGGTATGGTAGTTTTGTTAAATATTTGAAATGGATAAGCTTTATTTATTTTTCAACAAGGCAGTTGCCATTGTTTCATCGGTAATTAAACCATTGATGAGATTGCCTTTAATGGCAGCAGACACGCCAGGTAGTTTTTTTTCGCCTTTTGCAAGTGCGATGATGAGGCAGCTTTTGGGTGAAGGCAAGGGGCCAGATGCGACCAAATCATTGGTCAATCCATCGATTAAAACACCATCTTCATCAAATACCCAGCCACATATTTCGGCCACAGCTCCGGCTTTTTGTAAAATTTGCAAATCTTTATGCGATACAAAGCCATCACGATAAATCGGCGCTTCGGCTCCTAAATCACCAATGCCGACAAAGGCTATATTGGCTTGTTGTGCCAATTTTAAGGTCGATTGAATGGTTGATTGGGCGTGCAGCAGAATGCGTTCTTCGCGTGATGAAGCTAAAACAGGCAGCACCATTGGGTAGCTGAGTGCTTTGACTTTATCGGCAGCGGCAAAAATAACGCTGTAGAATGTCGCCGCACCATCGGGCATGAGATTGCCCGCCAAGGAAATGATTTTATGTTGCGGGCAATTCATATTGGGCAAAAGATCAATGGTGGCTTTGAGCGTTAGGCCTGTGCCAATGGCAATGATTTGTGGGTCTTCGCGTTTTAGGCGGTTTTCTAATTCACTGGCGGCAGCGTTAGCAATCCCCGTTGTTGTTGAGTTGGATAAAGGATCATCCGGCACAATCTCAACATATTTTAAACCAAATTCATCACTTAATTGTTGGCCAAGCTGTAGGCAACGGGCAATCGGGTGATCAACCCGCACTTTAATGATGCCGCTGGACATAGCTAGTGAGACCAAGCGCTGAGCAGATTGGCGCGAAACCCCCATAATTTGTGCGATTTCATCTTGGCGCTTGCCCGCTACATAATAAAGCCAGCCAGCACGCGCAGCATCGTCGAGGCGTTTATTGGTGTCTTCACCATTGCTAACATTTTGATTTTTTGAGGTTTTTGACAACTATATCTCTTATTTTTCTCAACCACTTGCTTTATTTTGCAACTTGAATATTCGGCGTTACCTTAAGCATTTCAACATTTATGTCTATATTTTTTTTCTAAATCGTCGACAATAGTGGGATAAAATTTTGCCAATTGGAGAATGTTTGATCGGCTTCATAGCCTGATTTATTGACCCATTTCACACCTTTTAAATGGCTGCCACCATTATAATGCCATACGGGCATATGGGCTTTTATGGCGGCTTCTATACCTGGTTGACTATCTTCAATTACTAAGCAATTGGCGGGACTAACCCCCATGGTTTGGGCTGCGAGTAAAAACAAATCAGGTGCAGGTTTGCCATTTTTAACCTGTGACGCGGTGAATATATTTCCATCGAAATGATTGATTAATTTGGTGATTTGCAAAGAGCGTGCGACCCGCTCGGGGCTGCTGCTGGTGGCAACACAGATTTTTATATCTAATTGTTGCAAAGTCTCAGCAACGTTTGGCGTTGGCTGTAATTGGGTTTCGAAGGATTTTAACAATTCATGACGATATTGAGTTTCAAAGCCTTGTGGCAAATGAATTTTAAATCGCTCACCAATTTCAGAAGCCACTTTTTGAAAGGAGCGGCCTATGAAGTTTTTTTGAACATAAGCAAAATCAATATGAACACCAAGTTTGCCGAGTAGGGCAATGAGTGTATTGGCGCTGAGGATTTCGCTGTCAATAAGCACACCATCGCAATCGAATATAATCAGGTCTAAAGAAGAGATAGCCATAGATTTATAATATATCTTCTTCTTCTTGTTTGGGTTGACTTTTCTTGAGCATGCGTTGCATATTTTCGGTTTTAACGGCGTCTTCAACCTTTAGCTCGCTGACGCGGCGGTTTTCGCCTTTGAACTTTTTATCGTTAATGCGGCGCCTGTCGGGGCCAAAATAGCGTGGGGTGCGAATGAAAGGACGCGGGTTTTCAATCACCTGAATGATGCGTTGATGCAAGTCTTGGGCGCAAATGGGTTTGCGCAAAAATTCGGTAATGCCGACATCTCGTGCGTCTGTTACGCGGTAGCGCTCAGAATAAGCGCTGAGCATCACTATGGGTATATAGGGGTTTGGTGTGTCATCAGCGGTGCGTACCATGCGTGCAAATTCAATGCCATCTAGTGTATCCATGGCGTAATCGAGCAAAATAATGTCAACCTGCACATTTCTAAATTCTTCAAACGCTTCAGCAGCATCATGTGCTTCATGAATCTCATGTACGCCAAAACCACGCAATAAGGTTTTGACGATCGAAATCATATAATTATTGTCATCGATTATTAAGAAAGACAAATCCGACAAATCGTATTTTTTTGCCATTTTTAACCCTATGGAACTAAAACGAATCTTATCATCACTTTAAGGTGAAATAATTTAAGGCGCAATAGCTAGGCATTAAGCTGTGACAAATTTATCAATTTATTTTCATAATTGATCAATAAAATTTATACAAAATAGCCTTGTGCTTTTTCTGAGAATAAATTTAGTTAAGCCGATTTTTTGGCTTGTTTATCAAGGTTATTTATAATGGTGTTTACAGAATCGGGCTTGTGATAAAGGTAACCTTGGCCATAATCAACACCCAATTCAGTTAAATATTTGGCTTGTTCCTTGGTTTCTATCTGTTCGGCAACAATTTCCATATTCATGGATTTACATAGGTTGATCATGGCTTTCAAAATTTTGTCTTCGCGGCCATATTTCATCGATTCGCGGATATAAGATCCATCAATTTTAACGATGTCGACATCTAACATGCGTAAATAATTAAGTGAGGCAGCGCCTGCGCCAAAATCATCAATACATAGTTTTACACCTTTAGCGCGTATATTTTTAAAAAAATCGTTGGTTTTCTTAAGTGATTCGATTTCAGCGGATTCGGTAATTTCGATTAATAGGCGTTTTGGATAGCGCAATTTTTCGATGATGAGCTTGAGCATTTTGAAGCAAAAATCAGCCCGCGCGATGGAGGCGCCCGAAATGTTGACCGCCAAAGAAAAATGAAGATGTTTCGGCGTTTCATTGATCCAATTTACGGCTTGCTCAAGGACGATCAGATCTAACTCATGTATGATGCCTACTTTTTCAGCAAATACTAAACGCTGGAAGGGGCTGACATTTTCCTCAAAACGCATCAGCAATTCATGATGATGCACTTCGTTGGTTTTAATGTTGACAATTTCTTGTGCCACATAGCTAATTTTCTTGTTTTTAATGATGTTTTTAAACCATCTTATCTGCTCAACTGTGTTGGTGATTTGCGAGTTGACTTGTTTTTCAAAGCTCGCGCCTCTGCCATTGCTAAATTGCGTGTCAGATACATATTGATTGATGGTGTAAGCCAGAGCACGCGACATGTCGCCAGGGTCAACATTTTCGTCGATTTCAATGGTTGAAGCGCCGATTTGAACTGAGGTACCATCTTCGTCATATTCTTTTGAAATGTTACGAATTTCTTCGGTAATCTTGTCGCTATCCATTGTGTCTTCATGAATGAGGCCAAAGCTATTATTATTCAGGCTAGCGGCGCTATCGCCGATAGATACCGCACGTAAAAAAGATGCCGCTTTGTTTTTAAACTCCTTGGCATTTTTGTCGCCCATGCGTTTGTCTAATTCGTCTTTGTCGGGCATGTTTATCATGGTTAGGCTAATGTCGGTGCCAGTGTTTTGAGCGCCGTTAATGGTGGCTTCGGCCATGGTGAAAAAAGCGTCTTTGGTCAATAACCCAGTTTCATCATCACGTGTTGGGTCGTTTAGACCCATGGCAAAAGGGTCAAGGTTATTCATCACCACATTTATTTTACCGCTGTCGCTGGGCATTTTAAAAATGGATATTTGAACAGGGACTTTAATGCCGTTTTTAAGGGTGTGGATTTTAATCGGGCCGCGCCTGTCACCAACTTTAATATTATCGAATAAAAAGTTTAGCATTATCTTATCAGCATTGATGACAAAATTATTTAGGGGTTGTTTGATGACTTTTTGAACAGGCATGCCCAAAAGGTTTTGGCTGGCACCCATGCAGAATAGAATAGAGCCTTGTTCATCGAGTTCGATGAGCAGGTCAGCAGCTGCAAAAGAAAACCCCATAAAGCGGTCTCTTTGTAATTTAATATCGTTAGCCATAACCTATAACCTATTCGTCACCCTATCATGCAATAGATTCGTTCGATAATAGTTGTATAGACCTAACGAAACATTAATATAATGTTCTAAACCTAAGGAATTAGAATATGTATTACATATGGTTTAAATAGACTTATTAAGCCCTTGTTTTGTATTACTGATAGCATTTTTTTATTGCGCTTAACTATGTGGTGGATAAGATAATGTTGAAGAATTGAGCCAAAGATTGGAAATAATCTTAACGTTTGTAAGTGAGAATCTGCAATTTAAGATAAAGCTTGTTGGAAAAACCAGCTTTACCTTGACATTGGCATAATTGACACCTATTTTCGCGACAAATTAATTGTAATGATATGTGATGTGATAATTGATCATATGTCCTTAGGTTCTGTAAGGAAGTTTAAAATGAAGATCAAAAATTCGATCAAATCACTTCGCGGTCGTCACCGTGATTGCCGTGTGGTTCGCCGTCGCGGTCGTTTATATGTGATTAACAAAACAAACCCACGCTTTAAAGCGCGCCAAGGTTGATACGTCAATTTTGAATGCATATATTATTTAAAAGAACCAGTTTTGCTGGTTCTTTTTTTTTGAGATTTTTTTGGGCAAAAAAAGGCGGTTCAAATGGATGAACCGCCTTTGTTTTAATGTTATGTGCTGTCACTGCTTAATCGGCGCATTTGCCGTTTTTGCCAATGGCCGCGATGCGCAACATGTTGGTTGTACCTGGGCGGCCATATGGTATGCCCGCGGTGATCACAACGTGATCGCCAAATTTTACCAAATCATGTTGATATGCGGTTTCACACGCGTGGTTGATCATATCATTCTCATTGTCAAAGGTTTCGACAGGCACGCTGTAAACGCCCCAAGTGAGTGATAGGTTGCGGGCGGTGGCTTTGCTAGGTGTGAGCGTTAGAATGCGGTTTTTTGGCCGCTCACGCGATACCCGTGCGGCTGTCGCGCCCGATTCGGTATAACAGACAATGGCCGCTAAGCTTAAAGTTTCAGCCACAGCATATACAGCGGCGCTGATCGCGTCGGCAGAGGTTGAATCAGCTTCGGTTTGATGGGCATATATAATGTCAGCATAAAGCGGATCATTCTCAGCTTCATGGGCAATGTTGCTCATCATGGTTACAGCTTCTACAGGGTAGGCACCAGCGGCAGATTCGGCTGATAACATCACGGCATCAGCGCCTTCATATACGGCGGTTGCCACGTCGGATACTTCGGCGCGGGTTGGCATGGGGCTTTCAATCATGCTTTCTAGCATTTGAGTGGCGACAATCACTGGTTTGCCCGCTGTGCGCGAGGCGCGGGTGATGAGTTTTTGAATGCCAGGCAATTGTTGGATGGGTAATTCAACACCCAAATCGCCACGGGCGACCATAATGCCATCAGATGATATGATAATCTCTTCAATGGCTTCAACAGCTGCAGGTTTTTCAATTTTGGCAATCACTTTGGCTTTATCGCCGACAATGGATTGCACGTCATCAACGTCACTGGCGCGTTGCACAAAGCTGAGCGCGATGAAATCAATGTCCAATTTTAAGGCTGCTTCTAAATCAGCGTCATCTTTGGGGGTCATCGCGGTAACGGGCAACAATGTATCGGGTAAGCTCACACCTTTGCGGTTTGAGATTACACAATTATTCATCACTTTGGTGGTGATGATGTTGTTTTCAACCTTAGTGGCTTCTAGAATGATGCGGCCATCATCAAGCAATAGTTTATGACCTGCTTCAACCGAGCTTAGAATTTCGGGGTGAGGCAAATAGACTCTGGTGGCATCACCAGGTTCAGGGTTGCCATCTAGTTGAAATGTTTGGCCCTTTTTAAGCTCGACTTTGTCATCGGCAAAGGTATCAACACGCAATTTCGGGCCTTGTAGATCGACCAAAATACCAATTGGGTGGCCGGTTTTTGTCTCTACATTGCGAATGGCAGTGTAAAGCTCATTTAGTTTTTTATGGCTTGTATGGCTCATATTGATGCGGAACGCATCGGCGCCTGCAATGTTCAACTTTTCGATCATCTCTTCAGTGTCTGAAGCGGGTCCTAAAGTTGCCAATATTTTAATTCTACGATTTCGTTTCATCTGTAACCTATTATTTATCAGGTGTTAATTTGAGTTCCCAGTTGGTCCAATCGCCCGTATCTACCTCGGTAAAGCCAGTGCGACGATATCCTCGTAATTCGCAATCAGCTATACCATTAATGGTAAATTTTTCATTTCTTGTGCACATAACGGCTTCGCCGTCCCAATAGCCGCCAGTGCCTTCTTCGATTGCGTATACATAATAGAAGCGCGCAAATAAATCGCCTTCTAAAATAGATTCGCATTCATCTGGTTTGATGAGCCACCAGCCCTCGGTGGTCCAACCAGATTTTACTTTATAACCAATTGCGACATTTACATTGCTGCTTACATAATTGCAAATCTTTAAATCAGCATAAGCAGGGGTTATAAATAACCAGCTCAGGCCTATAATGATGGCAATTTTTTTAAGGTTAAATGCAATCTTTAAATGTTCGTATAGTCTATGCATCATTTAATTATATGAGTCGCTTCGGTTTTTAAGATTCGTTCACATATCATAATAGAAGATAGTGCATATTGATAACATAAAATACAGCTTTAAACAAATCATTCAGCCATAAATGGTCGCGAGCTGCTTTTGCTGAGAATAATGTTGATGATAATCAAATTTTAAGATGTCATTTTTATGGCAATGAATGTTATAACGGGAAAAATTTAGCCCCTATTGAATTGGTTGAGAATGACGCAGAACCGTGTTTTAGAAAATGAAGTTTTTGAAATTATAGATGGTGATTTTAGGCATGGTTTTTTGCTCATTGCTGACCATGCCAGTAATAATATACCCATTGAATATAAAGGCTTAGGCTTAGATGATGAGCAGCTTAAGCGCCATATTGCTTATGACATTGGGGTGAAACAATTTACACTGCGGCTGGCTAAAAAACTCAATGTACCTGCAGTGATGGGCACATTTTCGCGGTTGTTGATAGACCCAAACCGCGGCATGAAAGACCCAACTTTGGTGATGCGGGTGTCGGATGGTAAGATTATTGATGGCAATCGTGACATCACAGAAGACGGTAAATTGGCACGGATTGAGCGGTTTTATAAACCCTATGATGCGGCCATAAGCGGTATAATAAATGAGTTTGATGTTCATGATGTCAAACCGACTCTCTTGGCCATTCATAGCTTTACGCCTTATTGGCGTGGCCATAAACGTGCAACCGAAGTGGGATTGCTGTGGAATGAAGAACAAGCTTTTACCACGCGTATTGTGGATGCGTTGCGGGCAACAACCAATTATGTTGTGCATGATAATCAGCCGTATCGTGGTGGCATGCCAGGTGACACGATGGATCGGCATGGCTTGGACAAAGGGTTAGAGCATAGTTTGCTTGAACTGCGCCAAGATTATATGGGTACAGAAGCTGGAATTAATGAATGGGTTGATATTTTTGCTGGTATATTGCCGCAAATTGTGAAAAATTATAAAAAACAGTGATTGAATGGAAATATTATGAGTGAAATGGATGTTGAAGGCTTGAATGATAGCGTTGATTCAACAGGTGTGGCGCGTGATCGGTTGAAAACTTTTATCGAGCGTGTTGAGCGTTTGGAAGAAGAAAAAAAAGCCATCACAGATGATATGAAAGAAATATTTGCCGAAGCTAAAGGCGAAGGTTTTGATGTGAAAGTCATTCGTATGATTATCCGCATTCGTAAGCAAGATAGTAATGAGCGGGCGGAGCAAGAGGCGATATTGGATTTGTATCTGCATGCTCTTGGTATGGCTGATAGTTGACACGCAGCTCAACGTCTAAATGAGACTTCTAGTGAGTTGGCGGGAGTGCTGCTCTGGCTGTAAAAAGACAGTTGGCTGATAGTTGATGCTCTGGAAGTTTGCATTTTTGTTTGGCACTGCGTGCGTTCGCTCCGCTCTCTAGCTAAGCCACTCAGCCGCTGGTCGGATGCGAGTTCACCACCCCAATCAGCTACATTATGCTTAGTGAGCTGGAGTTTGGTGACACTCTGTACTTCGGTGCGCCCCAATAGATTCTGAATTTGCTGCCTTGTGCTGGCTGTAAAAAGATAGTTGGCTGGTAACTGATGCTCTGGAAGTTTGCATTTTTGCTTGGCACTGCGTGCGTTCGCTCCGCTCTCTAGCTAAGCCACTCAGCCGCTGGTCGGATGTGAATTCGGCACCCCAATCAACTACATTACGCTTAGTGAGCTGAAGTTTGGTGAAACGCCGAGCTCTGGTGCCGTATTGCAAACACAACATTTTATTCTTGGTGCTATACTGCTTATCTTGGGAAAAGGGTCCGAAGCCTTTAGGCTGAGGCAAGCGCGACTGCGCGTCGCCGTTAGGCGTGGCAAGAGAGCGGAGGCGTGCGCCCGCAGGGGCCACTAGCCCACCGAAAGGTGGGCGTAAAAATGCAAACTTCCAGAGCTTAGGCAGGATGCTTCACTGTATAGGCTGTTGGGTAGACAGTTGGCTGGTAGTTGATGCTCTGGAAGCTTGGTCTGTTTCGCTCGCGGCTATTCTTCGCTTTGCTCAGGCCTACGCGGGTGCGCCACATAAGTGGCGGCCTCCAGTCCGGCTGGTTAAAAAAACACATGAGTTTTTTTAACGGGAGGTGTGCTGAGAGGTTGCGGCTGGGGAGTGTGCATTAGCGGCTGGGGTGCCATGATTAGAGTTTGGTCACCCGTATCGCCGTTAGGCGGTTGGCTTGCTTGCGCAGTATTTCAAATCTAAAGCCGTAAAAATTGAAGGCTTGGCCAACGTTGGGGATGATTTGGGCTTCATTGATGATTAGCCCGGCTAGGCTGATGGCGTCATCTTGGGGGAGTTGCCAATCCATGGCGCGGTTTAGATCGCGTACAGATACATGGCCATCAACATTAACGCTGCCATTGGGCTGGCGGCGCATGCCAATGAGGCCATGGTCGTGTTCATCAATAATGTCACCAACAATTTCTTCCAAAATATCTTCTAGGGTGATCAGGCCTTGGGTTTCACCATATTCATCAACCACCAAAGCAAAATGGCTTTTGCGTTTTAAAAAATTATTCAACTGATCTTGCAAGCTGGTGGTTTCAGGCACATACCAAATCGGCGTGAGCAGGCTTTCGAGGTCTTTTTCTTGGCTATTTTTTGGCGCTTGTTTCTTGGCGTTAATCGCCCATAACAAGTCTTTGGTGTGCAAAATACCGATAAAATTATCTGGTTCATTGCGGTATAATGGCACGCGGGTGTAGCTATTGTTTAAAATCTGAGTGGCAATTTCGGTGGCGCCCAAAGCAATGTCGAGGCTAAAAATATTGGTTCGGTGAATCATCACATCTTCAACGCCCATCTGTTTTAAATCCAAAATACCGCCCAGCATGTCGCGGTCATTTTTAACCATCACGCCTTCTTCATGTTGCAAATCAATATTGCCACGTATTTCGGCATCGGCAGCATTCTTATCCATCTCTTTTGGTGGTCTCACGCCAAATATCCAGAGAAAAAAGTTTACAATGGCACGAATGATCACCACCAAGGGGGTCAATACAAATACAATGGTGCGCATGATGGGGGCAACAAAAAGGGCCAACTTTTCAGGCTGCTGCAAGGCATAAGTTTTGGGTAAAACTTCGGCAAAGATTAAAATCACAAATGTCATGGTCAATGTGGCATAAGCCACGCCTGCGGCGCCGAAAAATTTGATAAAAAAGCTGGTGGCGATGGCTGAGGCCAAAATATTAACCAGGTTATTACCCAATAAAATGGCACCAATTAGCTTTTCGGGAGTTTCCAATAATTTGCTAACGGTTTCGGCACGTTGGCTTTTTTGCTTTCTCATTTGTTTGATGCGGGCGCGTGAGGCGGCGGTCAATGCCGTTTCAGAGCCAGAGAATAAAGCCGAAATGAGGATGAGCAGAATGATGGCACCGACGGCAATGAGCGCTTCGGTGTTTTCGGTGATAAAGATAGTGATGGTTTCAAACATTATTTAAAGCTCTTGCTTTTTAAAAAATTAGTCACAAGTTGTTGGTCGACATTTTTTTCAACAAATGATTTGCCAACGGCATTGGCCAAAATAAAGGTCATTTCGCCCTGTTCGGTCTTTTTGTCTTGCAGCATATATTTAAGCATTTGCTTAGCCGATGGCAAGGGTTGCAAACCTTCAAAGCTTAAATCATTGGGCAGGCCAATTTTTTGCATATGCTGTTTAATGGCGGCAATGTCAGCGCCGTTGTTAAAGCCCAAAAAGCTAGAAAATTCAAAGGCTAGCACCATGCCAATGGCCACGCCTTCACCATGGATAAGCCGATCAGAATATTGCGTATGGGCTTCAAGCGCATGGCCAAATGTATGGCCCAAATTTAGCAAAGCCCGCAGGCCGTGTTCTTTTTCATCTTGAGCCACAATATTGGCTTTAGATTGGCAAGATTTAACCACAGCATATTGCCTTGCCGCTTTGTCACCATTGATTAGTTTTTCGCCGTTTTCAAGCAACCAGTTATAAAATTCGGGGTCATTAATCAAAGCATATTTAAATATCTCGGCATAGCCACCACATATATGGCGGTCAGATAATGTGTCTAAAATATCAATATCAGCCAGTACCAGTTTGGGTTGGTGAAACGCACCAATTAAATTCTTACCTTGGGGCGAATTAATTCCCGTTTTGCCGCCAACACTGCTGTCCACTTGGGCAAGAATAGAGGTTGGGATCTGTATAAAATCCACTCCACGGCGTAATGTCGCGGCTGCAAAGCCTGCCAAATCGCCAATCACGCCGCCGCCTAAAACGGTGATGACGTCACTACGCTCGACGCCATAAGCGATGAGTTTTTCAAGCAGGGTGGCTAGCATGGTCATGCTTTTGCTTTTCTCGCCAGCTGGCAAGATAATCGCATCGCATTCAATGCCCTGATTACCAAACGACGCTTGTAAATCGGCCAAATGCTGCTCGGCCACGTTTTCATCGGTCACAATGATGGTGAACGGCCGCTTTAAATGCGGCTCGATGAGCTTGCCGGCAAATTCTATCAAGCGGCTGCCGACCATAATGTCATAGCTGCGGCTTTCACCCAGATCTACTCTGATGGTTTGGCAATTTTTAAGAGGCATATTCAATCATTTCTTCTAGTAATTTCTCAATCATCACATTATGCGGCGCGTCAATGGTGTCAATGGTGATGTCGGCACTGGCATAAACAGGATAGCGCTCATCAATCAGCTTTTGCATCACTTCTTTAGGGTTATCTACTTGCAAAAGTGGCCGTGTTTGGCGCAAAGCAATGCGGTTCATTAAAAGCTCTAAATCGCCGCGCAACCAAATGGATATTCCTTTTTGTTTGATGTTGTCGCGGGTGGCTTGGCGCATATAAGCACCACCACCAGTGGCTAAAATTTGTGGGCCGTTGTCGAGCAAGCGCGAGATGACTTTTTCTTCACCATCACGGAATTTTTCTTCGCCAAATGTGGCAAAAAACTCCGTCACATCCATGCCTGCTGCGGCTTCTATTTCTTGGTCAGCATCTTTAAACGGCAAATCCAAATGTTTGGCCAAGCGCCGCCCTAATGTGGTTTTGCCTGCGCCCATAAGCCCTATCAAAATGATGGACTGGTTGCCCAAATAATCACGAATGACCTTTGTGCTATTTCTATCGAACATAATTTGTCCAAACTGGTGTTCTCATGCGCATTTGTTAAAGCTGCGCAATTCATTTCATTGGCTTTATTATGGGCATTTTCGGCCAAATCTGCAAGTAAATCTTGTTGTTTATCTTAATTAAAGTTAACGTAGAGGCGCGAGTTTTTGGGAAAGTGACCCCGATGTGTGGCCGTTAAAAATATATTGTTTATCTGATTATTTTGGCCGTTTGATGCTAACCAAGAGCTTAAATTGTCGGCATTACAATTAATTGACAATTGTAATTGACAATCGGCCATAGGGCAAAACATATGAACCAATATGTTGAAAATTTTTTAGAGATGATTGCCGCTGAGCGCGCGGCGGCTGACAATACACTTATTTCTTATCGCACTGATTTGAACCAGTTTTTTGACTTTCTGCCAAAATCTTGCACGGTCGATCAGATTAACGTTGACCACATTCGAGGTTTTTTAGCCTTTCAAGTGGCGATGGGGGTTGAGGTTTCCACTCAAGCGCGGCGGTTGTCGGCATTGAAGCAGTTTTTTAAATTTTTGCATCAAGAAAAATATGTTGCCAATAACCCAGCGGATATTATTGATAGCCCCAAAAAACCACGGCCATTGCCTAAAATTATGTCAATTGATGAAGTCAATCAGCTGCTATTCGCCGCTAAAAATAATGCCGAAAACACCGAGCAAACACAAGCAAAACTACAAAAAAATCGGCGGTTTTATTGTTTGCTCGAAATATTATATGCAACAGGCCTGCGGGTTAGCGAGTTGGTTGGCCTGCGTTTGGGGCAGGTGCGGCTGGATGAAGGCATGCTGTTTATCAAAGGCAAAGGTGGGCGCGAGCGGCTGGTGCCATTGGGTTATGCCGCGCTGGATATTCTGCAAGATTATTTGGCATTTATGAAACTGCAAGGCACTGAGGTTAACAAAGCTGCTGACTATATTTTTGCCTCGCGCGGTGCTTTGGGGCATATGACGCGGCAAGGCTTTGCCAAGGAGCTTAAATTGCTGGTCAGAAGAATAGGCTTGGATTCTCAAAAAATATCACCACATATATTACGTCATGCTTTTGCCTCACATCTATTGGCCAATGGCGCTGATTTGCGGGCGGTGCAGCAAATGTTGGGTCATGCCGATATTTCGACCACGCAAATTTATACACATATATTGGATGAAAGGCTGAAGCAGCTGGTGTTTGAACATCATCCGCTTGCGAAAGCCTAATAAGCTTGTTAAAAGAAGTTAATATCATAGTGTCAAGGAATGTTGAATGACAACTTATCTAGAATTTGAAAAATCAATTGCCGATCTAGACGGAAAAATCGCCGAATTACAGGCGTTGGCAGCAGCTGATGATTCAATGTCAATCGATGATGAGGTTCTGCGCCTGCAAGAAAAATCAGACGCGGCATTGGCAAACACTTATGCCAATTTAGATGCTTGGCAAAAAACTCAAGTGTCGCGCCACCCAGACCGTCCACATTTTTCTGCCCTTTCAACCTATATATTTGATGAATTCACGCCGCTGGCTGGTGATCGTAACTTTGCCGAAGATTATGCGATTGTTGGCGGTCCCGCGCGGTTTAATGGCCGCCCGGTTTTTGTGATTGGTCACGAAACTGGCCATGATACCGAAACGCGGCTTAAGCATAATTTTGGCATGGCGCGGCCAGAAGGCTATCGCAAAGCTCAAAGATTGATGAAAATGGCCGATAAATTCAACATGCCAGTTATCACTTTGGTCAATACAATGGGCGCTTATCCAGGTATTGGTGCCGAGGCACGCGGCCAAGCCGAAGCCATTGCGCGCAGCACTGAGGTGTGTTTGCAAATCGGCGTGCCGATGTTAACGGTGATTGTTGGCGAAGGCCAATCTGGCGGTGCGATTGGCATTGCGGCGGCCAATAAAGTGATGATGCTGGAAAATAGTATTTATTCAGTGATCAGCCCTGAAGGCGCAGCGTCTATTTTATGGCGTGATGCCAAACGGGCCAAAGATGCTGCTTTGAATATGAAAATAACCGCTAAAGACCTTGAAGGTTTTGGGGTGATTGAAGAAATTATTGCTGAGCCTATTGGCGGCGCACATCGTGATCCAGAAGCTGCAATGGATAATATTTCGGTGTCGATTGCCAAACAATTGGCTAAATTTGATGGCATGTCAAAGCCAGATATTCTCAATCATCGCCATGATCGGTTTTTAAATATTGGTCAAGGTCTTTAAAAGCAGACTCTTACACATTATATAGGTATACTGATCACTTTAATGTGAACTTTTATGTTTTGATTTAATGTGCAAATATTTGTTAAATATTTTCAAATATTGTTATAAATTGATTAATTTATTTAAGTATGGGGAATGCTTTGAAGGTTTCTTCTTGGTTTAAAATTTGTTTCATTCTTTTGTCATTGGCTACATTGTCGGGCTGTAACTGGTTTACCGACAGCGAAGCGTGGAAAAAACCCCTGCCTCCGCATTTGGTCAGAACCATTAAAGCCAAAGGTTTTCAAGTTGGCGCGCATATTTTGGCGCGGCTGTATAAGGAAGAAAATCGCTTTGAAGTGTGGATGGAAAAAGATGGCCGTTTTAAATTTTTCAAAAGCTATGGCATTTGCAGTTGGTCGGGCGAGTTAGGTCCTAAGCTTAAAGAAGGTGATCGGCAAGCCCCAGAAGGTTTTTACGTGGTGACGCCAGCACAAATGAACCCGCGTTCTAAATATTATTTGTCGTTTAATTTGGGCTATCCAAATTTTTATGACCGCGCGCTTGGCCGCACGGGCAGCCAGCTTATGGTGCATGGCGAATGTTCATCGCGCGGCTGTTATGCGCTGACCAACCCTAATATCGAAGAGGTTTATTTGCTGGCACGTGATGCGTTTAAAAATGGCCAAAGGCGGTTTCATGTGCATGCCTTTCCGTTCCGCTTAAACGGGTTTAATTATTTCAGACATAAAGACAATAAATGGTTAGATTTTTGGAAAAATTTAGCTGAAGGCGATAAGATTTTTAGAGAAACTGGCGTGCCGCCCAAAATGATTGTGGCCAATAAACGCTATGTTTTTGCCCCAGCTGAAGGGGTGATCGCGTCACCAAAATCAGCGGACATCATTGTCGCTAGTAAAAATGTCGCGAGCAAAAATACTGAACCAACGCCTAAAAAAGCCGCTGTGCCATTGACCGCTGAAATATCAACCATTGCGCCATCAGCTGCAAAACCATCAAGCACAGACCAATCAATTGAGCAATTGCCAGATGATGTTAAACCACAAGGACCATTTCGCGCGCCATCTGTACCGCCTGAAGGCCTATGGGCTATTTATAGCAATCGCCCACTTGATATGCTGATATTTGAAACGACGGTCGAAAATAACACATCCTCAGTAAACGATATTGACGAGGGCGATCTGGTGTTAGATAATTAGCGGGTTGACAGGCTTTAGTTTAAAGGCGTGAATTCTGAAAATAAATCAGATATTTCAGGTGTTTCTGAGACAGGCACATAGGTGCAGCAATTGTCATAATCAGCCCACATTTTCAGCACTGAAGGATGCTCATGGGCACTGTTCATCGCGGCTTTGGATTTCCATTCAAATACTTCAACAATGGTGCCATTTTCGGCTTGCATGATGATGCTTTCGCGGTCTGTGACCAGACCCGCTTCGCGTAAAATTGGCAAATGAGTTTTCATCAAGGCTGCAAGCTCTGCTTGCTCGCCAGGTTTTGGCTGATAGCCAACAATCACAATTCGTCCCATTTTTTCTTCTTATCCATACTCTTCCTTACCCATGCTCTAGTAAAATCGGAATGATGATTTCTTCTTCATCCCATAAATGACGGGTGATGATTTTTTCAAGCTCGCGGCTGCCTTTGGCGACTTGGGCGATCATATCGCGGTCAATTGGTTTTTGTGCCAGCAAATCTACCAATGCCAATTGCGTGTCTTCTAAGGCTTGATGCAGCACTTGATGGTCACCATCCAGCAGGTTTATGGCATGTTCCATATTGGGGTAAAGTTGAATGAATTGCGGAAAATAATTATGGTCTTCTATCTCGTGATGATGGTGTAAATGCCCAATTAGATGATTGCCAAATTGCTGTAATTTTTTGGCGCTTAAGGCATCTTGAATTTCGCTTGGTGGGCTGTCGAGCAAGGCTTCAAAGCCATCAGCTAATTGGTGTGAGCCTTGTAATAGGCTGCGGTGAATGCCCAACCAAAAATCAGCCATGCCACGATAACGTGGGTGTTCTGGCCAATCCTCGCGGATGCTTTCGAGCAAAGTTTGCTTGATGGCAGGTGACAATTCACTGCGTTTTTTCACATGATTTTCGGGTTTTTTATATTTAAATTTGGTCACTAGCCTTTAAATCCATCTGTTTCTAAAAATTCAAGTTCTTCAATTGTGCTTTTGCGGCCAAGAACTTTATTGCGATGGGGGAAGCGGCCATATTTTTTAATCAGGTCATAATGAATGATAGCAAATTCGTTATTGTCGAATAAGGTGAGGGCTTGTTGTTGCACGCTCAAGTCTTCACTGTGCATATAAGGCATATAGGCAAACATTCTAATGTCTTTGTCTATTTCCAAATGTAGTTTATTTTCAACCATTTGGCGCGACAAAGCCAAAGCTTGATGGTCAAATTTAAACGCTTTGCCACTGCCGCGGTTGAAGTTGCGCCTAAATTGATCGAGGCATAATATGATGCCTAAAATATCGTAAGCATTGGTTGAATCTGCAAAATGTGCGGGCAGGTTTTGGGTTTCTAAATAAGCCAAATCGTCATTAAATTCTGCCGCCATTTTGGCGTCAAATTCATCTGATTTGGTGAACCAAGCTTTGCTGCCTGCATCACGCCAAAAATTAACCGCTCTGGCGCTGATTTCAGATATTTTTGTCATGTGTTTTCCGTTATCTATTTGATTTTACTACATATTAGCAAGCTTGTTGGGCGAATTCAGCCCAGGTTGCTTTGTGGGCGAACGGCACTTGCACCCATTGTTTCATTGCCCTCCCGTTGCCAGCGGGGTCAAATAATTGTGCACCATCTAACGCCAAAGCTTGACTATGAATGTCGCCAGCTAGTTTGAATACTATTTCATTTTGAAAAAACGCCACAAAGGCTTTTTTGTCAATTTTATAGCATGGTTTGCCGAACATTTGGCTTTTTTCGGCAGTGGGAATTTGGGTGCAAATGTCAAGATATAGGCTTTCGGCTTCACTCATTTCTCACCTTAAATTCTGAATTTACCTTTGCAGATTTTTTCGTATAAATCATCGGTCATTGGTTCTAATTTTTGGCTTTCAGGATTGGCAAAATATAGTGGGTCATCGATTTTTGTTGGGTCAAAACCTTCCTCAACCAGATCAACTTTGCGTTGTTTAAAGGTGCCCGTTTTTTCGATTTCATCTTGAATGCGCACAAATAAAGGCCGTGCATAGGCAGGTAAATGGGCTTCGGCATAGGCCATAAGCCCATCAAATTCAAAGTCTTTTTCTATATTTAATGCCACCATGCAGGCGCGGCCATCAGATTTTGGCACATAAACGCCATAGACATTGGCCTCGGCAATATTGGGGTAAAGTGAGATGGCTTCTGACACTTCACTGGTCGCGACATTTTCACCTTTCCAGCGGAAGGTATCGCCAATGCGGTCGACAAAATAGTGATAGCCCTTTTTGTCTTTGCGAATTAAATCGCCAGTTCTAAACCAAGAATCGCCTTTTTCATAAACATCATGCAGTATTTTTTTAACCGTGGCTTTTTTGTCGGCATAGCCATCAAAGCGATTGGTTGGGGACGAACCATCATTGATGATTTTAGAGACAAGTTCGCCCACTTCATCGACTTCGGCTTCGATGCATAGGCCGTCGGTGCCGCGTATTTCGGTATCAGATTTTACGTCATATTTTACGATGGATAGATTGAGCAAGCTTTTGGCCCAAAATGGCACGCGGCCGATGGAGCCAAATGTATTGTCTAAGTTAAATAAAGGTGCGTTGCCTTCGGAGGCGCCATACCATTCTAATATTTGCGGAATTTGAAAACGGGTTTCAAATTCTTTCCAGACATCAGGGCGCAAACCGTTGCCACAGGCGATGCGTAGCTTATGTTTGGTTTCATTTGGGTTGTGTGGGGCGTGGGTTAAGAAGCGGCATAACTCACCGATATATTGAAAAATTGTGGCTTCATATTTAACGCAATCATCCCAAAATTCAGAGGCTGAAAAGCGCTTTTTAATGATGGCTTGGCCACCCACATTGAGCACGGCGCCAACTGCCAATATGCCGCCGTTGGAATGAAATAGTGGCAGGGTGATATAGACCCGATCTTCAGCCGTGGTGCTCATGATGGCGGTGAAGCCGCGGCTGATGGATTGGGCTCTGAAATGAGTGATTTTGGCAGCTTTGGGCAAGCCTGTTGTGCCGCTGGTGTAGATGTAAACGCAAGGGTCATCAATGGTGATGTTGGGGCGATCGGTTTTGGCCACCGTATCGCCGCTAAACGCGGCTAGGGCTGCGTTTAACAATATATCACTATCGGTTGAAATGGGCATATCGGGGTCAAATGCCCAGATTTTAATGTCATTATCGATGAATTCTTTGGCTGATTCAAAATGTGCGGCTAGCTCGGGATCGATGATGATATGTTTGGCACCGACAATGTTGATGCAATGGGCTAAACCCATGCCTGTAAGGCTGGTATTGAGCAAGGCTGCGGCGCCGCCTGAGCGTGAAATGCCGAGCCATGTGGAGATATATTCGGGGCAATTATTCATCAAAACAGCGATGCAATCGCCTTTTTTGATTTTGATGTCAAATGCCCAACGGCTAAATTGATTAGATAAATCAATGAATTGCCCGTAGGTGGTTTCGCGATCTTCAAAAAACAGGGCGGTTTTATCGCGGTTT
Source organism: Alphaproteobacteria bacterium (assembly GCA_002400495.2). Classification (GTDB taxonomy): domain Bacteria; phylum Pseudomonadota; class Alphaproteobacteria; order Rhizobiales; family OSC116; genus OCS116. The sequence continues at coordinate 4,558 of NVQL02000056.1, read as the reverse complement.
TCCTTGGCAACTAGGTCCCATCGATCGGCCAAAATGGTGGTGGGGTTGGCGGAGATTGGTTTCAATATGGCTTTTATGGATAGAAAGCCTTTTAAATAGGTAATTTCGCTTTTTATACTTGAGATAAACCCCATAATGTTCCCTTAAGCTTGGTCGTTTTGTGTAGCCTAACATGGAAAAAACTGATAATGAAATTATAAATTGGTTTTTTAAATTACAGGTTGATCTAATGGCGAAGGTGATTGATATAATTACGGATTATGTGATAAACGCTGAAGGCCTTTTATGCCCGATGCCCGTTTTGAAGCTGGCAAAGAAGGCCACACAGGTTGAAAATGAGTCGGTCATTTTATTGCGGGCTACCGACCCGATGGCGCCGCTTGATAGCGAGCATTTTTGTGGTCAAAAGGGTTATGAGTTTTTGGGTGTGGAAGTGGAAAAAATCGAGAATATAGAGGTGTTTTTGATCAAAATAAGGACTTGATTTGGCTCGCGGCCATACCGCGCTTTGCGCTGGCCTACGCGGGTGCGTCGCAGTGGCGACGGGTGCTGTTCGCACCTTGAAATAGCCGAAATAACCAGGTTATTTCGGCTATTTTTGGTCAAAAAACGCTAAAAAAGTATCAAAAAGGCGGGTTTTTTGCGTTAAAACCGACGGTAATTTGAGTTTTTTCGTCTTGTTTCACACTATGTTTCACGAAAACGGGGCGTTTTATTAGAGTCGGATTTTCGGCAATTAGGGCTAAGAATTGTTGCTCGGTTGTGCTGTTTTTTTGTTGGTCTGATAAATTACGCCATGAAGTTGAGCGGCGGTTGATTAATAATTTATCCCCAACCTCGGAAAGCCAATGTTTTAATGTGGCTTGATCGGGAGTTGGATTGCGGATGTCTAGAAACTCGTAATCTATATTTTCGGCATCTAGCCACTTGGTGGCTTTTTTGCAGGTGTCGCAATTTTTAAGGCCGTATACTTTTAACATTTAATTTTTCCTGTATTTATGGAAGCGCCTAACAGACTGAGTGGATTGTCTTCGATGGCGGCTTGGTCTGGCTCATCATGGCGAATTTGACCTAGAAAGGCGCGGTAAAGACCTTGGATTTTGCCTTTATTTAATGCCTTGCCGATGATGACCAATTCACTTTGGCCTGAAAATTTTATATCTAAGGCTTTGGCCGGGAATAAAAGATGTTGGACTGCGTGGATGGCGTAGGTTTTTTCGGGTGCATCGGCAAAACTGACAATGCCTTTGATGCGCAGAATATTGGCGCCATATTCGGAGCGTAATATGTCTAAGAAATTCCATAATTGTTGTTGGTTATAGGCGCCTTCTTGACTGAAGCTTAAACTGTCTATTTCCCCGTGCGCGTTTTGATGATGCTGATGATCACCACTATCAGAATGACGATGACTATGATCAGTAATTTGGTCATGTTTTGTTTTCCTTTCGTTGAATATAAGATCAGAAATTTCAATATCTTGTTTAATATGTAAGGGTGTACCCGGCGCATAACGGCCAATGTCATTTAGCATTTCGGGTAAATTATCTAGATCTACCAAATCGGTTTTGCTGATGATGATTTGATCGGCCATGCCGAGTTGGAGTTGGGCTTCTTCGTGCGCCTTTAGCGTGTCGGTAATGGCGGTGGCATCGGCTATGGTGATGATTTGGCTTAAGTTGAAGCGCATGTGCAAATAGGGGTGGCTTAAAAAGCTGCCAATGATCGGGCCTGGGGAGGCGATGCCTGTGGTTTCAATGATGATGTGATCTATCGGTTTGATGCGGTTATTATCGATATCGCGGAGGATTTTTTCGAAAGTTGTGACCAGATCGCCGCGAATTGAGCAGCAAATACAGCCGCTTTGCATGACTAGCATGTCGGTTTCGGTGTTTTCGACCATTAAATGATCGAGGCCAACATCGCCAAATTCATTGATGATGACCATGGTATTGGAAAAGCGGTTATCTTGCAGGATTTCATTTAAAATGGTGGTTTTGCCTGCACCTAGAAAACCCGTTAGGATGGTGATTTTTATGGGTGCGGGTTTGGTCATGTTAAGCCTGTTTTTCTCTGTAAAGACTGCCAATGATTAATGCGCCTAAAACCACAATCACGCCAAATATTTGTTGGGTTTCTAGCACCTCGCCTAGCACGATGATGGCAATGGAAATGGTGACTACGGGTTCGATATTGGAAATCAAAGAAATGGTGGTTGGCTCTAGATTTTTGGCAACGATGGTGAACAGAGTATAGCCAAAAACATAGCAAATGACAATGCCAGTAAAATTGAGTGACATGTCTATATTAAATGCCACGGGGGCTGCCATATTGCCGGTTGAGACTGCAACGCCAACAATGACAAATGTGATGAACATGGCGATGGTGTGGACGCTATAAAGTAAGGCCACAGGGCTGATTTCTTTGACCAATTTACTCATGCATAATAATTGACTGACCGAAGTGATGGCGGCGATGAGTGCCAGAATGATGCCGATTGGGTCGAGATTGGAGAATTGTGGCCCGACCACCATGATGAGGCCAATGAAGGCCGCGAAAAAAATGACGGCTCTGATGGGACTTACGCGGCCACCAAACACAAGCGGGGCGACCATTAGGGTGATTAAGGGTGAAATGAAAAATATAATGACCGTGAGACTGACGGGGATGAAGGATAATGCCGCCATGTAGGAAATGTTCAATATGGCGGTTGAGCATGATTGTAGGATGAGCAACCAAAATTGTTGGCGGCTGAATTTAAAATGATGGCGGGCGAATGATAAAATTAATGGGGTGGCGATGGCGACTAACAATATGTAGCGATAAAGCACTGCATAACCTGGCAGCAAACCTGCTTGTTCGGCTAAAACAGCGAAGGGGGCGATGAGGGCAAAACTGGTTGAGGCGATGAGGCTTAATAAAACCCACGTTAATTTACTAGATGCTGCCATATTACGCTCGATTGCTTATTTTTTCTTTGGTTGGGGCGCGCAAGAAATGGGCCGCATATCAAATGGTGGTTTATAGGCTTGGCGTTGGGCGTTATATATGGTGGCATTGCTGCTTGCATTATTAGCGGTTAATTGGGTGAAGCCAGAATCGAGCATTGTGGTGACTTGCTCATCGCGTGATTTTACGTTTTTGCCACCCATCATTATGGCGACGATTTTTTTGCCGCCGCGGGTGGCGGTGGCGACTAAATTATAGCCAGATGAGCAGATAAAGCCGGTTTTCATGCCGTCTGCACCTTGATAATTGCGCAATAAGCCATTGCGATTGCGGAATTTTTTGCCGCCAATTTCTAGATAACGCATGCTGTAAAAACGGGCAAATTGTGGGTATTGTTTTAGTATGCTGTGGGTCAATTTGGCCAGATCGCGCGCGGTGGAAACTTGGTCGCGTTTAAACAAGCCATGTGGATTGGAAAAATGGGTGCGGCTCATGCCTAAAAGTGTGGCGGTGCGGTTCATTAGGTTGATGAAATTGGCTTCGGTGCCTGAGATTTTTTCGGCAATGCCGACCGCGATGTCATTGGTGGAGCGGATGAATAAGGCCTCTAGGGCTTTTTCCATGGTGAGGGAGCGGCCTGCGCCAATGCCTAATTTGCTGGGTGGTTGGCTGGCGGCATGTTTAGACAGGGTGATTTTGGTGGTGAGTGAAATGTCTTTGCGGGTGGTGATGGCATGAAATGCCAAATAGCCGGTCATGATTTTGGTGAGTGAGGCGGGGTACCATTTTTGATCGATATCTGTGGCGGATAGAACGCGGCCAGAATTGACATCAAATACAATTTGAGGTTTTGCTTGCGCTAAAATGGGCGCGCAAATTAATATGATAAGCCAGAAAAACTGGGCAGATTTGAGCATGATTGGTGGCCACCTTTTATTCATATGTAAAAGTAGTAGAGCGAAAAATATGAGCTGTAAACTGATTAAAATAAATTGTTTTTGGAAAATGCAGTAATTGCTGCTATTTGTTGAAGTTAACTTATATATTCGTTGAATTTTGCGGGGCTTAAATGAGCAGTAAACGAACATCGAGCAATTATGTCATCCAATTTTTTCAGGCTTGCCAATACTCAATGTCGGGTTTGATATATGTGTATAAAAGCGAAACTAGTTTTCGGCGGAATTTGTTTTTTCTGGTTTTAAGCTTGGGGCTTTCGTTTTATTTTGAATTGGGGTTTTTACATTTTTGGGCGATGAATGTGCCATTTATGGCGAGCTTGGCGGTTGAATGTATAAACACAGCGATTGAATCGATTGTTGATCAGTTAGAAGTTGAAAATGTTTTGATGGGGGCGGCGAAGGATTGTGGATCGGCCGCGGTGGCGATTATGTTGCTGATTGGTGCGTTTATGTGGGTGCATTATATTTATTTGGTTTATTTTGGGTGAGGCCAAAAAAAAGCGGCTATGAAGCCGCTTATGTTTTTGATTATCAACTTATATGCTACCACTTTATATATGGTACCTCTGGCCAGACTCGAACTGGCACGTCCGAAGGACAGCAGATTTTGAATCTACCGTGTCTACCAATTCCACCACAGAGGCATACACGTC
>NVQL02000039.1 GCA_002400495.2 Alphaproteobacteria bacterium | reverse complement strand
TTTATTGGAACAAATTAAACAATCAACCCAACGACTGGTCAGTGAAAAGTGTAGCTTAAATCAATACATAAGCTGTTGCAGATTTGGGGAGCACCTCAGTTTTCGGGAGAGACATGAACATTACGTGTTCCCTTCGAGATTGTATTTGAAGACTAAAGTAGAGGTAAATAAATAATTAGCGTTTTATAGAAGATTTAAGATAAAACAAGAACGTTAATGGTGAAATATACTTGCGCTCGATTTTTAAATTTGTATTCTCATGTTACTGTCTAAAACATACTAAGGTGGGAGATGAAAGAATGTCGGATTTTAAACAACAAATTATTTTGATGGTGTTGAGTGCTGTAGTTGGTGGTGCTGTGGGTTTTGCGAGCACTTTTTATTTCAATACACAAAATGCTGAAATAGCAGATCTAGAGTTCAAGAAAAAAATTCTATACGAATTTACAATGAATGCTTACAATGAAAGAAAGTCCCAATACGGACATATTGCAGAGGCCAAAATTTTAGCAATAAACACGCCATCTTTTGAAAATATTCAAAAATTAAAAATTGCGGTTCAAAAATATGCCCTTATAGCGCTAATTTCAAATTATTATTCTGACCCAATGCAACCCCAAATTTCTCATGTAGTAAATAAATTGACAGAACTTAAAACAGACGAATTATTAGATTACCTAAAAAATGAAATGAATGCTGACCTCAAATTTATGAGCTCAAATTTATTTTTTCTTCAAAAGCTTGCATTAACCGTTGAAAATCCAGGATTAGTCGTAAACTGGGAAAACCCGCCATGGAGTTCAAAATAAAGCCGACACAACTAATGAGTTCTGTAATTGGTTACAACTATTCCGTCTCTCTTAAAAAACAAAAAGATATCAAAAAAAGTATCAAAAAACAAGGAGTTTTAAAATTTTAGTAATTTTATAGTGCAAAATAATTAATAATATATTTATAAAACAACAACTTAACTATTTTATTAACTGGCAGGGGTGGAGGGATTCGAACCCCCGACACCCGGTTTTGGAGACCGGTGCTCTAGCCAACTGAGCTACACCCCTAAAACAGCTAGGCATGTAAAACCACATACAGCCCATAAATTCAATGAATTTTTTGACATATAGGCAGAAAATTGCTCTTTAGGTTAAAATCAGCCCATACCTGTGCTTAATAAACTAAGGTTTTCAAAACCTGCTTGTTGCAACCTAATCGCCGCGGTCTCTGCCCGTGCGCCTTTGGCGCAATATAAAATTAAAGCTTGCGATGCCTCTAGCCGATCATCTACCTGTACTGATATTTCAGATGAAGCCCAATGAACCGCACCCTGATGATGCTCCGCTTCAAATTCATCCAACTCACGCACATCCAATAGCTGAGTCGTGCCCTTATCGGCTAATTCTACAATATCAAATGGCTTAAACCGTGATTCAAAACCATCGCTCAGCTTGATCTTGCGCATCGAAAAATCAAATAGATCAAGCATAATCACCCGATCTGTCACTTCGCCAAGGCCTGCCAGATGTTTAATCACCTCATGGGCTTGCATCAGCCCAAATATGCCAGCAACCGTACCTAACACGCCGCTATCAGCACAATTAAGCGCATTTAGCGCAGGTTCATTAAACAACGCCCGATAGCTCGGATATCCCTGCCCGCCAAACACCCCTAGATAGCCAGACATGCCTTCTATAGATGCCGAAACCATCGGTATATCAGCCGCGATACAAGCGTCATTGATAGAATATTTAGCGTTATAATTATCTGTGCAATCAACAATTAAATCAAATTGCCGTGCCAATTCCTGCGCGTCAGATGCGCCCAATTTGGCTTTCATCGCCACCACTGAAATTTCGCTATTTTGCAAACTTAGTTTTTGCGCAGCGACTTCGGCTTTATAGCAGCCAATGTCATCTTCATTATAAAGCGTTTGGCGGTGAAGATTAGACAATTCAACAATATCAGCATCCATAATGCTGATATGCCCAACGCCAGCACCAGCCAAATAGGGCAAACACGCAGCGCCTAAACCACCCGCACCCACCACTAAAATGCGCGCCTTACTTAATTTATCTTGGCCATCAATGCCAAAACCAGTCACTCGAATTTGGCGGTCATATCTATTTAAATTCATAATAATAACAACAGACTATATTTTAAACTTAATGTTAAATTCAATTAAGTTATGAATTACATTCTAGGGTTAAAATAAATCTTATTGCAAATCTGTCAAGAAAGAAACAGAGCGACCGACGCCCTGCTTCCCACTCAAATTATTTATAGGTTTCAAAACCAATACTTATAGCAGCCCCAGTAATCTGATTGACCCTAAATTGCGCCACATGCCCTTCACTGGTTTTCACGCAGATAAATGAACCAACAGGCATTTGGTTTGTGCTCACTTGCTGGCTATTATAACGCGCTGCACTACAGCCAATAATACCTCTATTATGACGTCGTCCAATTGCCATGCGCGCGCCATTTAACGCCCGCAAATATAGGCGGTTATTGCCAGCCCGTATATATTGCAAATCCGCGCCACTGCGTCCCACCAAGCCAGTATCCAAGTTCAACCGTTGGCCTTGGCGCAACACGGCTTGGCCTTGCACATAATTGGCGATGAAATGGTTTTCATTTGGCAATTGCGGTCTGACCGCTTCAATTTCATATTGCGCAAACACTTGCATTGATGACGCGTTTTTATAAACCGAGTTGTGCAACCGCGCACGATCTTGAGCATAGGTTTTACATGTGCCAGCAAATGCAGGCTCCGTGCACAATTTAACCGCAGCACCATTATATATTTTTACCGAAGCAAATGTATCATTCCTAGCCCGTAAATTATTTTGAATAGACACGCCTAGGCAAATTTCTGTGCCCGTGTAATTTATGCCCGTATATAAGCAGACATTGGCAGATGCCGCAGTATGGCGCGGGTTATATTCAATCACATCATCTTCATCATCAGAGCCAATTGGTTCATCACATTCACTGGTAAAACTGGGGCCATTTTTATCAAGCTTAAAGGTAAATTTGCAATTATTGCCCTGTATGCCGCCATTGTTAGCGCGCACCGCGGTTAGGTATTTTCCGGCCACCCAACCGTCAGACTCGTCATGCTTGACATAACACCATCGAGATTGATTGCATTCTGTGGCATCGACCACCTCGCCCCTTCGCAATGTATCCACCACTTGATAACTCGTACCAGGCCCTGAGCGCACATTCACCGCTGTTGTCGCCTGTGCAGGGCCTGCAAAGGCACTCACATGGCTCATCAACACACTCAAAGTTGCAACAGCAACCAACAAAATTTTACTTTTTGAAAACATAATCATTCCTATTCGCTTCATTCAACTGAGACTATATAATCTCAATGCTGAACGAAAACTGAACGACTTATTCATATTCGCAAATTTGGCTGATATTATGACGTCCTGTTAAAAACAATCGTGTAATAATTGTTTAGTATTCTCTAATGTCATTTTTATTGGATTGCCACCCGTACTTGGGTCTAACAGTGCCATAGCTGCCAAACGGTCAATGTCATTTACATTAACACCCAATTCACCCAAATTTTTAGGAATGTTCAGCGCGTCATTCAACTCACCAACAAAATCATAAAAGCCGTTAAACCCGCCTTTAATGCCCAAATAGGCGGCGGCTTCATCTATGCGCGTTTCAATGTAAGAGCGGTTATAATTCAGCACAGGCTGCATCACCACCGCATTTGTAGTGCCATGATGAGTGTGATAAACCGCCCCAATCGGGTGAGATAATGCATGAATAGCACCCAAACCTTTTTGAAACGCCGTCGCGCCCATTGCCGCTGCCGACATCATTTCAGCACGGCCAACCAAATCATTGCCATCTTTATAAACGTTGAGTAAATTATTTTTCACCAACCGCATGCCTTCTATAGCAATGCCTTGGCTCATTGGGTGATAATGCGGGCTGCTATAAGCTTCCAAACAATGCGCAAACGCATCCATGCCTGTACCTGCAGTAATCATTGGCGGCATGCCAACAGTAAGCTCAGGGTCACAAATCACCGTGACAGGCATAAGTTTAGGGTGGAATATAATTTTTTTCGTTTCGGTCTTGCTGTCAGTCAACACGCCCGCACGGCCAACCTCTGAGCCAGTGCCCGCAGTGGTTGGCACAGCGATAACAGGGTAAATAGCATCTGCATTAGCGCGTGTGTACCAATCATCAACATCTTCCAAATCCCACACACTACTTAATGGCGCTTTCTGCTGCTGCCCCGCCATTAATGCCACCATTTTACCAAGATCAAGCCCAGATCCACCGCCAAATGCAATCACCCCATCATGATCACCAGCTTTAAACGCCGCCACACCATCTTGCATGTTTTTCTCATTAGGGTTGGGGTCAACATCACTAAACAGAGCGGCTTTAACACCGCCAGCTGCCAATATATCCATGGCATTTAAGGTAATTGGCAGTGAGGCCAAGCCTTTATCTGTCACCAATAATGGCCGTTTAATGCCATTGGCCAAACAAGTCTCTGCCAGCTCTTTAATGCGGCCATTGCCAAATTTAATCTGTGTTGGATAGCTCCAATTGCCAAAATATTCCATGATTTTGCCTTTATTCTGTCTCTAGTTCTTTTTCAAATGATATGATTTCGCACGGGTTACACTGTCATAACCAAATGCCGATAATGAGATGCCGCGGCCTGTATCTTTACAACCTGTCCAACATAAAGCCGGGTCAAGATAATCGCATCTATTCATAAATATAGTGCCTGTCTCTATCTGACGGCCAATTTCAGCCGCAGCTTTTGCATCCTGCGTCCAGATAGATGCCGTCAGGCCAAACTCGCTGTCATTCATCAATTCAATCGCTTCAGCATCCGATGACACTTTCATAATGCCAACAACAGGCCCAAAGCTTTCATCTTTCATCACCCGCATGCTATGATCAACATTGACCAAAATTTCAGGCGCTAAATAAGCATCTTCACCATTGTCACGGCTAAACCTTGTGCGGTCAATCACCGATGTCGCACCCGCGGCTAACGCCTCAGATATTTGCGCCCTCACCTCATCAGCAAATCTCTTATGCGCCATCGGCCCAAGCGTTGTCGCTTCATCTAGCGGATTGCCCAAAGTATAACCTTCAACAATCGCTTTGGCTTTGGCAACAAATTCATCAAACAAGCTTTCATGCACATAAATACGCTCAATGCCGCAGCAACATTGCCCACTGTTAAACATCGCGCCATCAATTAATGTATCGACCGCTGCATCCAGATTGGCATCAGCACGTACATAGCCAGGGTCTTTGCCGCCAAGCTCTAGGCCAACACCGACAAATGTACCCGCTGCCGCACGTTCAATTTGCTTGCCGCCACCGACAGATCCTGTAAAATTGATAAAATCAAACGTCCGCGCTTCTAGCAGTGCAGACGTAATGTCGTGCGATACAAAAATGCTAGAAAACAAACCAGCAGGCAGGCCAGCTTGCTCAAACGCTTGCGCAAATCGCTCACCAGCAATTAACGTCTGTGTCGAATGCTTCAACACCACCGCATTGCCCGCCACCAGCGCAGGTACAATACTATTCACCGCGGTTAAAAACGGATAATTCCACGGCGCAATCACCAACACAACGCCAACAGGCTCTTTGGCAATATAACGGCTAAACGCATCACTATCTTCAATCACTGTCGGTGCAAGCGAGGCCTCAGCGATCGACGTCATATGATAAGCACGTTCCTTCACGCCACCAATCTCGCCGCCATAGCGCACGGGTCGTCCCATTAAATGCGCCAGCTCAAGCACAATTTCATCATTCATACCTTCGAGCGCGGCAATCGCAGCTTCAACAATCTTAACCCGCTCAGCAACATCCACTTTTGCCCAAACCTTTTGTGCATCACGTGCTTTGCCCACAATGGCGGTTATTTCTGCTGCGGATTGAACGGCGCGCTCGGCATATACCGAGCCATCAATCGGCGAAATACAAGTTAATTTCGACATTCTTCTGCCCTCACTTCAATTTAAAAAATACAATTATGACCGCTCAAAACCGCGGTTAATTTCCCAATCAGTCACCCGATTGTCAAAATCTGTTTGTTCCCACCGCGCCGCATGTACATAGTGATCAATCACTTCATCACCAAACGCTGCGCGTAACATATCAGAGCCATCAAGCACCTCAGTCGCCGCCCGCAATGTGGTTGGAATCTCTTGCACATCTGCATCTGGTGCATAGGCATCACCCTCAAATGGCGCAACCAGCTCTAGCTTTTCTTCAATGCCTTTTATGCCCGCCGCCAACAAAGCTGCAAACGCCAAATAAGGGTTCAAATCAGAGCCCCCTACACGACATTCAATCCGCACAGCTTTGCTGCCCGCACCGCATAACCGATAGCCCGCGGTTCTGTTATCCAAGCTCCAAATGGCCTTAGTTGGCGCAAATGTACCCGCTTGGAAACGCTTATAACTATTTATATTAGGCGCTAAAAATAGCGTAATATCTTGCGCATATTTTAGCAAACCCGCCACATAATGGCGCATTAAATCGCTCATGCCATGTTCGGCCTTCGGATCATAAAAAAGCGCCTCGCCTTCAGGAGACCAAAGGGATTGATGCACGTGGGAGGAGGAACCCGCCGCAACATCATTCCACTTTGCCATAAATGTCAGTGACTTACCTTTTGCCCATGCAATTTCTTTACAGGCATTTTTAATCACCACATGATTGTCAGCCGAAACTAGTGCCGCATCATATTTTACATTTATTTCCTCCTGCCCAGCCGAGGCCTCCCCCTTTGAGCATTCGACAGTGATGCCCGCGCCGTATAAGCCATTGCGAATGGCGCGCATCACGTCTTCTTCTTTTGTGGTTTGGAATATATGATAATCCTCATTATATCCACTCACCAAATCTAAATCTCGATACCCACTTTTTTGGGCTTCATCAAAGCTGTCGTTAAACAGAAAAAATTCTAATTCCGAGGCCATCATCGGCTCCAAGCCCATGGCTTCTAACTTAGCCACTTGCGCCTTTAAAATCGCCCGCGGCGAATGTGGAACAGGTTTTTGGGTGGCATGGTCAATCATATCACACAATATCAAGGCCGTACCTTCAAGCCACGGAGTTAGGCATAATGTGCCCAAATCTGGCACCATGGTATAATCGCCATAGCCAGCTTCCCAACTGGTGGCTTTATAACCTTCGACCGTTTCCATTTCCATGTCGGTCGCCAATAAATAATTGCAAGAATGAGTGTCACCAGCCGCGCTGTTTAAAAAATACTGCGCGTGGAAACGCTTGCCCATCAGGCGGCCCTGCATATCGACCATACACACCAGAACAGTGTCAATTGTGCCATCAGCAACCGCTTGCTTCAAACCGTCCATGCTTAAATTATTGGCCATATTATACCCTCAAATATTTGGCTTGAGCCACCGATACTCCGATGGCTCGTTAGTTTTATTTATGTCTATATTTAAACTAGAAGCGGTAAGGCTTGCCAGCTTTTTCCATAACTTCGGCATATTTTTTAAATATATCGACAACCTTTTTAGTACGTGGTGTACGCGCAGCAATTTCTTCCCAGAATACATGTGCTTCATCTTCAACCGTTGCCCATTCTTCATCAGGAATAGACGTAAGCTTCATTTTAGTGCCTTCAACACGCAAGCTAGCTTCACCACCCCAATACCAATGTTGGCGATAATAATGTGAGCTGTCCATAGCAAGGTCAAGCAACACTTTCAAATGTTCCGGCAAAGCATCATATTTTTCTTGATTGGCAAAAAATGAACCACACCATGCGCCAGATATATTATTGGTCAAGAAGTAACTGGTTACATCTGCCCAACCCACAGTATAATCTTCGGTAATGCCAGACCATGCAATGCCGTCAAGCTCGCCAGTTTGCATCGCCACTTCAATATCTTCCCACGGCAACGTAACAGGTACAATGCCAAAACGAGTTAAGAATTTACCCGCAGTTGGGAACGTAAAGATACGCAGGCCTTTAAGGTCTTCAAGGCTGGTGATAGGCTTTTTAGTGGCAAAATTGCATGGATCCCAAGAACCAGCATTCAACCATTTCACGCCTTCAACTTCGCCATATGCTTCTTCCCAAATTTCATTCAGGCCATATTGGTTAAACAATACAGGTACATCTAGGCTGTAGCGTGTTGCGAACGGAAAATAACCACCAAATACAGACACATCAACAGGTGCAGCAATTGAGTCATCATCCGATTGCACCATATCAATTTGGCCACGTTGCATAGCGCGGAACAATTCGCTGGTCGGCACAAGTTGATCAGCATAGAATAATTCAATTTCCATCTCACCATTGGCAGCTTTGTTAAAATCATCAATGGCTGGTTTAATCACATGTTCAGCCAAAGCCGGGCCAGCATAAGTTTGCAAACGCCATTTAATCGGCGCATCAGCGGCTTGCACAGCGGGGGCAGCAAGTGTTGAAGCGGCGGCACCTGCGGTAACCAAGCCAGCTTTCTTTATAAAGTCACGTCTATTAGTCATTAGTAAAATCCCTTCTTATAAAAAATTTATGGAAGTTTATCTTCCGTTTAAAATGCCCCTTTTGGGGTTCTTGTTTTTATTCGTCCCTACTTCATTCATTTCATAAATTAATACGCATAAAACATATTGGGCAGCCACAATGCAATTTGCGGAAACAGCATAATAATCGCCAATGACAGCACCATAATCGCCACAAATGGAATGACCGAGCGGTAAATATCGATGATACTCACTTCGGGCGGTGCCATGGCACGCATTAAAAATAGATTATAACCAAACGGCGGCGTCATATAAGCAATTTGGCAGGTGATAGTATAAAGCACACCATACCAAATCAGGTCAAAACCTAACATCTTCACCAATGGGATGTAGAGCGGTGCAATGATGATCAACATCGCCGTGTCATCCAAAAACGTACCCATAATGATGAAGGATAGCTGCATTAGGATTAAAATCTCCCACGGGCCAAGGCCAAGCTCACCAATAAAGAAGCCTTCAATGGCTTTCACGGCGCCAACCCCGTCAAACACCGCACCAAATGTCAATGCCGCTAAGATGATCCACATAAACATGCAGCTCACCCCTAGGCTTTTGCGTGTGGTTTCTTCTATTACTTTTTTGGTCAAACGGCCTTTAAACAAAGCCGCCAAAGTGGCCGCCACCGCACCAACCGCCGAGCTTTCAACCAAGCTAGTAATGCCCATTAAAAACAAGCCAGTCATCGAAAAGAAAATAAACAGCGGAATAATGCCCGCCTGCAACAATTTCAACTTATCCTTAAGGCTGTATTTTTTCAGCTCATCTTGGCTAATCGCTGGGCCGAGTGAGGGGTTAATCTTGCATCTAATCACAATATAAATAATGAATAAAGCCGCCATCATCAGCCAGGAACCGCCCCT
>NVQL02000038.1 GCA_002400495.2 Alphaproteobacteria bacterium | reverse complement strand
CTGTTCACTGGTCTGCACAATCGGTGGATTGTCCAAACTCACAAGTTCAATCTTTACCATAATCACCTAATAATTTTATCTGTTGATGGTTCAATCCAACCATAACGTCCGACCAAATGCCGTTGCCACCACGCCGAAAACCCATTCACCACCACGCCCCGCCCCGCATAAGCATGGATAAATCGATCATTCGAGATGGCAATCGCCACATGCCGCGTCGGCAAATGCTGGCGATATCTAAATAACAATATGTCGGCCACTTCAATCGGTTCATCTTTTGCCTTGCGGCAAAAATTCCGTTCGGCCATTTCAAGCAATAAATCACTCTTGGCTGCATCATTCCAACGCGGTGCATAGGGCGGCGCCATTTCCGGCTCATCACCCTTTACCTCACGCCACACACCGCGCAATAAGCCCAAACAATCGCAACCAACCTGTTTCAAACTGGCCTGATGTTGATAAGGCGTGCCAAGCCACCCCTGTGCCGCCACAACAATATCCGCCTCCAATGTCATCACACTAAATTCTCAGGCGAAATACGCTGCGGATAAGTAAATTTAAACGCCTTACCCGGCATCTGGTCAAACCCTCTAAATTCGGCACTATTGGCAAATCTATCGCGGCAAGTGGCAAAACTTTTGTCACAGCCAACAGTCAATTTCAACTCATCCTCAAGCGCAATCGGGTATTTGGCAGTGCGGTATAATATAATCGAGTGAATGCAGTCAGATAACTTAAATTGCCGCATGATGCGTAATTTCTCAGCCCCAACATTTATATTTTCGCCGCTTTGCCATTCAAGGCTACCGCCATCAAAATATCCGCTATCAACACCGGAAGGCAGTTCAATTTCAAAACTATGCGTAGTTTTTAACAAACTGACCTGCCCCAATTTATGATATATCGCCAACTCAGTATCAATATTGCATCTATCACCAGCAAATTGCGCATCGCATTTTTCCTGCAACAAGCGGTTATGACGTTTTTCAAGCGGCTTCGCAATGCCATGCATCGCCAACTTCACATGTGCGGCTTCCAAATAAACATCACCAACCACCCCAATTTTCAACAAATTATACTCATCAGGCTTACCCCAATTCACCTGATAAAGATAAAATTGCGCATCCTGCAAATGGTCAGCTTCAATCAAATCGTAAGACAAGCCATTGTCATCAATAAAGCTAGATATTTCAAATTGATCATCCCGCAAATTGCGGTAAAACTTAGCCGGCGCGATGGTTAAGTTTTCATCCGGGAAATAACCATCTTCCAAAAACAATAAAGGCCGGTCATGATCTGTCAAATAAAGGCTTATGTCACCCTTTTCAATTTTCAAACAATGGCATATCTGGGTCACATTCAATGCCAAATGCGCTTTCCAACTCACATCTAAATCTTGCATCAACCCACCTCAATCCAATATTTCAATCAAAGGAATTTGGGCAATTTCACCAGCCTTAAACGAGCTATAATCAACCTGTAACTCATTACCGGCAAACCTCACAGCCACATCAAATTCATAACCCGCCGATATTTGGGCATCAACCACAAGTCCAGCACTCGGCAAAATACTCACAATGCCGGTCAAACCGTCAACCCAAAAATGGCTAGCACTCAGTTCAACCTCATCAACTGCAATGCGCAAACTCGTAGCGCGCGGTTTGGTGATTTTGCGGATATAATTCTGCTCATCATCAACCGCATCCCCGTAGGTTTTGGTCAGCTGAAACTCAGAAACCACACCATCATAAATGCCAATTTTTTGATCGCTCGCACTTATGTCATCTTCGATGGCACAAGATTTAAAATCCAAAATATCATGCCACTTAAAACCAATCAACGGCCCACGCCGCGCTTCATAAAAATCTGTAACCTTGGCCAATTCAGCAAATGATTTTGCCGCCACACCCAACATATATTTACGTTTAGAATGATATTTCGCCGTATTTCTCTGCTCATGACCCGATAAAAAATTCTGCACCTTGGTAAAACGCTCAATGATGCGGCTGACACTAAAACCCAAATTTTGCGGAAACAATATATCCTGAAATTCTTCAATCATCTTAACTCCCACCTGTTATCAATAATTTCACCTCTATAACGCCCTTCACCACCTCAAAATCCACCTGCTCAATGCGGGTCGATAATAAATTGACTGATGACAATTCATAGCCCAAAGTCAGGTCATCATTGGCCGGCAGTTCATCAAAAATCTGCTCCAATCGCGCCATAATATTATGCGTAGTCAACCGCCCGACAACATAAAGGCCTTTTTTATCAATGCGCATTTCTTCCCAACGCCCAATCGGCTGGTTCGGGTCATGCTGCCACAACATGCTTATATTCTGCGGCATTTTCTCCCGCAAACTGGCTTCAAAGGCCGCAGGCAAAATCACATCATTGCCCAAATCCACTTCATTAAAAATGCAAGCATAGCCAGCAAAAACATCATTCATCTTCTACGCCCTCCGCCTCGTCTGAATCAGGCGTCACATCCAAGCTTTCACCTCCCGCCAAAGCAGGATACCCAACCGCCAATCTCTTTTCATCAACAGTCAAAAAGCTAGCCGAACCAATACGCCGCCACAAAGCTTCACGTTCCGAGCTCAAGGCCTCAATCTTATCCAAATCAAGTTTTATTTCCAACCGCTCATCCCAAGCAGGGCTTAACCAGCTAGATAAATTACCAATAAACCGCGTCACCAAAGGCAAAATAGTCTGGCGTAAAAAATTCCGATTGGCCTCTTGGTAATTAGAAAAACGATTGTCACCAGGTATCCCCAACAACATAGGCGGAATGCCCAATGCCAAAGCAATCTCCCGCGCCGCCACATGCTTGGCGTCAATAAAGTCCATATCTTTAGGGCTAAACCCCATAGCCGACCAATCCAAGCCACCCTCCAAAATCATCGGCCGCCCTGCATTGGCATGCCCCTGATAAGTTTGCTCCAGCTCATATTTCAAGCGATCAAACTGCTCATCAGTCAAATTCCCTTGCCCATCTTGCCCCTTATAAACCACCGCTCCAGATGGCCGCGCGCTGTTATTCAGCAAACTCTTATTCCACTTACTGGCAGCATTGTGAATCTCAATCGCCAACCGTGCCGCCTTAAACGGGCTCTGCCCATAATGGTCATCATTAGGGTTATAAAATGTCTGATGCAAAATCGGCTTTATACCGTCAACCAACTGGTTAAATTTCAATTTCTTCGACCCAATTTTATACTCATAACAAATCGGCCACCCGCGATCATCAACCACCAGCCGCATACGGTCAGGCCGCAAACTATAAAGCGCGTCTGGCACAATGTCATCCAATGCAGATTGCTGCAAATAACAATTGCCATCAATCAACAGCTGGCTATAACATTGCTCCAAAAACTCATGACCACTCATATTCATATTGGGATGCGCAATCAAATTCAGCAGCGGATGATCAATCAATTCCTCATCATCAATAAACAACTGCAATTGCACCGATGCCGCCGCCTCCGCAATCATCCGCACCGCTCTATGCGCAATCGGGTTCTGCATATAAGCATGCCGCGCCATCGCCGCAATGGCGATGTCATCAGTAAAATCACTATTCATCAAAAACCCAAATTCATGACCATATTGGGTCAAAGGCACATAATTCTTACGCTCAGTTTTCGGTTTTTCACTAGTATTTTGGCCAAAACCCAGCCGTTGAAGAAATGACATATTTCTCCTTCCCATAGTTTGAATTCTAATTATTTAACTTACAAATCTCTAATCCGCGGCACACTCACACCACCGTTGAGCAACAAATGACTCACCGCCCACACCAAAGCATCCACCCGGTCAGGGCTATTCTTCGAACTCATAATAAAATGATCAAACTGACACATTTCATCTTCCAACTCTTCAAACATACCCAAATGATGCACCTTGCCCTGCTCATACAAAGCCGCAACAGGCTCAGCCCGGCTTTTTTTATTCTTCTTGGCAAACACCCCAGCATACGAAATCTGTCCATCAATCGTACGCAATATAGTCTCCACCATTTCCCCACCCTGGTTCACCTCAGCCACAATGCGATCCACATTAAATTCATGATAAATCTGCACCGCCTTCTGCGCCCAAACAATCGGGCTCACCGCCTGCATCGTCACATCAGCCAAAATATAAGCATGCCGATTGTTATCAATCGCCGCCACAATCATCCCACAAGCGTTAGATTTTTTATGGCTAGTCGCAGGCGGGTCAATCGCCAAAATAATGCGCTCAAAATCATCAAAATCATAATTCTTTCGGTTGCGCCTTAAATCCTCAATCAATTCATAAGACCATAACGCCCCTTCATTATCTTCAATCAGCTCACCGTATAATTCTTGCCGCCCTAAATTCGTCCCCGCATAATTCGCATCAATGGTGCGCAAAAACGTCCCCGCCAAATTCTGTTTATTGGCAAAAGTCGATGCCCTACTCACATAACTATTCGGCATCGCCAAAATATCTTTTAATTTTTTCCGATTTCGCGGCGTGGTCGTAATTACAATTTGCGGATGCTCCCCCAACCGCATGCCAAATTGCAACATGTCCCACACGTCTTCGTCATATTGCCATTTAGCAAATTCATCACACCAAGCCGCATGAAATTGCGGCCCCCGCAAACTTTCAGGCTCTTCAGCACTAAACAATTGCGCAATCGCCCCATTCGGCCATTCCAGCCGCTTACGCGAAGCAATATAAGTCGGCTTCTGATGCGCAGGGTGAATGTTCAATAACCCACTGTCACCCTCAAGCATCACCTCACGCACATCATTAAATGTCTCGCCAAGCAAAGCAATCCGCCAAGCAGGTTTTGTAGCAAATGGTTCAATCCCCAATGCCATAGCTCTCACCCATTCCGCCCCAGCGCGGGTTTTCCCCGCCCCTCGGCCGCCTAACAAAATCCAATTCTGCCACTCTTTGGCATATTTTTCACTGGTCTGCGGCTGCAAATTCGGTGGCAATTGGTCATCCCTAGCCCATAAATACCAATCAAAATATAATTTTTCTAACTGTTCCTCATCTAAATCAGTCGCAAATTTTTCAATCTGCTGTTTGGTTAATCGCCGCAAGTTTTTGCGTAATTTCGTCTCGGAATTGTTGATCCGTTTCATAGATGGTTTCAGGCTCACTTTGTTGGCTTGGCTCATCATTCTGCGTCACTTGCATGGCACGAATATTCTCCAAAGCTTTGATAATCACGGTCAATGTCTTGGCTTGCTTTTCGCAAAATGCCAAATCGGCTTGCGGCTCTGTTTTGCCCAAAAGGGTGATAATTTTATTCAATTGCCGTTCAAGCTTATCCAATATCAACTTCTGTTTGCTCATAAGCATTTTAATTCTGCATAAAAAAACCCGCTGATCAAAGCGGGTTAGGTTCAGGTCTGTTTTCAACCTTTTTTACTGTCCTCAAAATAGGCCAACAATACAGTACGGTCAAATTGTCATTTCTCTAACTGCCACTAATCCCCGCGTCACTTTATAACTAAAAAATAAAAGCAATTTCAATAGGTTATTTCTTAGGCCACTGCACAATATAATTCACTGCATCCTCATCCGCGATGCCCTCTTCACTCACAATCCGCCCGACAGCCGATATACCAGCGCGCAAAACAGTCTTCGGATCACCCGAGATTAACGGATGCCAATCAGGCAATCTCTTACCCTCATCCAGCAATCTATAAGCACAAGATTTTGGCAACCAATTATATTGGCTGATATTCTCTTGTGTCATTTTGATACAATCTGGTACGAATTTGGCACGGTTGGGATAGTCACTACATTGGCAAGTCTTCACATCAAGCAGCTTACAGGCCATATTGGTAAATATAATTTCACCAGTATCTTCATCTTCTAGTTTAATCAAACAACATTTGCCACAACCATCACACAGGCTTTCCCATTCCTGATCATTCAACTCGGTTAGTGTTTTTTCTTCCCAGAACATATTCAATTATTTCATATAGTTAGATGTTAAATAAGATTCATTATATTTAGCAGCATATTGAATAGCACAATCACAATTAGAAATAAAATTATATTTTCCCTAGCCTAAAAACACCGATATTTTCCCGCAAAACTCAGGCAAAATCACCATCCCAATACGGCACAGTTTTTTTGGCATAATTCATGCAATCTCATAGGCATGACGCTAAGTCTAGTATTGTTATTCATATTTTGTTAACATATGTAACCGTCGCATTTTAGGTGGTGAAATATGTTTTGAGTTGGAGTTCGGTAAGCACCTATGTCCAAAAATAATGGCTTTTTAAATCACTTATTAAAAATAGATAGCTTCATGGATAGCGCTATCTACAGCACAAGTAAATTTTTCAGCAATTTCTGGCGCGGTTTCAATTATACCATGAGTTTCATGCGGGTGCGTGGCATCAAACGCTTCTTCATCGAGATCATTTCCGACGGCCTTACATTGGCCTTTGTCGGCCTTATCGGCTTTTTTATGCTCGGCCAATATGCATTAATTGATGTCAGCGAAGGCTGGCAGCTCTACCAAAAATATTCCGTCACATTTTATGATAAAAACAACAATCTCATCGGACATCGCGGCATTCGTCACGATAGCAATGTCCCGCTCGAAGAATTGCCAGAAAACATGCTACTCGCGGCTTTAGCCACCGAGGATCGCAATTTCTACAGCCATGTCGGCGTCGATCCAATGGGCATCGGCCGCGCGCTCATCCATAACATTCAAAAAACCTCTGGCAACAATCACGGCGCTAGCACCATCACGCAGCAGCTGGCCAAAATGCTGTTTTTCTCTTCCGAGCAAACCTTAGAGCGTAAAATTAAAGAAGCCTATATGGCCTTGTGGCTCGAAGCCAATTTAACCAAAAACGAAATTTTAAACCTATATTTTGACCGCACCTATATGGGCGCCGGCAATTTTGGTCTAGAAGCCGCTTCACAATATTATTTCGGCAAATCAGTGCGCGATGTTAACTTAGCCGAGGCGGCCATGCTCGCCGGCCTGTTTAAAGCCCCATCCAATTATGCCCCGCATATCAACCTTGGCGCTGCCCGTGGCCGCGCCAATGTAGTGCTGACCAATATGGTCAATGCCGGTTTTCTAAGTCATGGCGATGTATTCGATGCCCGTGCCAACCCAGCTTCAGTGGTCAACCGCCGCGACCCAGAAAATAAAGGCGAGTATTTCATCGATTGGGCGTTCGAAGAAGCCAAAAAAATCGCCAACAATCGCAATTATGTTTTGCATGTCAAAACCACCATCGATCTAGATTTACAAGCCGCCGCCCGTCAGGTCATTCAAGACAATCTACGCCAAAATGGCGAAAAATATAACGTAGATCAAGCCTCATTGGTCAGTATGGAACATGATGGCGCGGTGCTTGCGCTCATTGGCGGTAGAGATTACCGCAAAAGCCAATTTAACCGCGCAGTTAACGCCGGCCGCCAACCCGGCTCATCATTCAAACCTTTGGTTTATTTGGCCGCGCTTAACCACGGCTACAAACCCAATAGCCGGGTGATTGATAGCAAAGTGCAAATCAAAAAATGGTCACCCAAAAATTACAACCGCCGTTATATTGGCCGCACCACGCTTAACAATGCCTTGGTGCGCTCCATCAACAGCATCCCGGTTAAGCTGGCACTCGAGATTGGCTATAAAAATGTCATTTCAACCGCTAAGGATTTGGGTATAGATGCCAAATTGGTCGCCAATGCGTCTTTGCCATTGGGCACAGCCTCCATTTCAGTTTTAGACCTTACTGGCGCATATGCCACCATTGCCAATGGCGGCACATTGGCGCAACCTTATGGCATTCACGAAATTCGCAATGGCACTGGCGACGTTATTTATAAACATGATCGCGATGAATTTGCCGCCCGTGTGGTGGCCAACCCACTTAAAATTGCTGATCTTAAATACATGCTGAACAATGTTGTGCAATATGGCACAGGCACCAGAGCCAATCTAGGTTTCACCAAAACCTATGGCAAAACTGGCACCACTCAAAGCTATCGCGATGCTTGGTTTATGGGCTTTACCGATCATTTGGTCACCGGCGTTTGGTATGGCAACGACAATTACACCCCAACCAAACGGCTGACCGGCGGCAACCTACCTGCCATGACGTTTAAAAAATTCATGACCGATGCCTATGTCGCCAGATACGGCCTAAAACTGGATAGTTTAGAATATACCGCACAGGCTAATTTGGTCACCCCACGCAACGCCGTCATCACCGCGATTTTAGAAGCAGAAAGCAAAGACCTAGCTGCCGAAACCGCCGCATTACAGGCCGAAACACCGGAAAAATTAATCAAAAGCACAGCCAAAACTATTAAAAGTGCGTCCCGTCATAAAAACATCATCACTGTGTCCAGCCTCGGTAAAAAATCAACGCAAAACACTGGCGGAATTGTTACCTTAAACGGCAAAAGAATTGGTAATGGCATCAAAGTGACAAAACCCATTAAACGTCCCAAAATAAAAACAATTAAAAGAACCGTTATAAAGAAAGCTGCCCCCAAAAAAATTACTAAGAAAAAAGTTGTAAAGAAAAAGATTGCGAARWMMAAAAWKAMAAARAAGRKMATYSMSAAAAMCAAARTCASYAAGAARAAARYSAYCAAAAAGAAAGWCRCCAAACGCAATAAAATYCGYACAAAAAAGCCCARAAARGTCACCCGYGYRAGCAGTCGCAAAGGCAATTCAGCGTTTATYRATGCCAGCGGACRKATYRTCATCTTGGGTAACTARGCKTGYKGCAGGTTAATCCRCGCCTTCTRTGTTGACATTTCGTGTAATAAAAGCCATTTTGCACAAAAATCACTCTCAAATTCAGGCTCTCCATGTCAAAAGCACAAGTCACAATGCAAAATATCGTTCTGGGYGGCGGCGATGGTATMTTRTTTAACCAGCTCAACCTNNNNATCAATCARNNNNGGCATGAAAATGGCCATTGTCGGCCGCAAYGGYTGCGGYAAGTCSACWTTGCTAAAACTAATCAGCAAACAGATCGATGTCGATGAAGGCACATTATTTCATCAGCCAGGCCTSACCTAYAGCATGCTCGAGCAAGTGCCCGATCTMAGCAAATATGARACRATYTTCGAATTCATCACCGATGGCATGGATCCAGATCTAGAYTATAARGTCTATGCATGGYTMGATGAGCTTAAKCTTGATAGCAYGCGCRACATYAAMAGCCTRTCWGGCGGCGAAGCCCGYAAAGCYGCACTSATCCGCAGYTTYTAYACMGAYCCAGATATTTTAATCTTAGAYGAACCKACCAACCATTTGGACATTGARTCMATCGGCTGGTTAGARAAAAAACTAACCAAATTACGCTCAACCATTATTTTYGTYAGCCATGAYAGAGCCTTYCTTGGCAATGTCAGCAATCACGTATTTTGGATCGACCGCACACGCGGCCATATGATGAAAAAAAGCTTCACCGAGTTTTCACAATGGCAAGAAAACGTC
>NVQL02000055.1 GCA_002400495.2 Alphaproteobacteria bacterium | reverse complement strand
GATGTTGGGGGTGGATGGGGGCTTGGGGGTGTTGCTTGGGTGTTGGGTTTTGTTGGGTGGTTTTTGTTGGTGAGTTGGTTTGGGTGTGTTGTGGGGGATTTGTGCATAAAAAAACCATCTCCACTCGTCCCCCGAGAGTGAAGATGGTCGCAACCGAGTGAGCCCTCCCACTCAGTATTCTTATTTTTATTCTGCGGCCTCGGCTTGGGGTTGTGGTTTTTGCCACTTTAATATTGGTTTGCGGGCTGCAAGGGTTTCGTCTAGTCGCTTCATCGGGGCGTGGAACGGGGCGCCTAGGAAGCGGTTAGTCTGTTTATTCTTAGCGCTTAGGGCTAAATCGCGCATTGTGGCGATGAAAAGATCTAAGCTGGCTTTGCTTTCAGATTCTGTCGGTTCAATTAGCATAGCACCATGTACGACTAAAGGGAAATACATTGTCATTGGGTGGAAACCTTCGTCTATCATAGCTTTGGCGAAGTCTAGTGTAGTAATGCCTGTATTTTTTAAGAAATCATCTGTAAACAAAGCTTCGTGCATGGCGGGGCGTTTGAAGCCTGCTGATTGTTCTTCGAAAGCTGGGGTCATGACATCTTTTAATTTTGCTTTGATGTAGTTGGCGTTGAGGACGGCGTCTTCGGCGGCTTGTTTGATGCCATCTTGGCCGTGGCTTAGGATATAGGCTAAGGCGCGGGTGTTCATGCCCATTTGGCCGTGGAATGCGGTCATGCGGCCGAAAGAGTCTGTGCCTTCGGTATGTTCGACCAATGTGACGCGATCGCCTTGGCGTTTGACGAAGGGAACGGGGGCAAATTTGGCTAAGGCTTCGCTTAGGACTACTGGGCCTGCGCCTGGGCCGCCGCCGCCGTGGGGGGTGGAGAAAGTTTTGTGCAGGTTGATGTGCATGGCATCAACGCCTAGATCGCCCGGTTTGGCGCGTCCCATTATGGCGTTGAAATTTGCGCCATCGCAGTAGAAAAATGCGCCTGCATCGTGGACGGCATCGGCGATTTCCATGATATCGCGCTCGAACAGGCCGCAGGTGTTGGGGTTGGTGAGCATGATGGCGGCGATTTCGTCATTTAATGCGGCTTTGATGTCTTTTGGGTCGACTGTGCCATCGTCTCTGGTTTTTATGGTGACGACTTGGTAGCCGACAAAAACGGCGGTGGCGGGGTTGGTGCCGTGGGCGGATTCTGGGATTAAGACTTTGGTGCGTTTTTTGGTATCAACGCCTTGTTCATATCTGGCTCTTAGGGCGGCTTCTATCGCCATCATGCCGCAAAGTTCGCCATGGGCGCCGGCTTTGGGGCTCATGGCGATGGCGGCCATGCCGGTTAGTTTCATCAGCCATTCGGCTAGGGTTTCGATAACCTCTATGGCGCCTGATACGGTTTGTTGGGGCTGCAAGGGGTGGACATCGGCTAGGCCTGGAAGGCGGGCGATTTTTTCGTTAATGCGGGGGTTGTGTTTCATGGTGCATGAGCCGAGGGGGTACATGGCCATATCGATGGCGAAGTTTTTTTGGCTTAGGCGGACATAATGGCGCATGGTTTCGGGTTCTGACAGGCCGTAGAGGCCGATTGTTTGGAGGCGATCTAGGCCGCCTAGGCGGTTGGTTTTTATTTGGCGCGGGGTGGCGATGTCGACGCCTGTTTGGCCGATGGAGCCGACTTCGTAGAGCAATGGCTCGTTGATTTGCAGGGCTTTATTGCCTGTGAATGTGGGGTGGTCGGTGGCTTGCTCGGTTGAATTTGGAGTGGAGGGACGGCCGACATTGTTCATTTTATTTGCTGTTTGTTCGCTCATGCCATGGCTCCTTTTAATGCGGTTTCTAGTAAGTCGAAATCTTCATCTGTGTTGGTTTCGGTGACGGCTATGATGAGTAGATCGTCGTTATCGCCGTGGGGTAGTAGGCGTGATACGGGGAGGCCTGCTAGGATGTTTTGTGCTGCAAGGGCGTTGACGATGTCGTTGGCATTGTGGCCGTTGAGGCGGATGGTGAATTCGTTGAAGAAGGTTTCGGTTAGCACATCGATATTGTTAATTTTGGCGAGGCGGTCGGCTAGGACTACGGCGCCATTGTGGGATGAGATGGCCATTTTGCGGAGGCCGACCTCGCCCAGTAGCGCCATGTGGATGGTGAAAGCTAGGGTGCAGAGGCCTGCGTTTGTGCAGATGTTTGAGGTGGCTTTTTCGCGTCTGATATGTTGCTCGCGGGTGGACATGGTGAGCACGAAGCCGCGTTTGCCATCGGCATCTACGGTTTGCCCGCAGACCCTGCCCGGCATCTGGCGCAGGAGTTTTTTGGTGGTGGCGAAGAGGCCGACATATGGACCGCCGAAGTTGAGGCCGACGCCTATGGATTGGCCTTCGCCAACCACGATGTCTGCGCCCATTGTGCCTGGGGCTTTGACTGCGCCTAGGGAGACGACCTCGGTGACGACGACGATTAGTAGGGCTTTTACGGCGTGGACGGCATCTGCCAATGCGGTGAAATCGGATAGTTCGCCGAAGAAATTGGGGGTTTGGACGACCACACAAGAAGTTTCGTTATCTAGTTGGGCGATGATTTTTTCTATTTCGGCTTTGCCGAGGGTTTGGGGGGTGGCGGGGAGTTTTACGACTTGTTTGGAGCCGAAATCTGATAGGTTTTCGATGACTTCTATATATTGTGGGTGTACGCCGCCTGAGACGATGGCTTTTTTGCGTTTGGTGGCGCGGTGTGCCATGAGAACCGCCTCGCCTGTGCCTGTTGAGCCGTCATACATGGAGGCGTTGGCGATTTCCATATCGTATAATTGGGCGACTTGGGTTTGGAATTCGAACAGGGTTTGTAGAGTGCCTTGGCTAATCTCGGGTTGGTATGGGGTGTAGGCGGTTAGGAATTCTGAGCGTTGAATGAGGTGATCTACCGTGGCGGGGACGTGGTGGCGATATGCGCCGCCGCCGATGAAGAAAGCTGCGCCACTGGCGGCTAGGTTTTTATCTGATTGTTTGCGGAAATAGCGATCTACCTCTAGCTCGGTGGCGTGGTTGGGCAGGCCGAAGCCGTCTTTTATGCGGACGGATTGGGGGATTTCGGCGAATAGGTCATCGATGCTATTGACGCCGATGGCGGCGAGCATGGTTTCGCGGTCTTGTGGAGAATGTGGTAGGTAACGCATGGTCGGCATCTCTTATTTGGGTGATTGTTACTCGGCGACAAAAGCGGTGTATGCGGCTTCATCCATGAGGCCTTCGACATCTGACGGGTTGGTGATTTTGATTTTAATGAACCAGCCGACTGTTTCGGCGCCTTCGTTGACGGTTTGGGGGGCGTCTTCTAGGACTGAATTTACCTCTATCACTTCGCCTGCTACTGCGGTGTAGACCTCGGATGCGGCTTTTACTGATTCTACGACAGCAATCTCGTCGCCTTTTTCGCAGACTTTGCCAACTTCGGGGAGTTCGACGAAGACCACATCACCCAATTGATCTTGTGCGTGGTTTGAAACGCCGATGGTGGCAATGTCGCCTTCGATGAAGGCATATTCGTGATCTTCTGTGTAATGTTTTGACATGGGCATCCCTTTTATGATTTTGGTTTGTAATAGTTTTGCGGTACGAATGGCATTTTGGCGACTTTGGCGGGGCGGGCTTTGCCGCGCACCATTAAATCGACCTCGGTGCCAATGTCGGCAAATTCTGTGGCGACATAGCCCATGGCGATCGGGCCGCCGAAGGTGGGGCCGAAGCCGCCTGAGGTGATCTCGCCGATTTTATTGCCTGATTTGCTGTAAATTTCGGTATGTTCGCGGGCGGGGGCGCGGCCTTCGGGCAAGATGCCGACGCGTTTGCGAAAGACGCCATTGGTGAGTTGTTGTTGTATTATATCTGCGCCTGGGAAGCCGCCCTCTTCGCGGCGGCGTTTGCCGATTGCCCACATGAGGCCTGCTTCGGCGGGGGTGGTTTTGGTATCGATGTCGTGGCCGTAGAGGCAGAGGCCAACTTCTAGGCGCAGGCTATCGCGTGCACCTAGGCCGATGGCTTCGACTTCATCATGTGCTAGCAGCAACTTTGTGAATTCTATGGCTTGGTGGTTGGCAATGGAGATTTCGTAACCATCTTCGCCTGTATAGCCGCAGCGGCTGACGACTAAATTCATGTCGTTAAGTTTGGTGTGGGTGAGGCTCATGAACGGCATGGTGGCGACATCTGGTAGATGGCGTGCCAAAACTTCGGCGGCTTTTGGGCCTTGTAGGGCGATTAAGGCGCGGTCGAGGATTTCCAAGGTGGCTTGGCCGTTAAGTTTTTGGTTGATATGTTGGAAATCGGCATGTTTGCAGCCTGCATTGACCACTAGGAATAGGCGCTCAAAACCATCGGCGTTATTGGATATGCGGGTGATCATTAAATCATCTAGAATGCCGCCACCTTCGGCCATTAGCAAGCTGTAGCGCATTTGGCCGTCTTGAAGGCTGATCAAGAGGCCCGGCACTAGGGTTTCGAACAATTCGGCAATGTTGGTGTTTTTATCGGTGGCGCTGAGGATGGCTTGACCCATATGGGAGACATCAAATAGGCCTGCGTTTTGGCGGGTGTGGTTGTGCTCGCCCAATACACCGAGTGGATATTGCACGGGCATATCATAGCCTGCGAAGGGCACAATTTTTGCACCTAATTCGACATGTAGATCGTATAATGCGGTTTTTAAGTTATCGCTCATTATTTACCCCTCAAGTGGACGGAATTTTAGCTCCGTCTTATTACAGACTCGTGCGATCTCTAAACTTGAGATCTGCCCCCTCTGTCCATAACCTGAGAGATTTGCCCATCCTATTCAAAAAATAGTATGAGTTTGCGCCCTTCGGTGGATAACAACTTTTAAGTATAAAGTCTTATCGCTCTCCAGAGTGTCATCAAACTGCGGTCCGTTTGCCTGAGAGTTTCCGGGGTGGTTGCTCCTTCGGCGTTTGACAGCTTACCATTTGCATGGTTTGGGAATCAAAACTCTCCCGCAGTCGTCACTTGTATTTGGGATAATATAGCCAAGCAAAATCATATGTCAATTAGAGTTTTCAGCTAATTTATACTTGCTTGGCTATTTGTTTTTAACGTGACATCAAAACTGGCAATGTCATATTTTTGAGCATATGCAGCGTGGCGCCACCAAAAACCAGTTCGCGCAGCCGCGAATGACCATAAGCGCCCATTATCAAAAGGTCAGAGCCATTGATGTCGGCTTCGTGAATGAGCGCCTCACCAATTGATTTTTTGCCGCTTTGAATTGACGCTGTTATCACATTTAAACCATAGTGAGAAAAGGCTTCGGCAATTTCGGCACCTGGCAGGTTGTTATTTTCCTGTTTGGCATCGACCCAGATAAAACGCACTTCGCAATCTTTGGCTAATAATGGTAGCGCATCAAAGGCGGCGCGCGATGCCTCGGCGGTTAAATTCCACGCGACACTGACATTGTCGCCAATCTGCTCAAAATCCTTGCCACGTGGCAAAACCACTACGGGGCGGCCAACTGACAATATGACTTTATCTGCAAAATCATTTTCGACATTGCAATTTTGATCACTAATCACTTGTGGAATGACGACCAAATCGGCGGTACGTGCTTGTTTGATAAACGCTTCGGCAATTTCGGAATTGACAGAATTTACCACTCGTGTTTTGCCCAATATGCCATAAGATTTTAAGGATTTGGTGAATTTTTTTACCATATCGCTGGCAATTTCGCGGTTTTTTTGGAGTTCATCATCTTGCAATTCTTGCATCATAACCTCTGAGCCATGAATGCTGACATTGATGTGAAAAAACGGAATGACATACACCCCGATTAAATGCGCATCATGCCGCACAGCTAGGGCGCAGGCGCTTTTTAATGTGTGGTCAAGGTTTTCTGTGTCGTTAAGGTTGATTAAAATATTTTTGGGTGACATGGTATTTCTCCTTGATAATTTAAGTGGTTCTTAACTAAAATAAACCTAATAATGTGTAGGTGGATTGATGTATGTCAAATTCAGTATGCGACAAAACGTATCGGTTGTTATGTTTGCAAGCTCCACTGGTGGCCAAACCGAGTGTCATACTGGCGCTTAAGCTTCTTGACCACACTATGGTTAACTGTTATTTACTTGGCAGAGCTATCGAATGGAAAAATTATGAAAAAACGACCGCTTAAAGTTGTGATGTGTGAACCACTTGGTTTTTGTGCTGGGGTGGACCGCGCCATACAAATCGTTGAAAAATCACTCGAAAAATTCGGTGCGCCGGTTTATGTGCGGCATGAAATTGTGCATAATAAATTTGTGGTCGAAAGCCTTA
Source organism: Alphaproteobacteria bacterium (assembly GCA_002400495.2). GTDB lineage: Bacteria > Pseudomonadota > Alphaproteobacteria > Rhizobiales > OSC116 > OCS116. The sequence continues at coordinate 59,475 of NVQL02000055.1, read as the reverse complement.
AAAACAAAGGCGCTATATTTGTAAAAGAATTGGATGAAATTCCTGACGGCGATGCGCCGGTTATTTTCTCAGCCCATGGCGTGCCCGCATCGGTACCGGCTGAAGCCACCAGACGCAATTTATTTCAGCTTGATGCCACCTGCCCGCTGGTGACTAAAGTGCATTTTGAAGCCAAAAGACATTTCAAAAAAAACCTCGAGACCATCTTAATTGGCCATGCTGGTCACCCCGAAGTTTTGGGCACAATGGGGCAATTGCCCGAAGGTGCTGTGTTGTTGGTTGAAACCATTGAGGATGTCGAAAACCTAAAAGTGGATGACCCTGATCAATTGGCTTATATGTCGCAAACCACTCTTTCGGTTGATGATACCCAGCATATGATTGATGCGCTTAAAAAGCGTTTTCCTAACATTCATGGCCCTGGCAAGGATGATGTTTGTTACGCCACCACCAACCGCCAAGAAGCGGTGAAAGCCATTGTCGGGCAAATTGACAGCTTGATTGTGGTGGGCGCGCCGCATAGCAGTAACTCGCGCCGTTTGGTGGAAATTGCTGACCGTGAGGGTTGTAAATCATCAGCATTGGTGGAACGCGCGGCTGAAATTGACTGGGCGATGTTTGATGGCGTGAATGTGATGGGTTTAACCGCTGGTGCCTCTGCCCCTGATGTGTTGATTGAAGAGATTGTTGATGCCATGCGGGCGCGGTTTGAAGTGACCATTGAAACCGTGATTACCGCCAAAGAAACCATTACTTTTAACCTGCCTAAAGAGCTGCGCGAACCCAAAACTCGCAAAGCACCGTTAAGCGCATAATCATTTAACATTATCATTTAATAGGGGCCGTTTAATGGCTGTGTATACAGATGTGAGCGATGATGCGCTTGAAGAATTCTTACGCTTATATAATGTCGGGCAATTATTGTGGTGTAAGGGCATTGCTGAGGGGGTGGAAAATACTAATTATATTTTGGCCACCGACAAAGGCCAATTTATCCTGACACTTTATGAAGCGCGGGTTGAAGAGAATGAACTGCCGTTCTTTTTGGGTTTGATGAACCATTTGGCTGAAAATGGCTTAGAGACTGCGCGACCGATCCTTCAAAATGATGGGTTACTTTTTAGCCGATTATGCGGCAAACCAGCGGCGCTTATTGAGTTTTTGGATGGTATGGCGATCAAAGCGCCGAGCCCCCAAAACCTGTTTCAATTGGGTGTGGCCAGCGCGCAATTTCACTTAAAAGCTGAAAGTTTTAAGATTAAACGCAAAAATGGTTTGAGCCTTAAAGACTGGCAGCCATTGCTTAAAAGTTGCGGTGATGACATAGATAAAGTTGCACCTGAAGTTGATGGTGGATTGCAGAAATTTTTATCCGTTGAACTTGATTTTTTGAAAAAAAGTTGGCCTAAGAAATTACCAAATGGGGTGATACACGCCGATCTTTTTCCTGACAATGTATTTTTTATGCATGGTGAATTGTCGGGTATTATTGATTTTTATTTCGCCTGTAACGAAGTTTATGCTTATGAATTGGCGATTGTGATTAACGCTTGGTGCTTTGAGAAAAATGGTGAGTTGAACTTGACCAAAAGCCGTGCATTTTTTAGGGGTTATCAAAGCGTGCGTAAACTTGAGCAGGCAGAACTTGATGCCATACCAACTTTATGCCGTGGTGCGGCGATACGGTTTTTGCTGACGAGGCTTTATGACTGGATAAATGTGCCTGAAGATGCTTTGGTCATCCCCAAAAAGCCTGATGAATATATTCGTAATTTACGGTTTCATCAAAAAATTGGCGATTATAAGGAATATGGAATTGAGTGAAGAGTATGCTAACAAAGTGGTGATTTATACCGATGGTGCGTGCTCGGGCAACCCTGGGCCTGGTGGCTGGGGGGTTTGGATGTCATATAATGGCAATGACCGCGAGATGAGCGGGTTTGCGGTTGACAGCACCAATAATAGGATGGAATTAACCGCCACCATTGAGGCGTTGAATGTACTGAAACGCCCGTGTGATATTATTTTATATACCGATAGTGTTTATGTGAAAGACGGCATTAACAAATGGATGAACGGCTGGAAAGCGCGCAATTGGCGCACCGCGGCCAAAAAACCTGTTAAAAATGTTGAACTTTGGAAGGCTTTGGATGAAGCCACGCAAAGGCATACTATTGACTGGCGCTGGGTGAAAGGCCATGCGGGCAATGAAGGCAATGAAAAAGCTGACATGCTTGCAACTGGTGCTATTGAACAGGCGCGCGCGGCGGGGCATGTTTAACTGCGACGTCGATATTATCTCGAGGGGCGAGTGTTTTGGCAAAATATAGGGCAATGAATGGTAGCGGCAGAAACACCACCCATGCGTAACGCAAGCCCAACCAAGACGCAAAAAAGCCAAATGCGGGGGGCGCAATAAAAGCTATCAAGGTCTGGAGCATCGAAAATGCTGCAACATTTTCACTAGAAGATCGCCCTCCCCAACGTGCCATTGCCGAAATTGCTTGCGGAACGGCGGTGCTGATTCCCAATCCGATCAACGCAAACCCAATGAGTGCAAAAATGGCCAGTGGCGAAATTACCACGATGATTAAACCGACCAAAGCCACGACGGTGAGAAAACGCGCCACGACGACCTCACCATATTTGGAAATCCATGAATCGGCCAAAAATCGACCTAAAGTTTGGGTTGATACCATGGCAGGCAGGGCGATGGCAGCCTGCCAGTTAAGTGTGCCTAAACCGTCGCGTAGATATATAACGCCCCAATTTCTTATGCTGCCTTCAAACCAAAATGCCGAGAAAGCAAATGCCACAACCAGAAATGTTGCTTTATTGGGAAGGATTATAAATTTTTTCTTTTTATTGGCATCAGTGTCAGTCGCAAGATCGCGCGAGGGTGAGGTTTTCAAGCCGCCAACAAAAATAATGCTGCCTAAGACAATGAGAACAAACAATATAGCGAAATGTATCGATGGGGACATTCCTAGCCAAATCTCGCCCACTCCTAATAAAGAGGCAATTAAGAAACCCAAACCCCAGCTGCCATGACATTTATTCAGAATGCGTTTTTCAGATGCGAACTCTATACGGTCTGCCTCGACATTCATCGCAACATTCCCCGCTGCAAGCGTTGCGCCGAAACAGAAGAGAGTTATAAGAAGGAGGAATTTATCCGTAGAAAAGCTTGTGAGAAGCGGAACGAAGGCGAAGATGGGGAAAAAGATTAAAATGGTCTTTCGAGTGCCAGCGGCTTCGATTAATCGCGAAATGAGCAGCGAGCCAGTGAGGGCACCAAATGGAATTCCGATGAGAATGAGGCCGAAATCACCAGTTCCGAGTTGCAAATATTTCTGGATTTCGGGCAAACGTGAGAACATACTGCCCACAATAAAAGCGTGCATGCTGAAAATTAGCATTATTCTTACTTGAATGTTCATTAAAAAATTTCCTAAATATTAATTTAGACTGGCTAAAGCCCCTATCAAAGCGGGGTATTTATGGGTGATGATATTGGTGGCAACGTTGCGGGTTAAATCCGCCATGCGGCCCTTTTTCTCGAATATTTTGCGGAAATCGCTTTTTAAGAAAAATGGCAAGATTTTTGGAATGATGCCGCCAGCAATATATACCCCACCAAAGGCTGAAAAATGCAAACAATGATCGCCTGCTGCGCGGCCCAGAATGTTGCAAAATAAGTTGAGGCTTTCGACTGCCAATTCATCTTGATTATCTAAGGCCAATTTTGAAATTTGACTGGGGGTTAAATCATTGATGGCTGTGCCATCAATTTTAGCCAAAGTGTCATAAATGGTTTTAATGCCAACGCCAGAGATGAGCCGCTCGACCGACACGCGATAATATTGCTTGCGCAGCACCCGCACCAATTGGAACTCGCGCTCGGTATTGGGGCTGTAGGTGGAATGACCAGCTTCGCTTGGGATGGGATGCCAATGAATGTTTGTGCTGCCATCATCTGCCGGTATGTCACAAGGGATGAGTGCCGCCATGCCCATGCCAGTGCCCGGGCCGATGACCAATTTATTGGCATTTTCGGCAACTTTACCGCCGCCAACTTGGATTAAATCATCTTCAGTCAACTGCGGTAAACTATAAGCTAGTGCGGTGAAATCGTTAATAATGTTGAGGCGGTCGAAACCGAATTTTTGCTTATATTCAGCTTGTGAAAAGCCAAAATCAACATTGGTTAGCTCGATCTGATCGCCCTTAACAGGACCAGCTACGGCGATGGCGGCATTTTTTACACTGCCAGCTTTGGTGAGGCCAAGATTGTCGAGATATTTGGATATAATTTGATCGAGATGTTCAAAATCTTTGTTTTCAAAATACTGAATGTGCAACAATTCTGACTTAGGACCTTCTGCTAAGGCTAAGCGGGTATTTGTGCCACCAATATCACCTAAAATTGCATACATAAAACACCCATTTCCTCAAGACAAGTCACCTAGTCGACAAATAAACTAATTGAATGGATTGTCTATCAAAATTTGTGTTTTTTTGTAATTGGTAGCGGCTATTTTGTCTGTATTTTGGTGTGAAAATATCCATCCGAGGTGGCATAATGAATCGTTAAAGCCAATTGTTTATCGGCATTTTTAACGGCCATACCGTGTAAATTATAGGTCTTTTGATTTGAATCAGTGGCGGAATGTTGATAAAATCTATGGTGATTATCGGTGATAAATAGATCATCATTCAGCTCTGTGTTGAGGTTTAAGACCAATTGCTGAGAGGTGGTTAGAGATGCTGAGATGATGGCGCTATTTTGCGGTTTGATTTCTTGCGAAATCTGCTTACTAAATGTGCCGAATTTTAAAGCCGACATGGTTTTGGCCAAGTTGCCAGCGTCTAATTTAAGCTTAAATTGGGCATGTTCGGGCAGGCAAATCTGATCACACACCGCGTAATCAAATGCTATATCAAGCTCGGTATTTTGTGTTGTTTGGTTTCGATCAACATTGATAAATAATACCACTCTATCTTTATAACCCCATGTTTCACCGTACTTATCTATATATTTATGTGGCCAAGGGAATGATATTTTTGCGCTGTCTTGAACAATGTTTTTGCCCATTATATCGGCCAAAGGTGGCACGCCTGTGCTGCCAGGAGACATCCAATATGTCTTATAATTTTCGATGATATTAATTTCGACCGCGAGGCTGACATTTTGCTCATTGGCTTGTAGGATATGTGCGCGCGCTTGGCTATAATCGGTTTTATGCCAAGCACTAATTAGTCTATTTTCGGCCAGAACCGCAGGGGCTAATGACAGGCTGGCCAGCAGAATTGTGGCAAATATTTTTTTGAATTTATATGGCATATAGTTTACTGACTTTGACCTATATCAAAATAATTAGCGGAATGAGTTGATTTTTGACTGCTTTTAGCAATATTATATTTTGAATGAACATGACAATCAAACTTTCGTGAGGCAAGAGTGGACTTAACCAACAAGTTGCTGATCGCGTTGCCAAATATTGGCGACCCAAGGTTTCATAGAGCTGTTATATATATTTGCTCGCATAATGAAAATGGTTGTCTTGGACTGCGGGTTAATGAGCCTTCACAAGATCTCAGTGTTGGTGACACACTGCTGCATCTAAATTTACCCGAATTTGATATTGAAAAACTTAAAAATGATGCTGACTATTTTGAAAAAATTAGTAATTCTAGCTTGGAAATGCCGCCACACCTGTTTGACATTCCAGTTTTAGAAGGCGGGCCTGTCGAGCATAATCGGGGGTTTGTTTTACATTCCAAAGAATATGATTTAAGCCAACAGACGGTTAAAATTTCTAAAACCATCAGCATGACTTCAAGCACTGATATATTATCGGACATTTCTTTGGGGCGTGGCCCGCAACAAATTTGTTTTGCGATTGGCTATGTGGGCTGGCAAGCGGGGCAATTGGAGCACGAAATTACCGAAAATAGCTGGCTGGTTGTCGATGTTGATGATGAGATTGTGTTTAGCCATGAATTTGATCAGAAATATGAGATGTGTATGCAATTGCTCGGTATTAAGCCCGACAAATATTCATCGATAAGCGACAATGTTGGCCATGCCTAAGGTTTGTAATGTTAGTTAAAGTTGGAAGATAGGAAACTGAGTGCTTCCTTGGCTGACATGGGTTCACCAAAGCGATAGCCTTGTACCCATTCGCAGCCTAAACCTATCAACTCGTGAGCTTGCTCATCTTTTTCGACCCCTTCGGCAACCACTTTTAAACCTAGATCGCGCGCTAGATTGATGATGGTTTTTAGAATAATCGGCCGTGTTTCGCCAAAATTTTCGCCATGAATGAAGGATTGGTCGATCTTAATGACATCAAACGGGAATTGATGCAGATAAGATAAAGACGAATAGCCGGTGCCAAAATCATCGATCGCTAAGCCTGTGCCAATGTCTTTGAGCCGTTTGAGAATTTGGCCCGCAAGCTCTGGGTTTTGCATCACCAAAGATTCAGTGATTTCCAATTTTAAGGTCTCATTGGCGACATTGAAGCGGGTTAGCACATCTTGCACTTGCTCGACCAATTGCGGTTGAAATAGTTGCAAGCTAGACATGTTAACTGATACAAATATTGGCTGGCTGAATGTGCGTTGCCAAATGTTCAGCTGTTTGGCGGCCTCGACCAAGGCAAATTGCCCCAATGCATGTATATGGCCCGTTTCTTCGGCCAATTGAATGAAATCGCTGGGCAAGATATTGCCATCGGTTGGATGATGCCAACGGATCAACGCTTCAAAACCGACGGGTTGCATGTTTTCGAGTGCAATAATCGGTTGATATAACATCTCGAATTCATTGCGCGTTATGGCTTGGCGTAGATCATTCTCGCGGGTGAACCGATCGCCAACACTGCCAGCTAACTCGTCAGAATATAGCATAATGGCATCTTTATCCATTTGTTTGGCATTGCTCAAGGCCAGCTCGGCTTGGTGTAAAAACTCATCGGGGTTCTCGTTGCCTTTTTCGGCCAAGACAATGCCCACGCTAGAGTTTAATACAATTTCTCGGTCATCAATATGAATGGGTTCAGAAACGATTTTGCGCATTTTTTCACCAAAATTCATCACGAAATTAACGTCACTATATTCAGTTAAAATTACGGAGAATTGATCCGCGGACATGCGTGCAACCGTATTTGGAGATTTAACAAACCGCTCTAACCTTCTGGCGATCATCATTAAAATGCTATCGCCTGTGGCGATGCCGACATTGTCATTCAGGGCTTTAAAACGATCTATATCAATTAGCAATATAGCTGGCATGATGGTGTTTTTATCTTCACTACGCAAAATAGCTCGTTTGAGCCGATCGATGAATAATGAACGGTTGGGCAAACCAGTTAAGCTATCATGTACCGCGTCTTGCAGCAATCTATCTTCAGAATTTTTGCGCAATGTCACTTCATTTAGTGTGCCGACAAATCCAGTTAAATAGCCTTCATCATCGGTCAAGGCGGCGGCGCGCAATTCGAACCATAAGAAATCGCCACTCACATCGCGCAATCTTATATCTTGGTCAATGCGCGAATTGCCTTCTTCTAGAATCACTGAAAATGCATTTTCGAGTTTTGGCATGTCGCGCGAATGTAAATAAGTCAGCCATTCGCTAACAACACAGCTCATCGTGCCATGGTCATAACGCAAAGCCTCGTCTAGCTCGACACCGCATTTAATCACACCTTCCAGCAAATCCCATTCCCACAGAACTTGCCCGCTGCCTGCAATGGCAATGTTTGACAAGTCGTTATGTTGTTCAACTTGCTCGGTTTTTTCTTCATTTGAGTGAGATGTTGGCACTGAATTTGTGTTTTGCATGACCACAGATTGTGGCATATTGGTTACATAATTTTCCGTGCTTTTTTGCGTGAAATATTGCAACAAAGCAATGAAACACATTAATAAAAATAGCAAATATGTGGCGCCAACCAATAAGTTCAGATAAAGCGTGTCGGTGCTGATTGCCACATAGGCTTGCGCGATGGCCCATATTGAAAAAACAATCCAGAGGGGGATTAGGGTTTGCGCGGTGCTGAATTTATGGGTTGGCCAGTGGCGAATGATGAGCCAAAACCCGAAAGCCATAACCAGTAAAGCATTAAGCCGTGCGATGCCTGCCGCGGCAGAAGGCGAAATGAATGCCAGAACAATGCCAACAGCCGCAATGGCTAGTGGCGCCATTATGATCATTTCAACACGTTTCAAGCGATAACTTTTGTTGAAAAAGATAAATATCAACAACAGAGGCAAGCTGGACATGGCAAGCTCGGCAAGGGAGCGCAACAATGCCAAAATATATGAATTTTCGGGGAATATAACGGTTATAAAACCAAATTCTTGCAAGCTATAAATTAAAGCGGACCAGCTGGTGAGACCTGCAATGATGAATATCAAATCGCGTTTTACGATGAAAAGGCTTGAAATAAAAATGGCCAATAGCCCCAGAATACCGACAATAATGCCTTGGTAAAATGGCAAATAGCTCTGATGGTTTTCATAAGCATCAACATCCCATAGACTTAAACGCGTAGGCTGATTTTCGGCCACGCGCGCCACAAAGGTGATGGTTTTTTCGGGCGGCAAATCGATTAAAAATACATCACCGCCGTTGATTTTTTGCAAACTGGGCTTTACACCTGATGATGCGTATAACTGGCTGATGCGCGTGCCACTTAATATTGGCATAAGCAGACCATCGTTGCCGCCACCAAAATGCGGCGCAATGAGAAGGCGCTGAATGGGCAGTTTACTGGGGTTGGTAAGTGCAAAACTTACCCATTGCGGGCTGGTATCATCGCCACTTAAAATGGTTACAAATTGATTTTCGCCAACTTCTCGGCGTAAGACTTCGACACTGACACTTGGTGCGGCCTCGTGAAAAGTTAAATTTTCGGTTATGCTTAAATGCCGCTGGTCTGGGTAAATGATGATGTTTTCTGCGGCAAAGACGGAGTTATGAAGGGTAAATATAATTGTACAGATTATCGCAAATATGCGGTAGATTACCTTGGTGATAGCAACTGAATATTTTGCCCGATATTCCAAATTCATTAAATTTCCTAGTGAGCATTGTTAAAGTTCGCCTCTAAAATGCTTCCGCCTGTATTCACGCCATCAAGATCTTATCGATATTGCCTTATATCTATAAGATTCTTTTGTTTTGCCCGTCCATAAATCTTTCTAACAATTGAAAATATTCAAAGCAATGTTTTTATGAAATTAACTGACTAACTGTGACTAAATATAGCTTATTACAGGATTATGGTGCAATCTTGGCGAATAATACATGATCTTGCCATTTTCCATTGATTTTTAAATACCGCTTCGCCTCGCCTTCGCGGTCGAATCCATTTTTCTCTAGCACTCTGATTGAAGCGTGATTATCACGCAAAGTTGCCGCCTGAATGCGATTGAATTTCCATTTGTCAAATGAGTGATCGGTGATGACGGCAACCGCTTCACTCATAAAGCCTTGACCGTTATCGGCCTTGGCCAACCAATAACCCAAGGCACAACATTGAAACACGCCGCGTTGGACATTATTCATGTTAATGCCGCCAATTAGGCTGTTATCGGATTTTTTGAAAATGAAAAATGCATATTTGGCATCCATACTGGCATCATGTTTGTCATTACGCACACGGGCGTTATATTGCGGCCTGCTCAGCGCGTTTTTGCCCCAAATTGGCTCATAGGGTTGCAAAAAATCGTAATTATTTCTGCGCACTTCATGCCAATTTGCATAGTCGGATTTTTTTGCCATCCGCAGATAAATATTTTCGCCGATAAGCGGTTGTTTGGCTAAGCTTAAAAATTTGTTTTCGAAAAACACGCCTTAGCTCCCAACTTCAACGGTGATGTGCGGTTTTAAATCGCTGACTTGCAGGTTATCGCTTGGTGTATTTTGTGCTTGGTTGAGCAAAAATAAGTCTTTGGCGACGCGTTTTAAATCATCCAGAGTGACGGCCTCTAAGCGGCTGATAATGTCGTCAATTTTAATTAGGTTTTTATAGAAAATGCTTTGTCTGGCAATCTGTTCGCTGCGTGACACGGGGCTTTCTAAACTCATCATTTGCCCGGCTTTAATTTGGGCGCAAGCGCGGGTTAATTCGATGGGGGAAATGTCGGTCAATAAGGTCAATAATTCGTTGTAAATTAACTGTTTTACCTTGGCTATGTTGTCGCCATTGGTGGCGGCATAGATAAAAACCATGCCTGTATCATCAAAGCCCCAACTGCCCGAATATATGCTATAGCACAGGCCTTTTTGCTCGCGGATGTTTTGGAATAGGCGCGATGACATGCCGCCGCCGAAAAGTTGCGACAAAATCTGCTGGGCGAAGAAATCGGGATGGTTGAAATGATGGGATTCGAAGCCTAAAACTAGATAACTTTGTTCGAGGGATTTTTTTATTTTGACACTATCGGGGGTGAATTTTGCGACAGGTAGTGAGACGGGTTTTTGTGCGGGCATAGCACTGAAATGTTTTTGCACCAATTGCAGCACTTGGCTATGACTGGCACCGCCTGCCATGGCGATGGTCATGTTTTCTGGTACATAATGTTTAGCTAAAAAGCCTGATAATTGCTCTTGGGTTAAGGCCATAACTGATTCGGGTGTGCCCAATATGGAACGGCCAATGGCTTGTTCGGCATAGGCGTTTTCAATCATTTTATCGTAGAGGACATCATCGGCATCATCGTCTGTGGCGGCGATCTCTTGCAAGATAACCTGTTTTTCTTTGTCCATTTCTTCGGTTTCGAATAGTGGATTGAGCAGGATGTCGGCTAAGATTTCTAAGCCTAAAGCTAGGTCGTCTTTGAGCAATCTAAAATAATAGCTGGTCACTTCAATGCCTGTTGAGGCGTTCATATCACCGCCGACATTTTCGATGTGCTCGACAATTTGTTTGGCGGTGCGGTTTTTGGTGCCTTTAAACGCCATATGCTCTAAAAAATGTGCCACGCCATGTTCGGCAAGCTGTTCATTGCGAGAGCCTGCTTTTATCCACGCGCCTACCGCGATGGATTGTAGCGGCATTTGGTGGGTGACAATGGTGAGGCCATTATCTAGGCGTGTCGAATGCACGCCTGGTTCAATTTCTACGGTTTGGTTGGTTTGGTTCAATCAGTTCACCACGCGGCTATTGGTTTTAATATATTGCATAATTTTATCGGCTTCATTATCCAATATATCGTATTTTTCTGTACGTTCAAACAGATCTGATAAATGGGCTGGTAATGGGGGATGAATATCCGTTGCGGCTTTGACGGCATCGGGGAATTTTGCGGGGTGCGCGGTTGACAGGATGACCATTGGGTTATCGGTCAAATGATTTTGCGCTACGCTTAGTGCGACGGCTGTATGTGGATCGATGAGTTTGGCGCTGTCGCTTAATGCGGATTTCATGGTTGCTGAGACGGCGTTTTCATCGGCGCGGCCTGCGGCAAAGCTTTGGTTGATATTGGCTAAAGTTTTGGCGGGGATTTCGAATTGATCGGACTGTTTTAGGCTGGCCATCATGTGATTGACTTGATCGCTATCGCGGCCTGAAGCTTCGAATAGGAGGCGTTCGAAATTTGATGAAATTTGGATGTCCATGCTGGGGCTGGTGGTGGCGATGACTTTATGCATGTCATATTTGCCCGTTTTTAAGGCGCGTTGCAGAATGTCGTTTTCGTTGGTGGCGACGATTAATTTGCCCATTGGCAAGCCCATTTTTTTAGCGACATAAGCGGCGAAGATATCGCCGAAATTGCCGGTTGGGACGGTGAAATCGCAGGTTTTATCGGGCCCGCCTAGGGCTAAGCTTGAGATTACATAATAGACGACTTGCGCCATGATGCGTGCCCAATTGATGCTGTTAACGCCAGATAATGCCACTTGATCGCGGAAATTTTCGTTATTGAACATGGCTTTGACTTGGTTTTGGCAATCATCGAAATTGCCTTTGATGGCGATGTTAAACACGTTGGCGCTGCCTGATGTGGTCATTTGTTTGCGTTGGACTTGGCTGACTTTTTCGTCGGGATGCAGGACGAACAGGTCGATGCGGTCGCAAGTCATAAAGGCTTCGACTGCGGCGCCGCCTGTGTCGCCTGATGTGGCGCAAACTATTGTGGAGCGGAGGCCGCGTTTGGTGAGCGCTCTGTCCATTAATTTTGCGATTAATTGCATGGCGACATCTTTAAAGGCGATGGTTGGGCCGTGATATAATTCTAGCAGCCATTGGTTGGCATCTAATTGAGTGAGTGGGGTGACGGCTTTGTGGGAGAAGCTGGCATAGGCGGCTTCAATCATGTCTTTCAGCTCGGCTTTAGGGATGCAATTGCCGACGAAGGGGCTGATGACTGCTAGGGCGACTTCGGTATAGGGTTTGCCGACGAGGTTGCGCCATTCATCTTGGCTTAGGATTGGCCATGTTTCGGGGACGTATAGGCCGCCATCGGGTGCGAGGCCGCGTAACATGACGTCTTCGAAATTTAATTTATCATTATTGCCGCGGGTTGAGATGAATAGAGTCATGATGAAGTCTCATTATTTTGAGGTTTGTTTTTGTTCAGATAAAGCCGCCCATTATAGACATGCATATAGGCGTAGACGATGAGCAAGCCTACTGCCATGGCGAACCATGTGATGAGATAGCTTAAGTGATTGACGGCGCTTTTGATTTCTATTTTGGTTGGTTTGGGGAAGTCTTGCTGGTTGTTTTCGGTGGCTGAAATGTAGAAGGTTTCGGCATTTGGCAGGTTGAGTTTAGCGCCCATTGCGGCTATATCGCGCCAGAACCAGACTTGTTTTGTGGGGTCGTTATCGGGCATGAAACTGCCTGGGTTTTCGGCTAATTTAATGTTGCCATTTATGGATGTGATGCCTGTTGGTATTTGATTGTAGGTTTGTGGGGCGTTGTAATTGTCTTCGGTGATGAAGCCGCGCTCGATCATAATTTGCTTGGTTGTGTCACCTGCTTGATATTCGAACGGGTTGAAAACGTAGAAGCCGTAGAGGATGACGCGTGCGGATTTTTTATATTGGCCGCGGACTAGAATCTGTTGGTTGGGTATATATTGGCCGGTGATTTTAACGGGGCGGTATTTGAAATCTTCGGCGGTGCCTTGGCTTAGTAACTCGGTTAAAGATGATGGTTCTAAGTTTGCTGACGCTGTTATATCGGCATTGAGTTGTTGCTTCCATTGATAGCGCTGCACTTGCCAAACACCCAATGTGATGAGCGCGGCAAAGACTAAAATGGAAAAAAATGTCAGCCATGGATAGGGTTTAAAAGTCATAATAAACACCTAACACATGCGTTTAAGAAAGGCGACCCGAAGATCGCCTTTCTCAGAAATACTTCACAATCTAATTATCATGCTGAGCATAGGCAAATATTATGATTCTGCTCGGTATTTTGTTGCTGCATCATGGTGATGACTTTTGCCTGTTTGCCAACAAGTTGCGTGATGTCGCATTCTAGGTAGGTTTTTATATCTTTGGCAGCGCTGAAATGTAGCCAGACATCTAGGCCGCCTGCAGGCTGTATAATTTCATGTTGAATGAAGGGGCAGCACAGCCGATCGAGTGCGATGAGTTTGGCGATGTGGGTGAATTGTTGCTCATCGACATTTTTAAAGTGGAAGCCGTAGCCTGTTGGTAGGGCTTTTACTTTTTCGGTCATGTTAAATAATTTACGAAATTCGGTGGTTAGCCATTGGCGTTGATCGTTGGTTAGTGCGTTTGGATTGCAAGCAATTGGTAATTCTGACATTTTAACTCCTGTTTAAAGTGACTTGTGTAGTGGGGAGTTTTACTCTACAGTCTGGACTTAAGTCTAGAGTCAAGCAGAAGTGGGGGAAAAAGTGAAAATTGGTAAATTGGCGGTTAAAGCTGCGGTGTCTATTGATACAATTCGGTTTTATGAGCGGCGTGGGTTACTGCCTGAGCCAGAACGTTTGGCTTCGGGGTATCGGGTTTATTCTGGCGCGATTGTGAACCGCATCATTATGATAAAATCGTTGAAAGCGCTGGGTTTTAATTTGGATGAGATTATTCAGAATCTTAATGATTTGGACGCGGGTGAGCTGAATTGCGAAAGTGGTGAAGTGCGGATGGAGATTGTATTGGCGCGGGTGGCGGACAAAATTAGTGAGCTGAGTGCTGTTAAAAATGATATTGAAGCTGCGTTGGTGCAGTGCCGTGCTGGCACTTGCCGATTTAACGATAGAATAAACATGTGTGGATGAATATGTTATCACCGAGCCTTACATTATTGATTTATGCCCTCGCCGCTGCTGCTGAAATTGCGGGGTGTTTTGCTTTTTGGATGTGGTTGCGGCAAGGCCATTCTATGTTATGGGCGGCAGTGGGTATATTGGCGTTGGTTTTATTTGCGTATTTGTTGACTTTGGTGACGAGTGATTTTGCGGGTCGGGCTTATGCGGCTTATGGCGGGATTTACATCGTTGCATCGCTGGCATGGATGTGGATTGTGGAAGGCCAGCGGCCTGACCAATGGGATATAATTGGCAGTGGGTTGGCGGTTGTTGCCACATTGATTATATTATTTGCGCCCAGACAATTGTAATTGGCAATTGTAAAAGAAAAAAGGCGACCCGAAGATCGCCTTTTTGAAATTCATAATAATCTATCTAAGATTAGTGGGTTGGGGCTGGCATGGTGGCTGGATCGCCTGCGCCTAAAACATAGATGAAGATGAAGAGGAAAATCCAAATCACATCGACGAAATGCCAATACCATGCAGCGGCTTCGAAACCGAAATGATGATCGGGTTTGAAATGGCCTTTTATGGTACGCACAAGAATAACAAATAAGAATATTGTACCAATGATCACATGGAAACCATGAAAGCCTGTGGCTAGATAGAATGTTGATGGATATAGACCATCTGCGATGCCGAATGCGGCATGGCTATATTCGATGGCTTGTAGGATTGTGAACAATACGCCCAAGATAACCGCGCCAGATAGGCCAGCAATGACGGTTTTGCGATCGTTATGAATGAGTGCGTGATGTGCCCATGTGACTGCGAAACCTGATAGCAATAGTACCAATGTGTTGATGAATGGTAGATCCCATGCATCAAATGTTAGCACTGATAATGGAGGCCATACACCGCCTGTATATTCGACACGCAATTCTTGAATCAATTCGTTGGGGAATAACGCAGCATCGAAATAAGCCCAGAACCAAGCCACGAAGAACATGACCTCGGACAAGAGGAACATGAACATGCCGTAGCGAAAATGTAATTGCACAACGGGTGTGTGATGGCCTTGGGTTTCGCCCTCGTCGGTGATGTCTGACCACCAGAAAAAAGACAGGATGCAAACGATGACCAAGGCAATGATTGGGAATAATCCTGAGCCCATCTCATGCATAAAGAATATAAAGGTTGCCGCCATGGCAAACACGCCCCAAGCGGTCAATATTGGCCACGGGCTTGGATTTACCAAATGATAGTCATGGTTCTTTTCGTCAGACATAGTGCCTCTCTCCTCAATGGGCGCGTGGTTTGCGCCTTTATTTCTATATTGGCTTAATCTTCTGCTGGATAAAAAGTATAAGACAATGTGATTATATTTACATGTTCCAAATCTGGGTCGGTGGCATAATCAGGATCTATAAAAAACTCTACGGGCATATCGACAGTTTGATTGGCATTTAGCATTTGCTCGGTGAAGCAAAAACACTCAATTTTGTTAAAATATGCACCAGCGGATGCGGGTGATACGTTGAAAATTGCGCTGCCTTTAATGTCTTTATTGGCGAAATTTGTGGCATTATAGAAGATTAATTGGCTCTCGCCGATTTTAACTTCAACCTCACGTTGGACGGGTTTGAAATCCCATGGTAGGTCATCTGCGACATTGGCATCAAATTGCACTCTTACGGTGCGTGCCAATATAACGTCTGAACCTGTCTCTGCCCGTTGCGTGGTGCCACCAAAACCTGTGACTTGGCAAAATGCCTCGTATAATGGAACCGCAGCATAGGCCATGCCGACCATGAGTGCTACAAATAGCGCCAAAAATACCGCTGTTTTCGCAGTTTTTATTTCCTGTTTATGATGTCCTTCCTCAATATGAGTCATTATTTTTTTTACTTGTTAAAATGTACGATCTGCCACATTGGCGCCTAAACGAATGATGGTGGCGGCAAAAAAGATAACTGCCAATGCGCCTAGAACCAAGCCAATGGCTATGTTGCGGCGTTTGATGACTTTTTTCTGCGCTTCGGTTTGCACCACTGCATTTAATTCGAAATTCGGGTGTTCTGTTGACATTATACCCATCCTGTTAAATTGAGTTTAAACAAAATGCCAAAACTATGTTCCGCCAATAATAACGTGAATAACAGCATTAAATATAACAATGAAAATGCGAACATATTTTTGGCGGCTTTGATGGCCGCGGCGCCTGTGTCATTTTTATAGACTAGGTGTGCGAAATAAATGAAGCCTAAGCCTAAAACTAAGGCTGTGCCGCCGTAGAGCATGCCTGCATAGCCGAACAAAGTTGGTAATATGCCACATACAGCCACTATATAGGTGTAGATGAGGATTTGTTTGCGGGTTTCTGGCTCGCCTTTGACGCTGGGCAACATGGGAATGTTGGCTTTTTCGTAATCGCGTTTGATGTAGAGATTAAGCGCCCAAAAATGCGGAGGTGTCCACATAAAGATGATGAGAAATAACAAAATGCTTTCGAGCGTGATGTTGCCTGTGACGCAAGCATAGCCAATCATTGGGGGGAAAGCGCCAGACGCGCCGCCGATGACGATGTTAAGCGGCGTGCGGGGTTTAAGCCACATGGTGTAAATGACCACATAGTAGAAAATGGTGAAAGCTAAAAAGCCTGAGGCAAACCAGTTGACCAACATGCCGAGCATGGTGACTGAGCCAACTGCCAAGATAAGCCCAAACGTAAGCGCTTGATCGGGTTTGATGCGGCCAGATGGGATCGGGCGGTTTTGGGTGCGGGTCATTAGAGCGTCTAATTTATGCTCATACCACATGTTTAAGCAACCTGCGGCACCTGCCGAAATGGCGATGCACAGGATGGAGATGAAAGCAGTGAATGGATGAATGTCGCCAGGGGCAACCACCAAGCCGACAAGGGCAGTGAAGACCACCAAGCGCATGACGCTTGGCTTTAACAATTCCCAAAAGTCTTGGACGTCTGCGAGGTTTTCACCCGCATAGTCGTTGGTTTGATTGCTGTTGATATTCATATCACTCATTACGATGTCTCGATTACTTAATTTTAGGCAATGTGTTGAACTGATGGAATGGTGGTGGAGATGTTAATGTCCATTCCAACGTATCGGCATATTCGCCCCACGGGTTGTTACCAGCTGGTACTTTGTCTTTGAAAGCTTTCCACACGCCATAGATGAAGATGATGGCCGCGCCGTAAGAAATGTAAGCACCGATTGATGAAACCATGTTCCAACCTGCATAAACGTCTGGATAATCTACATAACGACGAGGCATGCCAGCTAGACCTAAGAAATGTTGTGGGAAGAAGAGGAGATTCACACCGATCATGGTGACGATGAAATGTATGCGACCAATGTTTTCGCTGTACATGTAGCCAGACATTTTAGGGAACCAGTAATACCAACCACAGAAGATACCAAACACTGCACCTAGTGACAGCACATAATGGAAATGGGCTACAACATAATAAGTGTCATGCATGATACGATCGGCTGCGGCATTGGCAAGCACAACGCCTGTAACACCGCCGACGGTGAATACGAAGATGAAACCAACCGCCCATAGCATTGGGGTTTTAAATTCTACAGAGCCGCCCCACATTGTGGCGATCCATGAGAAGATTTTGACGCCTGTCGGCACCGCAATCACCATGGTGGCGAATACGAAATAAGCTTGCGTATCGACATCCATACCGACGGTATACATATGATGCGCCCAAACTACGAAGCCTACGAAACCAATGGCTGACATGGCATAGGCCATCGCCATATAACCAAATACAGCTTTTTTGGAGAAGGTGGCTACCACTTGTGAGACAATGCCGAAAGCCGGCAAGATCATAATATACACTTCAGGATGGCCGAAGAACCAGAATAAATGCTGGAAGAGAATCGGATCGCCACCGCCAGATGGATCGAAGAAGGCAGTGCCGAAGTTACGATCGGTCAGCAACATGGTGATGGCACCCGCAAGAACTGGCATTGAAAGTAATAGCAAGAATGCGGTGACCAACATTGACCATACAAATAATGGCATTTTATGAATGGTCATGCCTGGGGCGCGCATGTTGAAGATTGTGGTGATGATGTTGATCGCACCTAGAATTGACGCTGCGCCTGCCATATGTAGGGCAAAAATAGCAAAATCCATCGCGGGGCCAGGTTGGCCTGATGTTGATAATGGTGGGTAGATTGTCCAACCGCCACCAGTGCCTGTAAAGCCTGATGGGCCATCCATAAACATTGAAATAACCAAAAGCAGCATGGCGGGAGGCACCATCCAGAATGAAATGTTATTCATTCTTGGGAAAGCCATATCTGGTGCGCCAATCATGAGCGGCACAAACCAGTTACCAAAACCGCCAATAAGGGCGGGCATCACCATGAAGAACACCATGATAAGGCCATGGGCTGTGGTGAATACGTTGAATAAATGCTTGCCTGCATCTACTGGATCATCCGCGCCTTGAATATATTCGGCAATCCATGGGAAGAATTGCATGCCAGGTTCGGCAAGCTCGATGCGCATGCCCATAGACACTGCGCCGCCGACAAAACCAGCGAAAATTGCAAAGACTAAATATAGTGTGCCAATGTCTTTATGATTGGTTGATAATAACCAACGACGCCAGCCTGTTGGGGTGTGATGTGCATGATCATCATGTGCTGTATCAGTTGCCATAATTAAATAACCTCTATCTATTATTCTGCTGCGCTAAACGAAGCCACTTTAATTTGTTGTATTGAAGGCGCGGAGGCAAATTTAACTTTTGCTTCTTCGACCCATTTGGCAAACTCTTCATCACTCACCACGCGCACGGCGATGGGCATAAAGGCATGATCTTTGCCGCAAAGCTCAGAACATTGGCCATAATAAATGCCTTCACGATTGGCTTTAAACCACGCTTCATTTAAACGACCTGGGATTGTATCAATTTTGACGCCAAATGAGGGGATTGTCCACGCGTGGATTACATCGGCACCCGTTACAATGAGGCGGACGGTTTTATTGATGGGCACAATCACTTCATTGTCAACCGCTAGCAAACGCAATTGACCTTCTTGTAGTTCATCTTCTGGGATCATAACCGAATCAAACGCGATGTCATCATGGTCTGGATATTCATATGACCAATACCATTGGTTGCCTGTCACTTTAATGGTGAAATCTGGCTCGGGGATGACCCGTTGTTTGTAGAGCAAATCAAATGAAGGGATGGCAATGACGACCAAAATCATTATGGGTAACACTGTCCAAACGATCTCAATGAAAGTGTTATGAGTGAATTTAGCAGGAACTGGGTTGGCTTTGGAGTTATATCTAAAAATAACAATCAGTAATAATATGGTGACAAACAGCACAACCAGGCCAATAATCCAGAGCAATAGATTATGAAAGCTGATCATATTGGCCATCATATCGGTTGCGGGGGCTTGGGTATCCATCTGCCATTCACTGGCGATGCCATAATCATTTTCACCAGCCAAGGCCAATGAAGTTGAAAACAGCCCAGAGATCGCGAAAAATACAGCCATTGATTTACGCCATACCAAATTCTTGAAATTCTTAGAATGATTCATCATATTCGTGTCAAAACCCTTGGTGGAGTTTCCCTTAATTTTATTTTAAAGCGTGCCATTTATTACGTTGTATTTCCGACACATAAACTTGTTATAGTTTGACTTAAGTCAATAACTCAATTGTTTACATAATTCAACAAATTAAAACCATTACAAACTAAGGAAAAACCATTTCATTGAATAACTCATATTTGAGGCCTGTTTTTCGATGCGAAACAAGGGATATCTAGTGGTTGTTGATATATATCAAAACTATATAAACCTGTGCAGCACAGTGAGAGAATCACCTATAAAGCCATTCTTTCATTAGACCATAAAATCGCTTTTGCAGATAGCCGAAATTTGCTTAAATTGATGCAAATTACAATAATCACTATTCATCTATAAAATTTAAGTTATATTCAAATGAAACAATTTACTGGCAATTTGAGCTAAAGGTGTCATTTAAATGAGGGACAAAATGATAGACAATAAGACCTATCGGTTTCTGCTGTGGTTGAGTGTGAGTTTGCTCATAATGTTGTGGATTATCAGCCCTGCACACGCCGCCACCGAGCAAAATAAAAAATTTGGCAGTTGGCTTATGCATTGCTCGGAAATTGAAACGCCGCAAAATGCCAGTGCAAACAGTACAGAAGTGCCAACTCAAGAGGTTTGCGCGTTGTTTCAAAGCGTCGCGGCCGAAAACAGGCCACGTTTTGGCTTGACTGTGTTGATTTCAAAAGATGATGGCAGCGGCGCAATCACCCCGCAAAATGGCAAAAAAAATGCGGCTTTGATAAAAATTCTGGTGCCACTTGGTGTGCTCCTTCCGACAGGAGTGGGGATGGATATTGATGGCGAAAATTTAGGCCTTACGGGGTTTTTACGTTGTTTACCAAATGGTTGCACTGCTGTTGCAACTTTATCTGACGAATCATTAGCGCGGCTGAAGAGTGCAACCACTGCATCTTTTACGGTATTTTTAACACCAGAAGATGGCTTAGCCATTCCGATTCGGTTGAACGGATTGGCTGAGGGTTTTGATGCCCTCGACTAAAAGAGTGAAAGCAAAAGTTGAAGCCAAATTTGTAACTGGCTCGATAATGCGGCACGTGATTGTGCTGTCTAGCACCGCATCTATTGGTTTGGTATCGCTGTTTGCTGTTGACCTGATTGATTTTTATTTTCTATCCTTGCTCCACGTGCAGGCCATCACCGCATCTTTGGCGTTTGCGGCGGCGATTATGTTTTTTAACATGAGTTTTTCGATCGGTTTATCCATTGCCATGTCGGCGACGGTGGCCAAAGCGCTGGGTGCTAAACAAGATATGCAGGCGCGGCATTTGGCGTTAAATAATCTGGTGGTTTCGGTTAGTTTTACTGCGCTCATTGCCTTGCCGACTTGGATATTTAGAGTTGAATTACTGCAAGCCATTGGCGCATCAGGGGCTAGCCTTGATTATGCTGAGCGTTATTTGCGGATTATTTTACCTAGCTTGCCGTTATTATCGATCGCCATGTCGGGTGGTGGATTGGTGCGGGTGATGGGGGCGCCGAAATTATCAATGTTTGCCATGTTGTCTGGCTCTGTGGTCAATTTGATTTTAGACCCGATATTGATTTTTTATTTTGATATGGGCATTGAAGGCGCGGCTTGGGCTTCGGTCGCGGCGCGGGTTGCGATTAGTTTATCGGCGCTTTATATCATCTATTTTATGCATGATTTTTCGGTGGGTTTTGCTTATTCGAAATTCAAAGCCCAATTGCCGATTATATTTGCCATCGCCCTGCCCGCCATGGCGACACAACTGGCGACACCTATTGCCAATGCTTATATGACTTGGGAAATGTCGCATTATAGCGAAAGTTATATGGCGGGTTGGTCATTTGCGGGGCGTGCGACGCCTGTGGTGTTTGGGGTGATATTTGCTTTGTCTGGCGCGATTGGCGCGATTTATGGGCAAAATTTTGGAGCGCGAAAATTTGATCGGGTGAAACGCACTCTGACGGACAGCGCTTTATTTGTGTTGATATATAGTTTGGTGGCGTGGATGGTGTTTTATTTGACCATCGATTATGTTTTGGCGTCATTCCATATTGTTGGTGATGCTGCAGCCTTCATGCAATTTGTGGCCATTTGGATTGGCCCGACATTTGTTTTTTATGGCATGTTATTTGTGGCCAATGCGGCGTTTAACAATTTGGGTTATCCGTTGGTTTCGACGGCGTTTAACTTTGGCAAAGCCACTTTGGGCACCATACCATTTGTGATGTATGGCTCGTATATTATGGGGGCTGAAGGCATATTTATTGGCAATGGGTTAGGCAATGTGATTTTTGGGGTTGGGGCTTTATTGACCTGCCTTTATATCATTAATAAATTGGCCAATATGCGTGATGGGAAAGGCCCAAAAGAGGGCTTTAGAGATCGTCATAAAAATAATGACCCAAAACTGTGATTTTGGGCCATTAGATAATTACAGCCATAATTTGCCATATTGATGTTCGGTTAGATGTTGATCATTTGGCCGTGGGCGGTTGTTCATATCTGGCTCTATCAAGCCCATATCGCGCTTTAAGTGATCTGGCAAATGATCGATAGAATGTCTATGACTGGACATATTTAGCCATATGAATTTTTTTATAAACTTAAGAATCATGGATTCGGGCTTTCTTATTTTAAATTTTATTTGTGGCCTTAGATGCGACCGTAGGGTTTGGTTTTTAATGGTAGCTATTTGCATAGACACTCCTTTCTTGACGCGAAAACGCCAGTGATGATGCGCAGAATTTAAATAGATTCAGGCGCAAAAGGTTTTTGAAAATTTTGGTTTTCAGAGATTAAGGGATGTCAAACGTTGAATGTGACGGTCTAAAATTTAGACGGAGTCAGGAGGTCAGCGTTCGACCATATGCCAAGCGTGGCTTTAACGCTCGGAAAGCAACCCTAGAGGTTTTAAAATAAAAATTTGTCATGTAAATCCTCCTTGATTGTTAAATGGCACAAGATTGACTTGTGTGAGGTCTGTATAAATGGCATTTACAGTTGTTACAAGTCAAAATTTCTTATCGTTGCTTCAATTATTTTGATGTTTACTTTATCCACTCAAATAAATTTAATTCACTGCCAGATGATTGACTGTTTCGTGAAATGAATGCAAGTTGTGGTTAGTCCAATAATATTGATGTTTTGTAAAGGGGTATCGACATGGCACAAATTTTAGACATGGATAATCTGGCCACATTTTTAGCGATTGCTGAATCTGGCAGTTTTACGGCAGCTTCACGCGAAGTTTTTAAAACTCAGAGTGCGGTTTCTATGCAAATGAAACGTTTAGAAGAAACCATTGGCAAAAAATTATTTTATAAAGAAGGCCGCATTAACCGCCTGACACGCGACGGCGATATATTGCTTAATTTTGCGCGACGCATCATCAGGTTGAATAATGAAGCTTTGTTGACCATCACTCAGCCTGAAATATCTGGCCTTGTGCGGTTGGGCATTGGGGATGATTATGCCGAACGTTATCTGCCTGAAATTTTGGCGCGGTTTTCATATTCCAACCCGAATGTGGAAGTGGCGATTGTGTGTGATGATAGTGAATATGTGGCCAAACAATTGCAAAAAGGCGATTTGGATTTGGCAGTTGGCACAGGTGCGCTGTTTAGAGAAAATGGCGAATTGTTAAAACGTGAGCGTTTGGTGTGGGCGACAAGCTCGACCCATAGCGCGCAATTGCAAGATATATTGCCATTGGCAACCTGCGGTGAAGATTGCTGTTGGAGCAACCAAGCGATTAGAACTCTGAAACAAATGGGCCGGCCTTATCGGGTGGCTTATCAGGCGCGTAACCATGCGGTGATTGCCTCGACGGTGATTGCTGGGTTGGCGGTTACGGCCATTGCTGAAAGTGGTTTGCGGCCTGGCATGCGGACATTGGGGCCTGATGAAGGGTTTGCTGAATTGGGCACTAGCGATATTTTGCTGCTGAAACCGATGACGCCATTGTCATCTGCTGCGGAAATATTGAGCCAGCATATTTGTGATAGTTTGGCGACTTTGGGGACGAATGGGTTGCGGAATTTCTCGGAAGCTGCTGAATAAATAGCTTCGCTATTTATTCAGGTTTTTTTGCTTGGCACTGAGTGCGTTCGCTCCGCTCTCTAGCCTAAGTCACTCAGCCGCTGGTCGGAGGCAAATTCACCACCCAAGGCCAGCTCATTAAGCTAAGTTAGCTCGAATTTGGCGAAGCTCTGAATATAGGTGCCAAATTGTTACTCATTGTGCTTTGCTTGGGAAAAGAGTCCGAAGCCGTATAGGCTGAGGCAAGCGCGACCGCGCGTCGCCGTTAGGCGTAGCTAGAGAGCGGAGCGAACGCACGCAGTGCCGAACAAAAACAGCAGCATAAAATACTAATCTTTACGCTGGGAAGAAATCTCCTCAACCTCTGTTACCACTTTTTGAGTCAGCTTCACGCGTCCGCTTTTCACCAAGGCATCGCGTAGGATATATTCGATCTGCGCATTTAGGCTGCGCAAATCGTCATCCGCCCATCGGTGGGTGGCGTTTAGTATATCTTCATTTATGCGTAGGGCGAAGGCCTTGCGTTTGCTCATATTTGGCCTCTAATATAATGAACCAGCATTGACCACGGGTTGGGCGTTATTTTCACTGCATAATACCACCAATAAATTACTCACCATAGCGGCTTTGCGTTCTTCATCAAGTTCGACTATGTTATTTTCGCTCAATTGCTTCAAGGCTTCATCGACAATAGACACGGCGCCTGTGACGATTAATTTACGTGCGGCTAAGATGGCTGAGGCTTGTTGGCGTTGTAGCATGGCTGAGGCAATCTCTGGTGCATAAGCTAAGTGGCTGATGCGGGCTTCGACCACTTCTACGCCTGCCATGGCGAGCCTGTTTTGTAGTTCGATTTTGAGCTTTTCGGCGATTTCGGCACTGTGGCTACGCAAGGCAATTTCGTCGCCTTCATGTTGTTCATATGGGTAAGCCACTGCTAAATCGCGCAATGCGGCTTCGGTTTGAATGGTGACATAATCTTCGTAATTATCAACCTCGAATAGGGCTTCTGAGGTATTGACGACTTTCCATACCACTACGGCGCCGATTTCAATTGGGTTGCCAGTTTGGTCGTTTACCTTGAGTGTGTCGCTGTTGAAATTACGAACGCGTAAGGAAATAAAGTGTTTTTCGAAATAGAAGGGGTTGGCCCAATGGAAGCCTGTTTGCTTGACTGTACCCGCATAGCTGCCAAATAGCATGAGTGCTTTGGCTGTATTGGGTTTGATGATGAAGAGGCCAACGCCCATGAATATCAGCGGGAGGATTAGCATTATGCTGAGTATTGGCGGTTGTTTGCTTTGGATGGCATCGGCGTAGAATGTGAAGCCAATGGCGAGGATTAAGCTGCCCATAATGGCTAAAATTATGAAGCCACTTATGGTGTTGGCGGTTTTTTCTTTGTGTATAGATTGTTGTTTAATGTCTTGGTTTGTCATGTTTCACCTTTATTGTAATTGATGTAAAATGATATCATTATGATATTAATATAAGGTAGAATTGGTAAATTACAAGAGAATTGATGAAAATTAATTTATGGGATTGCGGGCTGTTGGTTTATGTTTAGCACTGCGTGCGTTCGCTCCGCTCTCTAGCTAAGCCACTCAGCCGCTGGTTGGATGCGAATTCGGCACCCCAATTGACTGCATTAAGCTAAGTTAGCTAGAATATGCCGATATTCTGAGTTTCGGTGGTATCCTTGTTAATGCTCTGGAAGTTTGCATTATATTTGGCACTGCGTGCGTTCGCTCCGTTCTCTAGCTAAGCCACTCAGCCGCTGGTCGGAGGCAAATTCGGCACCCCAATTGACGTCATTAAGTTTAGTGAGCTGGAGTTTGATGAAACTCCGAATATAAGTGCCAAATTGTTACTCATTGTGCATTGCTTGGGAAAAGGGTCCGAAGCCTTTAGGCTGAGGCAAGCGCGACTGCGCGTCGCCGTTAGGCGTGGCTAGAGAGCGGAGCGAACGCACGCAGTGCAAGCTAATAAGAGTATTCTTTGAAAATTCTTGTGATGTCGCCTGCCCATTCGCCGTGGTATTTTTCTAGTAGAATATCGGCGTTGGTGCGGCCTGTCTCGGCGATTTCGGCAATGTTTTCGATGAATTGGGCTTCGTTGTCGCCGTTGCTGTCTTTTAGGTTGCGGGCGGTTAGGCCTTGGTGGGAGATTTTGATCATTTGTTTGGCGATGTCTTGGGCTGTGCCGTTTCTGAATGGGGTTTTGAGTGCAGTTTTGGGGACAGCGTTGCGCAACTCTAGCATTTCTTCTTTGCTCCAGTCTTTGATCAGATCGTAGGCGGCATCTAGTGCTGTGTCATCATATAGTAAGCCTACCCATAGGGCTGGTAGAGCGCATAGATTTTGCCAGCTGCCTGCATCGGCGCCGCGCATTTCTAGGAATTGTTTCATCCGCACTTCGGGGAATAATGTGGTTAGGTGGCTTTCCCAATCATCTAATGTGGGTTTTTCACCGGGGAGGCATTTGAGTTTGCCGTCGAGGAAATCTTTGAAGCTTTCGCCGGTGGCGTTGATATATTTGCCATCGCGATAGACAAAATACATGGGGACATTTAAAGCGTGATCGACATAGCTTTCAAAGCCTGCACCCTGATCGAACATGAAGGGTAACATGCCTGTGCGGCTATTGTCGGTATCCTTCCACACTTCGGAGCGGTAGCTTAAAAAGCCATTTGGCTTGCCGTCGGTGAAGGGAGAATTGGCGAAAATGGCGGTGGCGATTGGTTGTAGAGCCAAACTGACACGTAGTTTTTTAAGCATGTCGGCTTCTGATGCGAAATCTAAATTCACCTGTACTGTGGCTGAGCGGAACATCATTTCGCGGCCTAAAGAGCCGACCTTTTGCATATATGCGCGCATGATTTTATAGCGGCCTTTGGGCATAATCGGCACGTCTTCTAATTTCCATGTCGGGGCGAAACCAAGGCCGATAAAGCCTAGACATTGTTCATCACTGACCGCGCGAATTTGGCGTAGATGGGCGTGAACCTCGCGGCATGTTTCGTGAATGGTGCTTAATGGGGCGCCCGAAAGCTCAAACTGGCCGCCCGGTTCTAGGGTGATTGAGCCTAATACATCGGTGCTATTGTCTAATCTTGGGGCTTTAAGGCCGATCAATACCCCATCTTCAACCATGGGCTGCCAATCAAAATCATCGCGCAGGCCTTCCATAAGCTGCTTAATGCCACATCTGCCGTCATATGGCAGTGGGTTTAATTTATCGAAACAATAGCCAAATTTTTCGTGCTCGGTGCCGATGCGCCATTTTTCTTTCGGCTTGCAGCCTTTGGACAGGCCGTTGATAAGATCTTGCTTATTTTCGATGAGCGGTGAGAAATTTGCCATTGGTTTTGGAGCCTTATTATTTTTGTCATTCATTATATAAGCTATAATGGGTAGATGTTAAGCCCCTAAATGCTGAAAATTATCAAATTATTTTGATCGATTTTTCACAAGAATTTTAGGTGAAATCACCAATCGCCAATTGTGGCTTGTACCAAGGTTAAGGCGGCAATGGCGGCTGTATCGGCGCGCATAATGCGGGGGCCGAGCGAAATGGTTGTGACTTGTTCTAAGGCTAGTAATGCTTGGCGTTCATCATCACTAAACCCGCCTTCTGGCCCGACCAGCACGCAAATTTTTTGGCCTTCTAATGCAGCAATTAAGCTGATGGGAGAGGCAGTGGGTGCTGCTTCATCACAAAATATAATTTGATGAGTTTCAGAAAATTGCGCCAAAAAATTATCGAATCTAAGCGGCGCAGCCACTTGCGGCACGCTGAGCATGGTGCATTGTTCGGCAGCCTCGACGGCATTGGCAGCTAGCTTTTGTAAGTTAATTTTGTGATTGTCGGTATAATCGGTTAGCACTGGTTGCAGGAAACTTGCCCCCAACTCGGTGGCTTTTTGGATCATATAATCCAACCGCCCTTTTTTAAGCGGGGCAAACGCGTATAATAGCTCGGGCTGGTCGGGTTGCTCCTTGGTTTGCAGCATGGGTTTTAGGCAGATGCGTTTTTTGGTTTCATAAACCAAACTGGCGCGCCATTCGCCATGTTGGCCGTTAAAAATCATCATATCATCGCCATCAAGTAAACGCATGACATTGCGGACATAATGCCATTGGTCTTGATCGAGTGGCAGCAAAACTTGTGCTTCAATCGCTTGGGTGACATAAAGCCGTGGTAATTTATGATTCTGTTTTGGGGTTCTTGTGCTCATTGATAATTTATGCCGTAAATTAAAAAAAAAGGAAAGCCTAAGCTTTCCTTTTTGTTGGGAATTTGATGTTTTGTAAAATTAGGCCGCGACTGACTCGTTTTGTTTGCTTTGGTCTAAAATAGCTACCACACCCTTATCAACATCGCTGACTTTGGCCACGATATTTTCTATTGATGAGCCCATATTGTTAATGGCATCTTGCACACTATCAATCACATTGCCGATGGTGTCGGTGCTTTGTTGCACGGCGTGAGCAGTTTTGACCGTAGATGAGCCATGTTCGATCAACACTTTGGTTTGATCTGACAATTGGGTTAAGGTTTTTTCAATCTCGCCTGTGGCGGCTGATGTTTGGTTGGCTAGGGCTTTCACTTCGCTGGCAACAACCGCAAAACCTTTACCAGCTTCGCCAGCACGCGCCGCTTCGATGGTGGCATTTAGTGCCAAAAGATTGGTTTGTTTGGCGATGTCATCAATGGTAGAGGCCACTTTGCCGACATTATCGAGGCTTTTTTGCAGGCCTTTTAGCTGCTCTTCAATTTGTGTGACGGCGTCTACCAAATTGGAGATTTCAGCGACGGCGCTCTCCAAGCTATTGCGTGAATTATTTGTATCGCTTAGGGCATTTTCGCCAATTTGCTGCACATCCTGGGCGGATGTAGAAATTTCATCTGCGGCGGTTTTAGCACCTGTTGCAAGGGCGATGATCGAATCAAAAATGCTCATATTAGGTCTTCCGTGTAAAAATATACCATAGGGGATAAATGGCTTGTATACTTGTTGGCAAATTGCAGGATTATGGTTACCAAAAGGTTAATAAACTCAGCCGAAGTCGAATTTTACCGCTCTTTTGTTGTAAAAGACTTCAGCCATCTATAAGTTGTTTGATATAACACTGCCAAATGCCGCGCATGCCGATGAGAATGGCCGATTGGAGATGATTTGCAGCCCAAAAATACAATAAAGACCGATAAAGTGGCCGATGCCCATGTGCAAAATTGGAGCGACAAATGGTTGCCTGCCAAGAGCAGACCCTATACGCGATTGATGCGGCTTGACCGCCCTGTGGGCGTTTGGCTGTTATTATGGCCATGTTTTTGGGGGCAGATTTTGGCGTTAACCGAAGCCGAGATAAATGGTGGGCTGTATAGCGTTACATTTTGGGCGCAGGTGAAATATGTTGTTCTGTGTTTTACGGGCGCGATTATTATGCGCGGCGCGGGTTGTGTTTATAATGATTTGGTCGATTATAAATATGACATGCAAGTTGAGCGCACCAAAAGTCGCCCCCTGCCCGCAGGCGATATATCAACAGGCCAAGCCAAAAAATTCTTATTCTTTTTATTGCTGGCTGGGCTTATGGTGCTGATTCAATTTAACTGGTTTACCATTTTTGTCGGCGCGGCTTCGCTGATTTTGGTGGCGATATACCCATGGATGAAGCGTTTTACTTATTGGCCGCAGGCGTTTTTAGGCCTGACATTTAACTGGGGGGCATTGGTTGGGTTTGGCGCGGTGAACGGTTATTTATCTAACGCTGGATTGCTACTTTATGCGGCTGGATTTTTTTGGACAATTGGTTATGACACTATATATGCGCATCAGGATAAAGATGATGACATGATGGTTGGGCTTAAATCGACGGCTATTTTATTTGGCAATAAAACCAAAATGTGGCTGACCATTCTCTATGCGCTGTTTGTTACCTGCCTGACGGTAAGCGGTTTATTGGCGGGGTTTGGGTTGGTGTTTTTAGGATTGATGCCTTTGCTTATTGCGCAACTTATCTGGCAGATATATAAATTGGATTTAGATGATGGTGACTTATGTTTGAAGCTATTTCAATCTAACATTATGTTTGGTGGCGCGGTGACGCTGGTATTTTTGATCGGTTATTTAGCGATTGGTGTTGTTTAATATGGCGATGAAGACTGACATTTTAAGCCAAGTGCAACTTACAGATTTACATGATATTGTGCGCGAGGCTGGCCAAATTGGGTTGAGCTATTTTGGCAAAAATATTAAAAACTGGCAAAAGCCAGATGACACGCCGATTACCGAGGCCGACCTTGCGGTTAATGATTTTTTGGATGCGCGCTTAAAAGCCCTGATGCCCAAATTTGGCTGGTTGTCTGAAGAGACTGTTGATAATCTTGAGCGCCAAAATTGTGAATATATTTGGGTGGTTGACCCGATTGACGGCACCAAGGCGTTTATTAAAGGCTTGGCCGAATGGGTGGTATCGGTGGCGATTGTGAAAGACAATCGGCCGATATTGGGTTTGATTTATGACCCGATTGCGCAAATATTATATTTTGCCCAGCACGGGCATGGCGCATACAT
The DNA here is from genome assembly GCA_002400495.2 of Alphaproteobacteria bacterium. Taxonomy (GTDB): domain Bacteria; phylum Pseudomonadota; class Alphaproteobacteria; order Rhizobiales; family OSC116; genus OCS116. The sequence continues at coordinate 28,980 of NVQL02000055.1, read as the reverse complement.
TATTAACGAGGAAAAACAACGGGTTAAAATACAGCCGAGTGATAGAGACAATGTGCATGAGGCCAATATATTGGCTTATAAATTTCATTTTGATCGTATGACCACCCGCTCAAATTATATCTGGCCTAATATGCAATATCAAATTGTTAACAGTATGGCGATGCGCGTGGCTTTGGTGGCTTGCGGCGAATTTGATGCGATGGTGAGTTTTACCATTAAGGGCGAATGGGACATTGCGGCGGCTGACATTATTATTCATGAAGCCGGTGGTATGATTACTGATGGGTTGGGGCAAATGTTGGTTTATAACAAAGCCGAGCCTAGCTTGCCACATATGGTGGCGGCGGGGGCGAAATTGCACCCAAATATCATTGAGCATACGGCTAATTTCAATTTTCCTATTGATAATATCTTTAATCAATAGGCTAAGGGATTTGCTGGCTATTGCCTTTTGATTAGAATTTGTTAAATTAAAACAGGTATTTTGTTAAACTAGAACAACAAAGCGGAGATTAAAATGGCGGGCACACAAAAATTACATATGGTGGCAGGCGGCGAGCTTGAAGATTTAAAAACGATTACATTTCGTAATTTAGATGATCTGGATATTGTTGGCATTTACCCCAATTATGAAGAAGCGGTTGCGGCTTGGCGCACGAAAGCGCAAAGCACGGTTGATAATGCCCATATGCGGTATTTCGTGTTTAACTTGCATAAGCTTATTGATCTTGACATTGATGTTGAGGGTGATGAGCGGATATAGGGAGTTATGCTGCCTAGGCTCTGGAAGTCTGCATTTTTTCGTTCGGCTTAAGCCTCTCTTTTTCGCCCACCTGTCGGTGGGCTAGTGGCACTAGCGTGCGTTCGCTCCGCTCTCTTGCCACGCCTAACGGCGACGCGCGGTCGCGCTTGCCTCAGCCAAAGGCTTCGGACTCTTTTTCCATGATATGCAGTATAGTACCAAGCAGCAAACTCAGAATTTGTTGGGGCGCACCGAAATGCGGAGTGTCGCCAAACTCTAGCTCACTTAGCTTAATGAAGTCAGGTTGGGTGGTGAGTTTGCATCCGACCAGCGACTGAGTGGCTTAAGCTAGAGAGCGGAGCGAACGCACGCAGTGCCAAGCAAAAAAGCAAACTTCCAGAGCGCCAACAGTAAGCCCGCTACAGCTCCGCAATATATTCACGCGTAAGGTTTTTGCTTTGTTCAACAGCGGGTTGGTCGAAGGCGTTTACTTCTAATAGGGCAGCGGCGGCGATGGTTTCGCACATGAAATGCATTAATAATGCGCCCATGGTGGCGGCGTCTAGGGTTTTTAGGGTTATGAAACGCACGGGGATGGCTTTGTCGGCCAAGGTTGCTGCCGTTGCGCGTTGTTGGGCGGTGACGATGTCGCCAATGGTGCGGCCTGCTATGTAATCAAATTGATCGCCCATAAAAATATCGGGTTTGAGCATGTTGCCTTGGCCAGATTGGTCTTTGGTGATGAAGGTGACGTATTTATTTTTGGGGCCATCTAGAAATAATTGTTGTTGGCTGTGTTGATCGACAGGGCCGATGGATGAGATGGGGGTGATGCCTTTGCCGTCTTTGCCGAGGCTTTCTGCCCAAAGCTGCACATACCACGAGGTGAAGAGTTTGAGCTGATCCATATAAGCCCAAAGCACATTTTCGCAGTGGCCTGTTTGATCGAAATAAACGCTATAGGCAGCGCCTTCGGCGGCGTATTTTGGGTTGTCGATGACCGATTTTGCGCCTAATTTGATTTGTTCTAGATCAATGTCAAACAAGGCGGCAACAAATAAGCCGACATTTGACAATACTGAAAAACGCCCACCAATGCCTTCATGATGATCGAGAACTGGGATGTTGTATTTTTCGGCCAATTGACGGATTGGGTTGGGTTTTTGTTTGTGTGGTTCGGTGATGATGACCGCAGTTTTTGAGAGATTATCGGCGCCGTTGTGAGTGATTGACCAATCTAGATAAACACTGGCCAAAGCCACGGTTTCGAGCGTTGTGCCTGATTTGGAGATGATCACCACGCCGGTGGTTTTGGGGTTTAAGCCAGCTAATAAATTGCTTAGGCTTAAGGCATCTAAATTATCTAAAAAATGAATGTTGAATGGTTTTGTTGCATCTGAACCAACACAGCCATAGCCTGCCAATTGCACCAAGGCTTGGGCGCCTAAGCTTGAGCCGCCGCAGCCAATATGTACAATGTCGGTGAGGCCTGTTTTAAATTTTTGGGCTAATTTATTCAATTCGTCAATGTCTGACATATCGGTCGCGACATCAAAAAATGGCATTTCGGCAAATTTAATGGCTAAAGCTTTTTTGGCTTTTTGAGTCAGAATACTAAGCCTGTTTTGGTCAATATCGAGTTTATCTTCACTTAAGATATGTGCTTCATACAGATTCATTGCGGGGGCTTTCGTTTTCAATTCGTTTCGTTCGGACCAACAATCACTTGAGCCATATTTTCAACATCAAGCAAGCCTGCTGCCATGCGTGCAACATCTTGTTTTGTCACCTTATTGACCAGACTATTACGCTGGTCGATAAAATCAATGCCAAAGTTAAAATATTGCATCGACAATAGCTGGTGGGCAATTTTGGAGCCTGTATCAAAACGCAATGGGTAAGCACCCGTTAGATAAGTTTTGGCGTTTTCTAGCTCTTCATCGGTTACGCCGCTTTCGTGCATTTTGACGATCTCTTGACGCAGGATTTTAACCGTTTCGGCCATTTTATCTGCCGATGTGGCGGCACTACCCGTGATGAGTGAGCCGTGTTTTAAAGGCATTAAAGATGTGTGAATACCGTAGGTTAGGCCACGTTTTTCACGTATTTCTTCCATTAGGCGGGAGGAAAAACCGCCGCCGCCAAGGATATGATTGAGCACCAAGACCGTCATAAAATCTGGGTCATCTTGCGCAATGGATGGCAACGCGAAATTGACCACAGCTTGTGGCACGTCTACATAATGGGTTTCGGTTTTGCCAATGCCTGCAAAATCGGCCTCGGCAATGGTGGCTACATGGTCTTTGCTGACTTTGCGGCCTGCAAAAATGCGCATCACTAATTGTTCGGCTTCGGCCTCTGTTACATCGCCAACAATTACCAAATAAGGGTGAGCGGCGTTGAAATTTTGTTTGGTGGTGGTTTGTAAATCGGCTTGGGTGATGGTGGCGATGGTTTGTTCGCTGCCTTTGACCAAGTTGCCGTAGACATGGTTGCCGAAAGCCAGCTTCATCAATTTTTTGGCGGCAATGTCTGTGGGGCTGGTGCTAGCGCTGCGAATGGAGGCAACCACTTGAGCTTTGACCCGCTCGCACGCGTCTTCGGCAAATGTGGGGGCGAACATGGCCATATTGAGCAGATCAGCGGCGCGTTCTTTATGCTTGGTGAGCATTTTTATGGAGCCGTTTATAATGTCGCGGGTGGCTGAAAAGTATAAATGCGTGGCGGTTTCATCTAGGGCTTTGTGAAATTCTTGATCATCTAGATCACCCGCACCTTCATCGAGCAAAGCCGCCATTAAATAGGCTAGGCCATGTTGATCGCCATCTAATGACGCGCCGCCAATGAACGCAAATTCTATATTGATGATTGGCAATCTATGATCTTCGACCAGCCAGATGTCTAGGTCGGTCGTGCCTTTTTGGCTGAGGCTTATTTTTTTAATGTCCATTATTTGGCTGCCTCATCTGGCGCGTCGCGCGTACCTGTTAAATGTTGTTCGCTGCCCATCAACTGGCCAGTGACTGAGGCGTTTTCATCAATATATTTTTCTAACACGTCTAATATTTGATGTTTTTGTAGCGATTCGATGCGCTGCGGCCAATCGAGAATATCTTCTAAGCTCATATCGCAGCTTAAGCCTGCGCCAATCATCCGTGCCATTGAGGTTTGGTTATCTCGGGCGTAAAGGCTTTCGGCGACCATTAGGTTTTTTGCACGTTCGAACGCGCTGTCTGACGGGCCGTTTTTAATGAAGGTTTGCACGCTGTCATCTACCATTTCGGCCATGTGAGCCAAACCGTAAGGTTCACGCGGGATGGTGTAAAGACCCAGTGGTGCGTAATCCATTGCCACGCTATTATACCAGCCGCCTGCGGCCACTGCGGCTTGTTTTTCGACCACCAGATCGACATATAAATGCGAGGTTGAACCACCAGCTAGCAGCAGAATTGCTAATTGCAGGGCTTCTGATTGGTTTTCTTGTTGCGCGTTGGCGATGCGGGCTGATGGCACTAGATATTGTTTAATCCATTGCGGTTGCTCGACCCTCTCGTCAAACATATCGACTTTTCGGGGGCACATATGAGGTGGCTCAAGCACGCGTTTGCGGGGTTGGATGTTTTGTGGTGCAATGTCGCCATAATGTTTTTGGGCTAATTTTAGCACTTGCTCGGGTGTTACATCGCCTGCCACCACTAAGGTTGCGTTGTCGGGTGCGTAATGTTTTTTGTAAAAAGCCAAAGCGTCATGGCGGTTTAGCTCGGCAATTTCATGATCCCAACCAATGATGGGGATGCCATAAGGATGGGCTAAGAACAAAGCAGAAGTCATTTGCTCGAAATGAATGGCATCGGGTTTATTGTCGGTGCGTTGTTTGCGCTCTTCGCGCACCACATCGCGCTCGGGCAATAACACTTCATCGGACAGGGTCAGACCTGTCATGCGGTCGGCCTCTAATTCCATCGCCAATTCTAGGCGATCAGCAGCTAAGCGTTCGTAGTAACAGGTGTAATCTTGCCCGGTAAATGCGTTATCTTGGCCACCATTTTTGGCAATGATTTTGCTGTGCTCGCCGGGAGCGAGTTTAGCCGTGCCTTTAAACATGAGATGTTCGAGAAAATGCGCAATGCCTGATTTGCCTGGCACTTCATCGGCAGCGCCGACTTTATACCATAGCATATGGGTGATGACAGGCGCACGGTGATCTTCGATCACCACCACATCTAACCCGTTTTCTAGAGAAAAACAGCTGATGCCGTTTTTCATTTTTTCAATTTTCATAGGATGCTTTTCAGGTCAAATCACGATAATGCTATTCAATTGGAATGTAATATTCACCACAGGTGAATTCTTTCTCAACAAGTTTGCAATCTGGGTTGGTTTCGGCAATTTGGCGGGCGGTTGCCAATGGGTTTAACATTTTACCAGCGCGCATATCGGAGCGGAAAGTGAATAGATCGACAAATTTATAAGCCGAGGGTAAGACTTTGGCTACAGCAACAATAGGTTTTGCTGCTACAATTGGTTTTACCGCTACTTTGGGAGTGATCGGGGTTTGGGTCACTTTTGGTGCGGTGATTTTGGGCGCTGTGACTTTTGCTACAACCACTTTGGGTGGTACGATTGTCGGCGCGATTATTTTTGGGGCCACAATTATGGGGGCTACGATTGTGGGCGTGGTGGCAACGCCGTTAACCAAAGGAACCGTGTTAAGCGAAGCCCCTTCTGGGATTGGCAAATTACCATTGTTAGCGTTTAGTAGCGGATTGTTCACTTCGATATTTTGGGCATCAATGCCCTCATTGCTAATGCCCAATAAGTCACTAAAACCGCCAACAGACCCACATGAGGTGAGCGCCATTGATGCAGCTAAAACCAAAACTGTTTTAGACAATTTATCAAAACTTAATTTCATATTCTTAAACCCCCAAACCTATTCATGGATACTATTATATATAGATGATTGTTAGAGATTTCAATCCTCTTTAACGTCAGTTCGCGACAAAAAGAACACATCTATTAGTAACAGAATGACGCCAAAGGTCATTGCGACATCAGCAATGTTAAAAACATACCAGGTATAATCGCCAAATTTAGGTTGAAAAACATCGACAACCCCTTGACGAAACACACGATCATAGCCATTGCCTAGCGCCGTGCCAACAAAGAATGACATATAAATAACGCTCATTTTTTCTTTGGTGCGCAAGATGATGATGATCAAGCCGACCATCACCAAACCCGTGACGGAGGCGAGAATGAGGCTGCCATAGCCTGATTGTTGGAACAAGCCATAAGAAATGCCCTTATTCCACACCAGAACCAAATTCATAAACGGCAGCCATTCAACAATGCCTTTATCGGCAATGTGATAAATTTCGAGCATATAATATTTGTGATATTGGTCGGCAATGAACCAAAAACCTGCAATGAGGATGAGCCACATAAGACGTTGTTTAAAAGCCAAACCCGTTTCTGTCGTTTCATCTGACATGGTCATTCCTCTTTATCAGTAATTATTACGCCGCATCGAAAAGCCGAACCGCAGCCGCATCACGGGTTGATAGGTCTGGATATTGTGCATCGCTGCCAACGTCTGGCGAAATCTTCCAACTGCGCATGCATTTTTTACCCACGGCCATTTTGTGCGCTACACTGACGCCGCTGACATCTGATAGGGTGAAGCCGTCGCTGATGGTTTCGCCCAATTTTAGCACCGCTTGGCTGGTGATGAAAATATCGGCGAAATCGCCGTCATTCATGCCGTCAAACAAAGTTAAATACTCATCATTGCTGATGTAGATTTCGGGTGCTGATTCTAGGCTAGAGCCGATGCGTTTTTCGCGGCGTTCAATTTCAAGCGCGCCTGTGACCACTTTGCGGACTTCGCGGATTTTACCCCATTTATCGGCCAAAGCGTCATCGCACCATTTATCTTTCATAGTCGGGAACAGGTGTAAATGCACGCTGTCATTTAGATCTGGGAAGCGGGTTTGCCAGACTTCTTCCATGGTGAAGGCTAGGATTGGTGCTAGCCATGCCGTGATGGCGTGGAAAATATGATCCATAACTGTGCGGGCGGCACGGCGGTTAATGCTGTCTGGCGCATCGCAATAAAGCGAGTCTTTGCGGATGTCGAAATAGAATGCTGACAGGTCAAAGGCACAGAAATTAAGCACTTGTTGGCTGACGGTTTTAAAATCATATTCGAGGTAAGCGGTGCGAACTTGTTTATCTAGCGCATGAAGTCTGTCGAGTATGTAGCGTTCTAACTCGGGCATTTCGGCGAAATCTAGGCGTTCGGCTTCTTTAAAATCACTGATGTTGCCAAGTAGAAAACGCATGGTGTTGCGCAATTTACGGTAGCTATCCATGGTGGTTTTGATGGCTTCATCGCCTAATTTTGTATTGTCGGTATAATCGGTTGAGCCAACCCATAGACGCAGAATGTCAGCACCCTGGGTGTTGGCCATTTTTACAGGGTCCATGCCGTTACCTAAGGATTTAGACATTTTTTTGCCGTCTTTGTCATTGACAAAACCGTGGGTGAGCACAGCTTTATAAGGGGCTGCGCCTCTTGTGCCGATGCCGTTCATTAGGGAAGACTGGAACCAACCACGATGTTGGTCGGTGCCTTCTAGGTATAGGTCAGCAGGCCAGAGGTGGTCTTCGCGGGCTTCTAAAACGAAGGCGTGGGTTGAGCCAGAATCGAACCACACGTCTAGAATGTCGGACACCATGTCATAATCATTGGCATCATATTTGGTTGAATCTAGGAAATAGGCGGCATCTTTGGCGAACCAAATGTCGGCACCATGTTTGTCGAACTCATCGGCGATGAAAGTGTTGAGCTCGTCATCACGTAATAATTCGCCGGTTTTTTTGTGGGTGAAGCAGCATAGTGGCACGCCCCAAGCACGTTGACGTGAAATGACCCAGTCTGGGCGGCCTTCGACCATGGCGCGGATGCGGTTTTTGCTGATCGCGGGAAACCATTGGACATCATTATCGATGGCGTTTAGGGCTTTTTTGCGCAAATCATTGGTGTCCATCGAGATGAACCATTGTGGTGTGTTGCGGAAAATAATCGGGGCTTTTGAGCGCCATGAATGTGGGTAGCTGTGGCGGACACTGCCTTTGGCGAGCATTGCGCCAGCTTCGATAAGGGTTTTGATGACTGTGCCATTGGCAGCGCCGAATTTGCCTTTATCGTCGATGACTTGCAAGCCTGCGAATAGAGGCACATGGTCAAAATATTTGCCGTCTGCACCGACAGTTTGCGGGATTTCTAGTTTTTCTCGTACGCCGATTTCGTAATCGTCTGCGCCATGGCCTGGGGCGGTGTGGACAAAGCCTGTACCCGCCTCATTGGTGACGTGTTCGCCTGCAAAAAGTGGAACATCGAAATCATAGCCTTGGCCACGTAGTGGATGGCTCATTTTGGCGCCTGCCAATTGTTCTGCGGTTAAATCTGTTAGTTTTTTGAGGGTGATGCCTTTGGCTTTGGCCGCCACATCATCTGCCAAGTCGTTGGCTAGGATGAGTTTGTCGCCGAGTTGAGCTAAGCTTTCATCGGTCACTTCGGCCACTTCATAAACCGCATAGATGATTTTTTCGCTGTAGCAAACGGCACGGTTGGCGGGGATTGTCCATGGGGTGGTTGTCCAAATTACAATGGACGCGCCAGCTAGGGCGTGATCGCCTGAAATGATGGGGAATTTAACCCAGATGGTTGGTGATTTGTGATCGTGATATTCAATTTCAGCTTCGGCCAATGAGGTTTTTTCGACCACTGACCACATGACGGGTTTGGAGCCTTGATAGAGGCCGCCATTCATTACATATTTCATGAATTCGCGGGCGATTTGTGCTTCGGCGGCGTAATTCATGGTGAGGTATGGGTTGTCCCATTCGCCATTAATGCCTAGGCGTTTAAATTCATCGCGTTGAACGTTTACCCAGCCATCGGCAAAAGTGCGGCATTCTTGACGGAATTCTACTAAATCGACATCGTCTTTATCGAGGCCTTTGGCGCGGTATTTTTCTTCGATTTTCCATTCGATGGGTAGGCCGTGGCAATCCCAACCTGGAACGTATAGTGCGTCTTTGCCCATCATTTGTTGGCTGCGGGTGATGATGTCTTTGAGCATTTTATTTTGGGCATGGCCTGCGTGCAAATGGCCGTTGGCATAAGGAGGGCCATCATGCAGGATATATTTGGTGCGGCCTTTGGCGGCGGTGCGTAATTTTTTATATAGGTCTAAATGCGCCCAGTGTTCCAGATGTTTGGGTTCGGCTTTGGCCAAGCCTGCTCGCATTGGAAAACTTGTTTTCGGGAGTGATAAAGTGTCTTTATAATCTCTAGTTTCGCTCATTTTTAGCTCTTTTTGCTGGGCGGGGCTTACTTGCGCCTCTCGCCTTTGATCTTAATGGGTTACCTTCTCATATCCCGACCTTTACGCATTTGAATAATCACGCAAAAATCGGGCTGATAATTCGTATGAGGCATGTGCTAAAAATTTGCTTTAACTTTAGAAGTTTGTGATCTAGAATCAACATATTCAACCTATTTTGTATGACTATCTGCTTTATGGCCTGAAACCGTGCAAAAATCAAACAAGTTTCTGAATTTGGCGGGGCTTCGCACCATTTTCGGCGAAATATTGCTTAACTTTTGCCACATCATCGTTAATGGCGGCAATCAAGGCATCTAAACCATCGAGCTTTTCATCGGCGCGGATGAATTTATGCAAATAAACCTTAACGTCTTGGCCGTAAATATCTTGATCAAAATCAAATATAAACGTTTCCATTTTGGTGCCGATGCCATTGACGGTTGGCCGTGTGCCATAACTTGCCGCGCCGCTATAGGCTTTGCCAGCAACAATGATGGTGGCGGCATAAGAGCCGTGCCTTAACTCGCAATCAGCACGCATGGCAATGTTGGCGGTGGGGAAGCCGATGGTGCGGCCTAGTTGCTTGCCTTTTTCTACCACGCCATTGACATACCAGTCATGGCCTAATAAATCACTCGCCAGCTCAATCTCGCCCTGCTCTAAAGCGCGGCGAATGCGGCTGGAGGAGACAATTTCGTCTTGCGTGGTGATTTTGCTCAGCACGCTGACACCAAAACCGTATTTTTCGCCCATCTGTTGCAAAAATTTGGCATCGCCTTGACGGGCTTTGCCAAAGCAAAAATCTTCGCCGACAATAACGTGAGAAATATTGAGCATATTAACCAATATTTTTTGCACAAATTCCTCAGCCGTCAGGCCTGCTAATTGTTTGCAAAACTCTAATATCACCAACAGATCGATGCCGAGGCTGGCAAATAACTCGGCTCGCACAATGTTATCGGTTAAACGAAAAAACTGGCCATCTGGATTGAAAAATGCGCGGGGGTGCGGCGAAAAAGTTAAAGCACCAATGGGCATATTGCCGTTTTTTTGGGCGATTTTTTGGGCATGGTTTAATATATATTGATGGCCTTTATGTACACCATCAAAATTGCCAATGGCTAGAATAGCGCCATGTTTGTGGGGCGGCAATATATGTGTGCCATTGATAATTTGCGCGGCATTGGCATTAAATTGATACATAAACACTTCTATATTTTTACTAATTTGCGGCCAAAATAACCGAACTAAAAACAGTTTTACAGAATAATTCTAAATTAATCTAACCAAATTATTTTTGTTAACCTTATTTTTATGTCCTTAGCCGAATATACATTTTAGACAGGGCGGAACTCCCCATACCTTGGTTCATGCTGTTTGGTTTAAATGTGTATCGTTTGATATGTCGGGGCGTACAAACAAATTAATTCTTGGAGCGAAGTGGATGGCTTTAAATCTAGCGATGGAAGTTCTTGTTGTAGACGACTATAAAACTATGATCAGAATTATCAGAAACCTATTGAAACAACTGGGTTTTGAAAATATTGACGACGCAGCAGATGGCGCAGAAGCGCTGGGCAAGCTGAAAGAAAAGAGCTATGGCTTGATTATTTCAGATTGGAATATGGAACCGATGACAGGCTACGAATTGCTTAAAGAAGTGCGTGGCGATGATGTGTTGTCAAAAACACCTTTCATTATGGTGACTGCTGAGTCAAAAACCGAAAATGTGATTGCCGCTAAAAAAGCTGGCGTGAATAATTACATTGTAAAACCATTTAATGCCGCGACATTGAAATCCAAAATTAACGCAGTATTTGGTGAAGCTTAAATTTGCTTGCATCAGGCTTGAGGGGAGGCTCTATGCACAGTGCGTTTATAGCCAACAGCATAATTGCTATTTAAAAGAGGCCGAACATGAAGTTTAACAGTGCACTTTCGAAACATTCGGATGAAATTCTCACTTTATTAAAAAACGCGAGAGATAAAGATATTCAGCTTAATGATGTTATGTCTATGGCTGAAATTATGATGAATAGTATGCATGCTTTTTTTAAGAGCATGGATGTTGCCGTTTATAAAGAAATGCGTGACATTGCGACCTATATTGAAAAGGCCAAAGGCGATATTTCTAACTTGCAAGCCAATAAATTAAAAGGCGAGCATATTCCTGTAGCTGGTAGGGAATTGGATGAAGTTGTAGCCGCCACCGAGCGCGCGACTGACACAATTATGGAAAACGCCGAAAACATTATGGCTACTGACCCAAGCGATCATGCCGCGTATCAAATTGCGGTTAATGACGGGCTGATGAATATTTTTGAAGCTTGTAGCTTTCAAGACATTACTGGCCAACGCATCAACAAAGTGGTCGGCACGCTGAAACATATTGAAGAGCGGGTTTCTAAATTCGCATCCGCAACTGGTGTCGAAGATACTGATTATGAGATGTCTGATGACGAAGCGGCGCGTTTAAAACGCCAGAAAGACCTTATTTTACATGGGCCGCAAAATGCTGATGAGGCTACGGCGCAAGACGATATCGACGCGATGTTTGATTAAAAATTCTGATTAAAAATCTGGATAGATTAAAAGCTGAACCTTGGTTCGGCTTTTTTTGGTTTTGGTTTTGGGTTTGGTTTTTACGTTCGCTTTGCTCTCTGTTGGCCACTGCGTGCGCGACACTCCGTATCGCTTGCTACGCCTAACGGCGACGGCCAGTCGGCCTTGCCTCTCCCTATGGGTTCGGGGTTTTTTTACGTTCGCTTTGCTCTCTGTTGGCCACTGCGTGCGCGACACTCCGTATCGCTTGCTACGCCTAACGGCGACGGCCAGTCGGCCTTGCCTCAGCCTGCGGCTTCGGACTCTTTTTCCATTTGAATGTTGATTTATTGCGGGTGCTTTTATCCGCAGTGCCAAAGGTATGTAAACTAGGCGAGTTGGGCGATGTAGTATTTAACTTTGACGCCTCTGAGTTTAATGCGTTCTTTTATGAATGTCATGAATTCGGGGGAGAAGACGGTCATGTCGCCGCCGATATAGGCTTGTTCGAACTCGCGGGCGTGGATGCCATCGGCAACGAATAGCATATCGGCACCTAAGCGATTGGCGCCAGGGACGTCCGTGGCAAGGCCATCGCCGATGATTAGTATTTTTTTGGGTGGGATGTCTGTGCCAGCTAATGCGGTTAGTTTTTTTAAGGCTTGTTGATAAATAGTGTCATGCGGTTTGCCAGTATAAATCACTTCGCCATATAATTCTTCGTACATTTGTGCCAAGGTGCCTGCGCAATAATATAATATGCCGCCGACATCGACCACCGCGTCGGGGTTTGAACATAGAAATGGCAGGTTTTTTTGCTTCATATTTTTAAGCAGTGGCAAATAATCTTGCGGGTCAATTTCATCGGTTCTGGCTAAGAAGGTACATAATACATAATCGGCTTGGTCAAGATCGACCAATTCGGCAAAGCCTGGTTGCACAGCTTCTGTGTCGCTATCACGCAAACCCAAATGAAAACATTTTTTATCATGCCAGCCATCAATGATGGTTTTGGCGACATCGCCCGATGTTATAATGTCGTCATAAAAATCGCTGCCTGCGCCTATTTTATTTTTAAGATGCTCTATCACATGGTTAGAGGGGCTGGGTGCATTGGTGATGAGGACGACTTTTTTACCCTTATCCCGCGCGGCCTTAAGCGCCGTGACACTGGTTTTAAACGGCTCGATGCCATTATGTACGACGCCCCATATATCACTGAATATGGCGTCATAATTGTCGATAATTTCATTTAGGTTTTTTATTTTACGCATATAGCCTCGTAAAAATGGGGGTGATTTTTAAGTTAAGCGGTTTGCTTCAATTCATCCAATAGATGGGATTTATCGCGCACCAGAGTTGGTTCGCCAAATAAATAACCTTGGGCATATTTAACATGACATTCTATCAATTCTGGCACAATATGTTCGTTCTGCACTTCATCAACAATTAATTCTAAGCCCGAACGACGCACATGTTCGGCAAAATCATCGATCAAAATTTGAGCGCCATGCTCCTCGGCATTGTTTAAGAATATGCCCGCAGCAATTTTTATATAACGGAAACCCATTGCGTGTAATTTGGTGAAATCAAGGTTTAAATCAGTCACATTGTCTAATGAGAATCTAAAGCCAAGATCTTTGAGTGACAATAACGCTTCGCTTTCAATAATGCCTGTTTCGGCCAAAGTTTTTTGTGAAAACTCAAAAACCAGCATTTCGGATTGTTCTTGATTGCTATTCATAAATTCAACAAATTGGTCAAAAAATGTCATATCCAATAATGAATGGCCAGAGATATTACAAAATATTTTAAGCTCACGATTGCGTTCGACAAACCTTCGGGCCAGTAGAACAGAACGGAATAACATTAAATTGTCAATCACTGGCATGATGCCAGCGCGCTCGGCTGTGTCTAAATATTCACGCGGAGTGATGACTTTGCCATTGCCATCACGTATCCATGTATAGCTTTCATAATAAGCGATGTGACGATCGGGCAAAGTGACAATTGGTTGGGCATAAAGATCAACCTTATTGTCGGCCAATGATTGGTTGAGCAAGTCAATTAAACTGTTATCTTCGATATCTTGCTTACTCATTGGCTTATCAACCATTTCAAGATCGCCATCAATCACATCAACATCAAACAGGCTTTGTTGTTGGATTTTAATTTGCGCAAAAGTTAGCGGGCTTGACGTTGAAGATATATTTTGGGTTTCGTTGAGTAGATTTGCAATGCCCGTTTCAATGCTTTGCGCCATTTTGGACAGGCTATCATCGGTGGTTTTTTGCAAGCCATGCATATGTTGCAATTCGTGATCAAAATGTTGGCGCAGATGGGCTTGTTGCTTACGCAATGCCGTAAGCTCGGAAGCGATGTAGTTTATTTTCTGATCGAGCGTGGCTTCGCCATTGCGACCGGTTTTAATGCTGAGCATAAATACAATATGTACAACTAGCAAAACTAAAACCATAAGTGCAATTGACATTATGTTTTCGGCAAGGCTTAAGCCCAGCAAAATGCTTGCAGTGGTGGCTATGCTTCCTGCAATGACCAACACAATTACAAATATGGAAATGGTACCCCAATAGGATATCTCTCGTAAACGCATATTCAAAGCCTCGAACTAAACTGATTCACCCTTTACCATAAGTCATGATTATTGATTTGTTAACCATATTTTTGGGTAATTCGTACTTATTACGGACAATTTATCGATATTATCAGCCGCACGCTTGACTCTTGCCTAAGCCAACCCTATTTATCTAACAGTGTTAGCACTCCTACCAAGTGAGTGCTAGTGAAACGAATAATAATTAATGGAGAGACTAATATGGCATTACGTCCGTTACAAGACCGCGTTTTGGTACGCACTGATGAAGCAGAAACAAAAACTGCCTCTGGCCTTATCATTGTTGATTCAGCACAAGACAAGCCTTCGCAAGGCACCGTTGTATCTGTTGGCAATGGCACACGCAATGCCGAAGGTGCTTTGATTGCGCTTGAAGTTAAAGCTGGTGACACTGTGTTGTTTGGTAAATGGTCTGGCACTGAAATTAAAGTCGATGGCGAAGAGCTGATGATTATGAAAGAAGCCGATATTCTTGGCATCGTAGAATAAGCTCGTCATATACATATAAATAACTAATTTAATATTGGAGACAAAAATGGCTAAAGAAGTAAAATTCGGCTCAGAAGCCCGCGTGAAAATGCTTGCTGGTGTGGACATTTTAGCAAATGCTGTAAAAGTAACATTGGGCCCTAAAGGCCGTAATGTTGTAATTGCAAAAGGTTTTGGCGCACCGCGCACAACCAAAGATGGTGTAACAGTTGCACGTGAAATTGAACTTGAAGATAAGTTTGAAGATATGGGCGCTCAGCTCATTCGTGAAGTTGCCTCTAAAACCAATGACGAAGCTGGTGACGGCACAACAACTGCAACAGTATTGGCGCAAGCCATTGTGCGTGAAGGCACAAAAGCTGTAGCGGCTGGCATGAACCCAATGGATTTGAAACGCGGCATTGAACTTGCCACTAAAGCGGTGATTGCTGATCTAGAGAAGCAAAGCAAAACCGTTAAATCTAACGAAGAAGTTGCCCAAGTTGGTACGATTTCTGCCAATGGCGAAGCTGCCATCGGCACGATGATTGCTGAAGCAATGGAAAAAGTTGGCAATGAAGGCGTGATCACAGTTGAAGAAGCTAAAGGTCTTGATTCTGAACTTACAGTGGTTGAAGGTATGCAGTTTGACCGTGGTTATCTGTCTCCATATTTTGTGACAAATTCAGAAAAAATGACGGTTGATCTTGAAGAACCATATATTTTGTTGCACGAAAAGAAATTGACCAACCTACAACCTATGTTGCCAATTCTTGAGCAAGTTGTTCAATCTGGCCGTCCTTTGTTGATCATTGCTGAAGACATTGAAGGTGAAGCACTTGCCACTCTTGTTGTTAACAAGCTACGTGGTGGTCTTAAAATCGCTGCTGTTAAAGCGCCTGGTTTTGGTGACCGTCGTAAAGCTATGCTAGAAGACATTGCTATTCTTACTGGTGGTACATTGGTTTCTGAAGAAACTGGCGTTTCACTTGAAACGTTCACATTGGATGGTCTAGGATCAGCCAAACGCATTAACATCACTAAAGATGAAACTGTGATTGTTGATGGTGTTGGTGGAAATAAAGCTGTGAAAGCTCGTGTTGGCCAAATTAAAGCGCAAATCGAAGAAACTACATCTGATTATGACCGTGAAAAATTACAGGAACGCCTTGCTAAATTAGCTGGTGGTGTGGCTGTACTTAAAGTTGGCGGCGCAACAGAAGTTGAAGTGAAAGAACGTAAAGACCGTGTTGATGACGCTCTTAACGCGACACGCGCTGCTGTGCAAGAAGGCATCGTTTCTGGCGGTGGCACTGCATTGCTCAAAGCAACTAAAGCTGTTGAAGCGATTAGTAATGACAATGCTGACATTCAAGCTGGCATCAAAATCATCTTGCATGCCATTCAAGCGCCTATTCGCCAAATTTGCGAAAACGCTGGTGTTGAAGGTAGTGTTGTGGTCAACAAAATCCTTGAATCAAACGGTAAATTGGGCTTTAACGCACAAACCGAAGAATATGTAGACATGGTGGCTGAAGGCATTATTGACCCGACTAAAGTGGTTAAAACTGCGCTAACAGACGCTGCATCTATTGCTGGTTTGATGATCACTACAGAAGCGATGATTGCTGATGCTCCTGCACCTGCTGGCGCTGCTGGCGGTGGCATGCCTGATATGGGCGGCATGGGCGGCATGGGCGGCATGATGTAATCTGCTGCTTTAACGACTTCCTTTAGCTGTTACAATCTGAAGGTTAGAAGAAGGATGTACAGTTTTTGCTGTGCATCCTTTTTTTTGTGAGACTTTATGTTTGGCACTGCGTGCGTTCGCTCCGCTCTCTAGCTTAAGCCACTCAGCCGCTGATCAGCGGTTGATACACCACCCAACCTAACCGCATTACGCTTAGTGAGCTAGAGTTTGGCGAAACTCCGAATATAGGTGCTAAATTGTTTGCTCATTGTGCTTTTCATGGGAAATAAGTCCGAACACGTAGTGTGAGGCAAGCGCGACTGCGCGTCGCCGTTAGGCGTGGCAAGAGAGCGGAGCGAACGCACGCAGTGCAAGAATAAAAGAGCGGAGCGAACGCACGCAGTGCCAAGTATAAAAGTGTGGAGCGAACGCACGCAGTGCCATATATAAAAAAATTACATCTCAACATTAAGTGATTGGTATTTGATGTGATTTGCCTCATAATTGCCCTTATTGGCTTTTAGCTTGCCACTATATTTATCTTGAGGGCTTTATGTTATTTTTCAAAAAATTATTACCGATTATTTTTCTCATTTCTTACTCGACAGCGCAAGCTGCGCCAGCGTTGGTTTCTGACCCTGAAATTATTACCGGCGTGTTGGATAATGGTCTGACTTATCATTTATATACTTCCAATGATGAGCAAAAAGATGACCATGATGAAGAAATTAGTTTGCGGCTTTATGTGCAGATTGGCTCGTTGGACGAGAATGATGAGCAAAAAGGTTATGCGCATTTGGTTGAGCATTTGGGTTTTCGCGATAGCCGCTATTTTACTCATAAGCAAAAAAATGACTTTTTGGAGAATCTTGGCCTGCATACCAATGCTTATACCACTTATAACCGCACAGTATATTATGTGAATGACCGCAATCCGACTGATGAGCGGATGGTGAAAAACCTTCAATTATTCCGCGATTTTGCTGATGGTATGTTTATTACCTCATCTGATTTTGAGCTTGAGCGTAAAATTGTGCTTGAAGAGCTGCGTTTGCGGGCTTCTAAAGAAGGTGGCATTGATGATAAAATGCTCGAAATTTATGACAATGGGCAATATTTGGATGACAAAAAACCGATTGGCACTAAGGAAGTTTTGAATGCGGCGACGCGCGATAGTGTGTATGAGTTTATGGCCACTTGGTATCAGCCGCAACATATGCATTTTATTGTCACGGGGCAGATTGATGCCAAAAAATTAGAACAACAGATTATTGAGCAATTTAGTGAAATTAAAACTAAGCCTGCGGTTAAGCAGGCTGAGCCCGTTTATAAATTGCCAGAGGGCATACATTTTGCCACTGCCGATGACAGCACTAGCAATGGCGTGACATTGATGCTGCCATTGCCTAGCCTTGAAGGCGAAGTGATGGATGCAGAAGCTTACCAGAAAACCCTTGCTTATGACGTTATATCGGGCGGTATAGACAGCCATTTACAACGTAAAAATGACGCATTGGGTAAATTGGTGCCGTATATTGGCGCAGGCATTGGTAATTATGAGCATCGTTTGCTGCTCGAGATTTACATTCGGCATAAAGAAGGTGAACGCAATGAAGCGATTGAATTTGCGTTGAAAGAATTGGCTAGTTTGCGCCAATATGGGTTGAGCCAGGCGCAGTTTGAAAATCAATTAGATTTTATTGAGCGGCGTAAAGACAAGCCTTATTCGCCGTTTAAGAAAGATGGCCGCCCTGCTAAAATTGCTGATGAATTTATTGCCGACATTGAAGAAGATTTTATTCATCTATCTGAAGATGCTGAAGAGGCACAGCTTGGGGCGTTTTTGGATGAGGCGAAGCTTGAGCCGATTAATGAGAATATGAAAAAATTATTGGGCAATGATGCGGCTTTGATTGTGGTTAGCCGTGAATTGGTGAGTGATGAAAACCAAGAAGCCGCCGCGCAATTGGTGGCTAGTTATAATGACAAGAGTATAGAAGTTGCCGTGCAAAATGATGCCGATATTGTGCAGAAAGAATTGCCTGAGATTGCGCTGGCAGCTGGTAGCATTACTGCTGAAAAAACCATTGATGCCTCTGAAATTACGCAACTGACATTGAGTAATGGTGCGCATGCTTATTTGCTGCATCGCAAAAAAGACGAAGGCCATGTGAGCATTGGGGCGTTTGCCAAAGGTGGTAGCCAGTCGCTACCCGTTGAGCTGCTTACGGCGTCTATTTTTGCTAATAATGTGATTAGCGCCAGTGGCATTGGCGGCTTTGAGCAGTATGAATTGGCCGAATATATGAGCAAAAAACGCATCACACGGTTTAGGCCATTTATGGGCGGTGTTGTGCATGGGTTTGGGGCGCGGTTGGAAAAAGTTGATAGTTTAGAAGATGTGTTTAACTTGCTGCATATGAGTTTTTACCAAGGTAAAATTCACAGTCAACAATTTGAAGCGGTTCAAAAATCAACCTCAGAAGGTTATGCCAAATGGCTGACCACCGAAGATGGGCAATATCAGCAATTGGTTATTAATGGCCTGTTTGAAGAAGGCTTAGAATATTTTAACATCACACCTGAGCAGATTGATGCCACTCAGCAAGCTGACATTCAAAAGGTTTATGAGCATTTTTATAGTGATTTAAGCCAGTATCATTTTGTGATTGCGGGTGATTTTGATGACGCTCAAGTGCGCGGTTTGTTGGAAAAATATATTGCCAGCATTCCGAGTGAACCTGTGACAAATGCGGTGGCGAAAATAAAATTATTTGACCGCGATATTAACATTCGCGCAACCAATAACCCTAAAGATCAATCATCGGTTAGCCTGTCATATCATACTGATGAATATGATAAAAGCTTTGAGAATAATGTCGCCAATGTGATTGGGGCGCGGATATTGACCAAGCGGATTTATGACATTATGCGTAAAGAAGAAGGTTTGACTTATTCGGTGCGGGTTAATTTCCAACCAGAAGAGCAGAATGTTCAAAACTCGAGTTTTTCTATTCGTTTCTCGGTCAAGCCAACCAATGAAAAACAAGCCATTGCGATTGTTGACACGGCGTTGCAAGACTTGATTGACAACCCGATTAGCGAAGAAGAATTTATCGACAAGCGCGATAAAATGTTAGAAGACCATGAAAAAGTGCGCAATAGCAACGCTTCTAACGCGCGTTATATTGGCCGTAAATTTGCTTTGGGTTATGATTTAGAACGGGTTGCTGATTTGGTGCCGATCATCAAAGCCACTAAATATGAATTGGTGCGCGATGGAGTGGTTGAATTTTTTGGCAATAGCCGTCGGGTGAGCACAATATTCTCTAGCGAGAATGCGCCAGAATAAGGGGGATTCTCTAGCGAGAATGCACCAGAATAAGGGGGCTGAAATGAGTTTTGAATATTTATTGACCACATTGATTGTGGTATTGATACCTGGTACGGGGGTAATTTACACGCTTTCGACAGGTTTGATGCAAGGCGCACGCGCCAGTATATGGGCGGCATTGGGTTGCACTATGGGCATTGTGCCCGCTTTGCTTGCCAGTGTTTTGGGGTTGGCGGCGATTATGCATAGCAGCGCTTTGGTGTTTCAGGTGGTTAAATTTATCGGCGTGGCTTATCTACTTTATTTGGCGTGGGGCATGTGGCAGCAAACTGGTGGGTTGAAATTTAGCGAGAAAATCAGAGTGATGAGCGGTATGAATACTGCATTTAAAGGCTTCTTAATCAACATTTTCAACCCGAAATTGTCTTTATTCTTTTTGGCGTTTTTGCCGCAATTTATTCCTGCTCATGCCGCTGCGCCATTGATAGATTTTGCCATATTAAGCGCTATATTTATGGGTGTAACCTTTGTGGTGTTTGTGATTTATGGCCTATTTGCGCATAGTATGCGGCATTATATTTTAAGCTCTGACAAGATTATGCGGATCGTCCAACGTAGCTTTGCAGTTGTGTTTGCTGGGTTGGCGGCTAAATTGGCGTTTAGTGAGCGTTAATCAATTATCTTTTAGGCTTTTCAAACCCAAAAGCAGTGCCGCACCAATCATAAAACCACCACCGATGCGTTCAATCCACACTCTGGCAGTGCTCTTGAATTTAGTGGCAATCCACTCTGCACCCAAACCATAGGCAGATAAGAATATACTATCTAGAAAGATATAAGTGACGGATAAAACTATAAATTGTAGCCCAAATGCATATTCAGCCACAATGAATTGAGGGAATAACGCAGCAAAAAACACGATGGCTTTTGGATTTGCGGCCGATGTTAAAAAACCTTGCAGCCATAATTTTTTAAATGTCGCGCTTGGTGCGTTGTCAGAGCTAGCTTTCGCTTCAATTGGACGCGCTCGTGTGATCATACGTATACCTAAATATACCAGATAAATCACTCCGAACCATTTAATGACATTTAGTGCATTACTGGATGCGGCGATTAGTGCTGAGAGCCCAAAACCAGCTGCCAACATTTGTAATATGTTGGCGCTCAAATCGCCCATTATTGTCGCTAATGAAGCCTTAAAACCATGTGTTGCACTATTTGATAGCATGAGCAATTGGCTTGGCCCTGGGGTGCTCATTAATGCCAAGACTGTTGCCAGGTAAGTGAACCAAATTTCTACTGACATCGTTCATTCCTCATTAAACTAATACTTGCTTATCTGTATAGCATCACTTGGAGGCTTGGTCATCAATCAGTTGTTTGGCCATTTTTCGGGCGTTGGCGAAATCTTGCTTGCCGCTGCCTAATATTGGTACGGCATTGACTATAAATATATGTGCGGGGCGCATTAGGGGCGGAATGCTAGAGGCCATGATTTTATTTTTTACATCGTCTTGATCGAAATTGCCTTCGAGCAGTAATATTAGTTTTTCGCCCTTGCGCTCGTCGGGCAAAGAGGTGGCGATGAGTGGAGTTTCTTGGATGTTGAGCGCGTCCCTCACCCGTTGTTCTAAATCGGCCAAGCTGACCATTTCGCCGCCTAATTTGGCAAAACGTGAATAGCGGTCGACAATGGTCAAAAAACCATCTTCATCTAGCTGGCCTTTGTCGCCAGTTTTGTAAAAACGAATGCCATCTAGTTCGACAATCACTTCGGCAGTTTTTTCGGGCGCATTGAGATAGCCCTTCATAATTTGTGCACCGCCAATGAGTATCAAACCCGCCTCACCTACTGGCAAGGTTTGCATTGTGTCAGGGTCGACAATTCTAAAGGTTGTGCCTGGTAGGGCCATGCCGACAGTGCCTAATTTATTGCCTTGTTGCACCGTCCAATAGGTGGTGTCTAGATAATTGGGGATGTTGCAGGAGGCAACGGGCGTGGTTTCGGTACAGCCATAGCCTTCGAGCAGGGTTTTGTGAAAGCGGTTTTCGAACAATTCACGCGTGGCATGGGGGAGCTTTTCGGCACCCGCTACGGTGAGGCGCAGGCTTTCGAACATAATGGGCAATAGGCGGCGGTTGCGGCTGTAGAGCCGCAAAAATGTGGCGGTGGCACATAGCACGGTGGCTCGATAACGGGCTACGGCTTTGCCAACGCCGACGGCATCAGTTGGGTCGGGGTGGCAGACTACTGGCACGCCTTCAATAAGTGGAAGAAGGCAAGTGACGGTGAGGCCGAAAGCATGGAAAAGCGGCAAAGAGGCCATCATCACATCGCTATCGCGCATGTTTAAAACATCGGCAATTTGCTTGAGGTTGGACATGAAATTACGATGGCTGAGCATCACGCCTTTGGGCGCGCCTTCGCTGCCAGATGAGAATAAAATGGCCGCCGTGTCATCTATTTTTCTATCGGCGCAATAAAGTGATTTTATCATGGATTTGGACATTAATACCACTTTGAGCAAAGTGATTAGGCGCTTAAATGTTGATATTTCATCGCGTATATCTTCTAGGTAAAGCACTTGTCTGTCTTTAAATAATGGCTCGACATCTAGCCCCCTGCCCGCCAGTTTTTTTACAAATTGAGTGGAGGTGACAATGGTTTTAATGCCAGCTTGCTCAACAGCGCTTTGCAACGCGTCTATCGGCGCGCTGTAATTTAGATTGACCAGAGTTTTGCCGGCCATTAAAGCCGCCATATTGGTGATTGCTCCTGCTGTGGTGGTCGGCACTAACAGGCCGATATTTTGGCCGCGCGTCGGGCTGATATAATCGCGAAATAACAATGCGCCTGTCAGCAGTTTTTTGCGGCTTATTGGCTCGGCTGTGGAATCGGTAATTGCCCAGCTATTGTTGCGACTTTTGCAGGTATCGACAAACGCATAAGCTAGATTTTGCATGCCGTCTGTATAGCTTGTCCAGGTTTGGATAGAGAGTTCGAACACTTTTTGCTTCACATCGCTGGCGGTGCTATCGGCTTGCATGGGGGAGCCAAAGGACACAATCACATCGCGCCGCATGCCGCCACGGCTGGTGACCTCGCGCAATTTACTTGATGATTTTGAAAATTTACTGCCCCATAGGCCGCGTAAATAAAATGGTACGATTACCGCGTCAGTGCCTTTAACCGCTTGTTCGAAACCGCGTTTAAATTCGCCCAATTGGCCTGTATAACTAATCGCGCCTTCGGGGAATAGGCAGACTATTTGGCCATTTTGCAAATGCTGACGGATGAGGTCTAATGATTTTTTGCTGGTGCCTGAGGAAATGGGGATGCAGCCCATGAAATTTAGGAACCATTTTAAATACCATTTTTCGAAATAAGAGCGTTCCATGACAAAACGAATGCGGCGCGGAAAGGCCAATTGCACCAGAGCCCAATCGATCCAACTAATGTGATTGCCGAGCAATAACATGCCTTTGGTGGTATCGCGCTGCTCATCTAAAATATTCTCATAGCCTTGCACCAGCAATTTATATTTACGCCTAATGATGCCTGCAAACACGGCGCGCACAAATAAATGCGGCAAAGTGAGGATGGTTTGCAGCGCGCCTAAAAGGCCTAGAATGGCCAAAGCAGTGAGTAACCATTTTTCGTCATAGCTATAATAAGCAAATAATACTGTGAGGACTAAGCCAGAAAGCATGCAGATTTTTTGCACCAGATTGCTGCCTGCCAATATAGTGCCTAACTGGTCTTTGGGCGCGTTAAACTGCACCAAGGCGTTAAGCGGTATTATCATCAATGCGCCAAACAGGCCGATGGCAAAAAATACGGGGGCTGACCAGAAAATAGTTTCAACACTCAGCAATACAAACAAGCTGATGGCCACGCCAACAGCGCCGATCGGCACCAACGCCAAATTAATATAATGAGACGACATACGCCCTGCAACAAATGAGCCTGTCATGATGCCAATGCCTGCTAATGCCATGGTCGCTTGAATGATGAATACATTGCTTTGGCCTGTTAGAGTTTCGATATAAGAGGGGTAAACCGCCAATAGGACTTGGCTGATGGTCCAGAAACCTGCAATGGCAAAAATGGCGCGAATGATTGGTTTGTTGGCAAATAAGGCTTTGATATCGTTAGTGACTAATTTGGCGGCGAAGTAGGCCTTCCATTGGAATTTATGGCTAGGAAAGGCCGTTTTTACAATTGGTAATTTCTGGGTTAGATAAACTTCAATTAATGAGCTGACGATTAGCAAGCCTCCTAGGGGGGCAAAGGTTTGTAATATGTCTGCTGGATTGTTTAAATCGACATTGGTGTTGCTGAGCAAGGTTTCAAACAAGAGAGAAAAAATAGCCATGCCGCTTAAAATGGCGACCATGGTGACGGATTGCACCCAGCCATTGCCTTCGGATAGATTGTCAGCGCCCAATAAATCGCGAATATAACCATATTTGGCTGGTGAATAAAGCGCGCTTTGCACAGCCAATGCAAAGGTTAGGCCAAAGGCCGCGTAAAACCAGCCCATATAGTAGAAAAATGTGATGATTAAAGAGAGCAACACCGCCAAGCGTGCTGCCCAACGCATGACTTTGACTTTGGAAAATCGATCAGATATATGGCCTGCTGGGGTGAATAACATAATGAATGGTAATAAAATCAATGCGTTGACAATGGCAATGAGGATGACTTGTTGCGAGCCTTCATAGGCTTTGAGCAGGGTGTTTTGAATGAGGATTTTATGGCCAAGGTCTACGAATGAATTGATGAATGCCACCCAAATGAAGGCGATAAACCCCTTGATTTTTAAAACGTCACGCATGAAATGCCCTGCCCTCAGCTTAAAGCTTAGACTATCTCGTATATGACGCAATAAAAAACCCCAATCGGTGAAGATTGAGGTTTTATTACTTTGAATATACTTATATGAAAATAATTAACCAAATAGTGAGTCAATGTCATCTTGTGATGATCTAATCGCGCCATCTTCATCAAGGCCAGGGCCACTAAGTAAGGCATCATCGCCCGTTTTCTTATTCAGGCTGTCTGGTGAAATATCTAAGAAATTATCCAAGCCACCCCAAATGGTGATCATCTTATCAATGTGGCCTTCGATGAATTTCATGGTTTCAAGCACCTTTTGTACCCGTTGACCGGTTAAATCTTGGAAGTTACAAGCTTCAAAAATCTTAATGGTTTGGTCTTGAATGTCCAAGATCATATCTTCATGTTCTGTGCCTGATAAACGCGCCGCTAGATCACGTGCATTGGCATCTACATTTTCTGCTGCGGTCAAAATGGCGTCGGTTGCATGTTCTGTTGCCATCACCACTGCGTCCAATTCATCGGCCACTTGCACATCTGTGTTGTCACCAAAATTGGTGTGATGTAGAGTGGCGATCTCGCGTTTGGTTTCAGAAATGGATTGAGAAATTTCATTTAGCTCTTCACGCAGTTGACGCGCATCGGCTAATTCTTTTTTGAAGTCTATTAGAAATTGGCTTTCTGTTTGAGCGGGTGCCGCGTCTCCTGAACCCGATATGCTTATGCCGCTTTTCTTTAAATCAGCGATCGCCGCCAATATTTCAATATGCCTCGCTTCTTCATCAGTGGCGGGAATCACCTCTGGCATTATGCTAAGGGGATTGTTGCGTTCAATGCGAAAAACACGTTTGGGAGCAGATCTCATATAGATTAACCATTTTTAACTGTTTAGGGGCTGTTTAGTTAATAAAAACTTGCAGTTAGTTATAAAATTAACCAAAATAAATTAAAGAAACATTTACAAATCAGACTCAAATTGCAAATCTTATAGATTATGTATAAGAAAATCATCATCGCCGCGGTTGCGGTTATATTTGCTGGGCTTTATTCTTTGTATATGGATGCCAGCCATGACAATCAATTTACGCCCTCTACAGTGCTTAACGCGCAAATTGAGTTGGTGGAAGAATTGCCAGTTGCGCGGTTTAAATTTGTTGGCAAAGTGCAGGCAAGCGATGGCGATAGTTTGCAACTGGAGGGCGAAGCCATGCGGGTGCGGCTTTCTGGCATTGACAGCCCTGAATTGGCACAAGAATGCCGCAAAAATCAGCAAGATTGGCAATGCGGCGAAGCCGCCAAACAGGCTTTACAACAGCGTATTGATGGTGGTGAAGTTAGCTGCATGGGTGATGAAAAAGACGGATATGAACGTTTGCTTGCCACCTGTTATTTGACCATGAAAGATGGTGAATATTTAGATTTAAACGCGTGGCAGGTGAAAAACGGCTGGGCAATTGCTTATGTTTATTATTCAAAGCGCTATGTTAATGAGCAAGCATATGCGAAAAAGCAAAAGCTGGGCATATGGAAAGGCAGTTTTTTAGAGCCTTTTCAATGGCGACAACGAAATAACCGCTAAAACGGGGCGAAGAAAAACCGTAATTATGCAATTTATATTAATTGGCATCGCGGCGCTGAATGTGAAGCTAGTTAAGTAAATACTTTTTGAAATAATATTTTAAATCAAACTCATTTACTAGCTTGCTATTTTTTGCGGTTGTTGCTTTGGAGTTTCTTGAATTAAGACTCTTTTTTTTTTGCTTATGATTGTAGAAAAGGCGCATTGCAGATGGCAATAATAAGGTATCAGTCAATAATGCGGCAAAAACCAGCATGGTCAATAAGGCACCATATAGCTTAATGAGCGGCATTTCGCTTATCATCACAATACCGATGCCGCCGCCTAAAACCAATGAGGTGACGACCAAAACCGAAGTGACGCTATCCATGGTTTTGCGCAATGCATCCTCGATGCTTAAGCCATCATTGACGGCACGGTTATATCGATGCACCACATGGATGGTGTTGTCGACCGCGATGCCAAAACCAATGGTGAAGGCCACGACTGAGGTGAATTGCAAGCCCTCATCAAATATATACAGGTAAAGCCCTGCTAGACCGATGGGAATGACGTTGGCAATCAGCGCAAATATACCCGTATAAATGCTGCGGAATGAGATGGTGACGATGAGCACGCCGCCCAGAATGGCAAATAGCAATGAATAATTGAGCATATCAATCATGGTGTAGCTGGCTTGTGCGCTTAACGGCAGTATACCCGTAACATGGAGTTTGGCCGAGGTGAATTCTTGGTCGATGACCGCCAATTTTTGCTCCAAAATGCGCAATTCGGGCAACAGAGCCGACGCGTCAGTATCGGGCAACAGGCCGATTACCAAGCTTTGTTTGCTATCTTCTAGCAGTAATCCATCCGCAGCACCGGCATTTTGATCGATGAAGTTGAAAAATTGCTCGACAGATTTATCGGCACTATTTTTTTGCACATAATCGCGCACGGTTGCCATAGAGAAAGTGCTTTTGACGAAGCTGGTTTTGGCAAGCTCGGCTTCGATGCGTTTATAGAGCTCGAATGTAGCTTCGCTGCGCAGATTATAGTCGGCATCAAATTCTATGAAAATGCGTATTTCATTGGTGCCAGATAATTTTTCTTCAATTTTACTGACGCCAATGAATGCTTGATTATTTTGTGGCAAATTATCGACATAACGATAACGAGGTTCGTTTTGTAGGTAGAAATAAGACAGCAATGCCACTAATACCAAAGCAAGAACTGAGACACGCAATGGCCATTTCATGAATATTGTTTTGCAAAATTCAGTATAGCCATCTAATACACGATGACTTAATGGATGCTTATAGCCAGGCTCAGCGCCCGTTACCAAATTGTGCATTTCCATTTTTTCAGGCAGAATAATCCTAGCCAAAGCGGGGATGAGCGTGAGTGTGATGACAAATGCAAAGCCAGTACCGAACGTGCATATGAAGCCAAATTTACTGATGATTGGATGACCTGCTGCCAACAAAGACACCATGGCGATGCCCGTGGTGAGCGAAGTTAACACACAGGCGGGGCCAATATGCCTAACGGTGAGTTTAATCGCATCATCGCGGTTATAGCCTTGTTCGAGCCGCCGCCTAATGCCATAGGCCAAATGCACGCTGTCGCAGAAGGAAATGACCATGATGAGGATGGGCGCAATGTTGGACAATACATCCAACTCGATCTCAAACCAGCCAAACATGCCACGCATGGTGGTCATGGCGACCAATGTTGGCAAGCCTGCGAGGACGACAAATTTCATCTTCCTGAAATAAATCCAAGAAATGATGAAGCCAAATAAAACACCAAAAACGGTGAAGACGAGTTGGTCATAAAGCATATAGCCGATGATCTCGGCTTTGAAAATACTTAAACCCGACATTTCAAAAGCCAATGTGTCATCGGCAATTTCGGCTTTGGCCAAATCTAGTAATCTGGTGCGCAAGGCCAATTGAGCATCGCGCTCGGCAAGCCCCCTGCCTTCACCTTGTTTGATGTCGACCTGTTGCTTTTTGGTGGTGATGACAAATAATATGAGTTGGTTATCGGCCGATAATAATTTGCCACCAACCAAAGGATGGCTTTGGGCATGAGTTAAAATTTGTTCAACATTGTCGGTGGTGATTTCGGCAGGGAATAATGGCCCTATTGAGCCGGTTTCATCGGGAAAATCGCGCGTTGAGAATGGTGATAGAACAGATTCTACATCATCACTAAACTCTAACTCAAGTTGAAAATTATTTAATTTGCCTATATTTTCAACAGTTAGTAGATTTTCGCCTGAAATGGTCAGCAAAAATTCATCATCACTGCCAGAAAATAAATCATTCACTTTTTCAAATAAATGATATTGGGGGCTGTCGTCCTTAAAAAGGTCGGTTACATTTGAATTGAACACAATTTTACTTTGCCCAAACCACATAAAAATAGTGATTACGGCAATTATTGTAAGTGTGATTTTGGCATATTTATGCGAAATATACCCGATAGATTCTAATCCGAACCTTTTTTTACTCATAGTGTTTTCACATTTTGTTAGCTATAAATTCATTTTTTTTCATAATAGCCCGAGTTTACTAAAAAAAGCTTACCATAGTTAACAAAAACTATATGTGAAATAAAAAAGTGTACTTTTACACTTATGTTTGAATTTTATGTTTAGACTTTATGTTTAGCACTGCGTGCGTTCGCTCCGCTCTCTAGCTAAGCCACTCAGCCGCTGGTCGGAGGTGAATTCGGCACCCAAGGCAAGCTCATTAAGCTGAGTTAGCAG
>NVQL02000105.1 GCA_002400495.2 Alphaproteobacteria bacterium | reverse complement strand
ATTGCGGAGGGGCGGATTAGCAATATTGATTTGTTTAATCTGCTTTACCCTAAAAAGGCATTTTGCATTGCTGGTAGCCGGCAAATTGCGGGCATGATTGTTAAAATTAACAAGGTATTTGCTGGGTTTGGCTGGGAAATTATGCAGGGCAAGCGCCACTTTTGGATTGAGTGCGGGGTGGCGGCATGATTATGCGTGATTATTATTGGTGTTGGGCGAAGAATTATTTGGACGTTGGCGATTTGCGGGTTGAGTTTACGAATATGGGCGCTGATTTGGTCGAAATATTTATCGCCGATTTGGCGCGTTATTGGAAATATGATGAATTGTTGATTAAGCTTTATGGCCGCGCTGGCGGTGATGGCAAGTCAGAAAATGACGTTGGCAATTTGTGCGTGAGAGTGAATGCTCGGTTAAAAGCTGTGGGCTGGAAAATAGAGTTTAAAGCTGGCAAAGGTCGGCAATTGGTGATTGCGGCGGATTGTGTGGTGCGGCCGGTTGTGGGTGTTGATTTGGGGCGCGGTGACCGGACGAGTATTGCGGTGATTAACGCTGACCATTGTGCCGCGCAGCCCGCGCATAGTGCGCCGGTTGACGGGCGGGATTTTATTGGCCTGTTGAGCGATGGGGTAAAAGTGGTAATGCGCCACCCGAAAAGCACTAGTGAATATTACCACCATTGGGATGTGGATGGCGGGCAGTGTGTGCCTATGCCGAAAACAATTTGCCCGGATAATAAGGATGAATTTATTGAGCTGGTTGAGTGGTATGCGATGCCTGTGGCGAGTGCGCAAGCGCTGGCGGCGGTGAGTGGTATGCGGGATAGCCAGTATGGTACGGGGAATATGTGATGACTTTTGAACATGTGAAAATTGGCAATGATATTGACCTTTATTTTGGTGACAATTTGGAGGTTATGCGCAGCGTAAAGCCGCCGATTGATACTTTGATTGCTGACCACCCTTACAAGATGAATACATCTGGTGGGGGCAAATTTAGGGCTGAGCGGTCTAACCTTGAGGACATTACGGCGGCGGGGCTTGATGGGCATTTTGACATTGAGGTTTACCATTATGCCATGAAGCTTGGTTGTTTATCGCTGGTTTGTTTTTTTAACTGGCAGCAGGAAGCGACGATAAGTGCGTTTTTTAATCATGGGCATTTCTTTCGGAATAGTTTGAATTTTTGGGACAAGACCAATGCTTCGCCCATGTGCAATGGGGCATACCAGAGCCATGTTGAATATTTTCGGCATGGATGGCGCGAGGGGTTTCGGATGAAAAACCGG
The DNA here is from genome assembly GCA_002400495.2 of Alphaproteobacteria bacterium. Taxonomy (GTDB): domain Bacteria; phylum Pseudomonadota; class Alphaproteobacteria; order Rhizobiales; family OSC116; genus OCS116. The sequence goes on along the minus strand of NVQL02000105.1, from coordinate 12,396 downwards.
CCGCTTGGTGATATGAAAAAGGTTTTTACATCGGCTAATGGCAAGAGTGAATTTGACCACCCAACGGTGAAGCCAATCGACCTGATGTGCAAGATTGTTAGGAATGCTAGCCACCGGGGGCAGTTGGTTATTGACCCTTATATGGGGACTGGTAGCACGGGCGTTGCCTGTGTGCAGTTGGGGCGGCGGTTTGTTGGGATTGAGCATAACCGGAAATTTTTTGACATTGCTGTGGGGCGGTTGACTGAGGCTTTTGAAGCGCAACAGAACGAAAAGCAATTCTATTATATAGATGGGTGTGACCGCTGGCTGACACCAATTGAAGTTAGATCATATAAGAAATTTGATTATAAACTTATGAGTGAGGACCCTGATCATAATACGATATATCGGGGGGGTGTTTCTAATGCGTCATCGGAATAATCAACTCAATTGTATCGCCTTGATCAAAATAAGGCCGTCCCCATTTGGGGGCTGGGGCTTTTTCCCATGCTTCCAATTCATCCTCGGGAATTTCTTTCAAATTAGTGTTGTCGATAAGGTTTTTGGTTTTAGGGTTTTTAAGCGCTTTATGAGCGATTCTTAGGTGGATTACAAGGGAGGGTTGTGGTTTGAGTTCTTGCTTATTGACAAATCAGATGTTTGAGCGCAATGTGGCGTTGCACGGCAATAGCTGTGCCGAGTTTAGTAGCTCGAATTTCCAAGCGCTCAACACGCTTATTTTAACGCGTGTTTTTTTATGCACTCGCCTGAGTGTATCTATGGGGCGGTTACGAGGCACTTTTGTGCGCCGTATCCTTGGAATCGGTCTACTAACTTGTAATCGCCTCACCAATATTTTTAGTAGAATATGGTGCGGCCTCAAAGCCAAGGTTGATATAATGGATTGCACCATAGTATCTAATAGCACGAGTGCGCGTGAGCATGATTTAATCTGCGATGTGCACCTTTATTCCATTTTGCTGAGTGATCAGTTGATTGCGCTAGAAATCATCTTAGAGGCGACAATAAGCGCCCGTGGGGATAGTTTTAGCCGGGCGATAATGTGCCAAACATCTAACATTAGTGAAGAATTTAAGCGGCTTAAACTCCATGTTCAAGCGCTTGCAGAATTGCGGGGGCTGGTATGATCTTACCCCTTTATTGCCTTATAAAGGCAAATGATAGATACTGGAATAGGGAGCAGAGTAAAAAAAACAGTGACTGTGCTTTCGAGACCGTGAAAGAACATTTGTGTAAGAACCCCGTGTATGCAATCGAGGAAGCCGATGTTACTTATACCGCATGTCCATGCTCCCACAATCCAATAAAACAAACCTGCGCAAATGATGATTGTGACGGCAAACAAAAACAAAAGAATCCTGTCTGTTTTGCTGATTTTACCATCGTTTATCTGAGGCAAGGAAGTCTTGTATTGTTCTTCATCTTCTTCGGGTGTCGGCCAATTGATTTTATTTTTAGTCATAAGTTTGCCCCGATTGTTGCAACTTTTATCAGTACACGATTCAACTTGATCTCACAAGTGGAGGCAACAGTATGACGTGGCCATGATTTCATTGCTCTGATTTAGTGAATATTTAAGTAAGTTTTGCGTTTTTTTGTGCCTGTTTTTTATGGCATTGGTTTTTGTTGCCTAAATTTGGGCGGTATATGGAATGAGATAATGGTTAAAATACAATAGATTGGCGGCGAGTTATTTGCTTGCAACGGGATATTACGGCGAATGTTAAGCTTGTGATGCATGTGGTGGGGCATTTTGCGGAAAAGAGTTTGAGCCCGGACGTTTGGGAGTGCCGCGTTTCGGCGCATGATTTGGCTAAAATGACGAGTTTGGGGCTTTATGACGCGAGTGTGGCGCTCGATCAGGCGGGGGAAACGGGTTTTTTACAGGTGATACGCCGCGATGCTTCTGAGCCGTTTGTTACCAATATATGCGTTTTGGAATATCCTGACGGGTTTACAATGCCTGATATTGACAAGATGTTTAACGTGAATACGGGGTAGGGCAATGGGTGACAACATTTGGAGTTGGCGCAAGGCTATCAATCAATGCCCTGAATTACAGTCGACCACGGCGCATGTTTTGTTGGTGATTTCTTGCTACATTAACGATATGGGGACGGGTGCATATCCGACTATCAAAACGATAGCAGAAGACACTAAATTATCGCCCAAAAGTGTAATTACGCACCTTCAAAAAGCGCGTGAAGCAGGTTTTTTGAGGGTGAAAAAGCATGGTTTTGGTGGTCAAAAATGGGCGAGAAACGAATATTTTGCGGTTTATCCTGATGAAAAAGGTGGTGAACCTCGTTCCAAAACAGGTGAAATTGAGCAAAAAGGTGGTGAACCTCGTTCCAAAAAGGCGGTGAACCTCGTTCCAAAGGCGGTGAACCTCGTTCCAGAAGGTGGTGAACCTAACGACCAAAAGGCGGTGAAAGAGGTTCACACTAATATACCAGTTAATATACCAGTTAATAGCGCACGAGGCGTTGAGTTGGATTTTGCGACTAACCGAATTGTTTATTTTGAAAATCGGAAAATTCAATTTAGACAGAATTTTGACGAGGCCGAATTTATTGAAATTAATTTGGCTAGTCGTGAAGCTGCTGCGGCTCGAGCTGCACGGCACAGGTTTCCGCAACCGAACCATTGGCCGATGGTTGATAAATATATCGCAATGTCGACCATTCGGGCAAGAGCGGAGGGATTGGGATTGATTAACTGGTTTACCGCGTTGGCAGATAGAGCGATTTGTGAAATGGAAATATCGCCAGATGATTATTCGCATGCTGATGTTGACGAAGTGATTTGCAAGAGTGGCTTTGCGCAACTGATGACGGCATTTGAGGCTGAGCAAGCGGATGATGCGGCATAAGTGTTGGCAATGGTTACAAGCTGGAATGCTTGAGTTTTGTTTTTTAATGATCGGGTGATGAAATTATGAAATCTGTTGGTGTGAATGTTTTGAATGATGGGCTTGGTTTGGTTGCTGGTGGTGCTGAGCTGGTTGAAATAACGATGAGTGATTTGTTGATTTGGGCTATTCGGGATGAGCGGGTTATGGAATGGATTGACGCGGAGCATGACGGCGTAGGCGGCATGAAGAGCCAGCTTGGGGCGTTGATTGCGCAATGTGAGATTGGTGGTCGGGTTGATGGTGGTGGCGGTGTTAGCAGTGACCGGATGCCGTATGACGCTATGCGGGTTGGGTTTGCGGTTCAGGGGCTTGGTGTTGATGCTAAGCGCTTGGTGTTGGATTGTGCTCGCAATGGCGACAAGCCATATCGGATTCGGCAAACATGGCGGCATGTGAACGCGAAGGGCAGACCGATGCCAGTGATGTATGATAAGTTTGGTAAACGCAAGATTGTGAGTTACGGTCGTGATGAAAACGGCAAGCGGATTAGGTTGAAGGTTTGCCACATTGCGCCGGCTTTTACCGACGCTGACCGAGATTATTTTAAGCCTATGTTTGACGATTGGATGAAATCGCTAAAGTTGTTAACAAAGCAACTATCTGATTTAGAACGATTTATTATTGTTTGATAGGGATTTTGAAATTCTTATGATTGACAATTGTGCCATTTTGATTGACTTTTGTTGGCAAGCGAGACAACCGCCCGACACAGGGTGAAACGAAAATTATAGGAGTGTTACCGATTTGGCAGCGCTCTTTTTTTTGGTCTTGAATTTGATGAGACGAAGTAACTTTAATGAGCGAAGGARTGAAKATGAAACGKAATTWTTATAGATTGTTTGGTGGTGCGATTATGGGGCTGCTTTCATTTATGCATACAGCAATGGTGATTGTATTATCGGTGGTGCTTGAGCCGCTATTCTCGGTTAAGACGTTTGCGYTGTTGTGTGGTCGAACGCTATCKGACTTTGCRTTGATGATGTTTGYKRSCTGTGYRTCGGGYGCTGTGTTCATTGGCAATAAGGTATTTGGTWCTATGGCTGTGACGGCATGTGACGTTGATGTGAAAGAGTTTCGACGATTGTATGCTTGATTGGRTGTGATTGATATTTTWAAGCTGGTCRCTGTTATGCGGCCRGCTTTGTAAATCTCAGTTTAATTTAATGGTGAATGGATATGGATGCAGCGCCGACGCGATGTAAGAAGCGTGGTTGYCCGCATTTTGTGCGTGGTCATGTTCATCATCGGTTGTGTGCAACGCCTGATRTTGATCTGGCTAAGCTTGGTAAGARRCAGACGGCGGCGAGTAAGCGGTATGATGATCGACGTGGGTCATCGGCTAAGCGTGGTTATGGTGGTCGATGGCAGAAGACGCGSSTTGGCTTCCTTGCTAAGCATCCGCTTTGTGTATTTTGTGAGCGGATTGGCAAGGTTGTTGAGGCGACGGTGGTTGATCATATCAAGCCACACAAGGGTGATATGGTTTTGTTTTGGCAGCGCCATAATTGGCAACCGCTTTGTAAGCATCATCATGATTTGGATAAGTTTAAGATTGAGACAGCATGGCTTAAGGGCTTGCTTAGTGATACGGCGCTGATTGGTATCGGCGTTAAGATTTCCATGCCGAGCTAGTGGTCTTTTTGGGTGGCCTCTATCATTCGGCATGGAATTCAGCCAAAGGGGGGCGGGGGTAAAAGTCTAAACGGCCTCTCCGCCTAGACCGACGGGGTAGTCACGTGTGTGTGAAAAGTGGGTGGAATAGAAAACGGAAACCCATCTTTTGAAGAATAGAAAATTGAATAGGTGAGTTATGAGTGGTGGACGGAAATCAAATATTTATGCGCTTACGCCTAAAGCAAAAACGCCATTGAAGGGCGAAATTGTTGAGGTTGAGGACGTTGTTGAAACTCGCGTTATTGATTTGGTTGCTGAGTTGATGCCCGGCTTTGATGAATTTGAGGCAAAAAAAAGACCGCTGTTGCAGAAGCTTTGGACTGAGATTGCCGGCGTTGTTCATGAGATTGGATTTTTAGACAAAACCACCGTTTTGGCGGTTCGGGATATTGTGCCAGTTTATTTATTTTACCGGCAAGCGAATGCTCAGATTTTGAAAGAGAAATTAACATATGAAGTTAAAGGTCGGAATGGCGATCAGGTAAAAGTACATGCTTTGATTGGTTCGGCCACGGCGTGGAAAAAATTGATTAATAGTTTTTCTGGTGATTTTGGGCTTACGCCTATTGGTAAAAAGAAACTTGAGGATGTGGCTGATCAGGGCGTTTTACCATTAGCAGCACCTACAGGTAGATTTAATAATAATGGCAAATTCGACTGATGATGATATTGGGCACGATTATGTGCAAATATTATTGGATTATGTCGAAAAGGTTGCAGCGGATAAGAAAGGGAAAACTTACGGGCTATATGAACGGTTAGCTTGCCGGCGGTTTGATGATGATCTTGAACGCCAGAAAACTAGCGTTTGCGCATTTTATTTTGATGTCGATCGGTTTATTGACGCTTGCGATTTTATTGAGAAATTGCCGCATGTTAAGGCGCATAAAGACCCAACGATCACGTTGCATGAAACTCAGATATTCCAACTTGCGAATATTTTTGGCTTTCGGTTAAAAGCTGCCCCGTCAGTTCGGCGGTTTAGCACGGTTTATATTGAGGTTGGCCGTAAAAATGGCAAATCTACTTTTGCAGCATGCATCGCTTTGTATTGCATGTGCTGTGAAAATGAGGTTGCGCCGGAAATTTTGACGGCGGCGACAACCAAAGATCAGGCGAAAATTGTTCTTAACATCATGAAAGACATGATTAAGAAAACGCCGGATTTAAGGCGTGAATTTGGTTTTAAGGTTAGAGCTTATGAAATAATTTGTGAACATTTAAACGGTATTGCTAAGGCAATTAGCGCGGATGGTGGCACGAATGACGGTCATAACCCGCATTGCTCGGTTGTCGATGAGTTACATGCTCATAAAAATCGCGATATTTTGGATGTGATTGAATCTGCTGACGGGGCGCGATCTAACGCGTTGCTGTTGATGATTACCACGGCCGGTAAAAACTTGGTTGGTGTCTGTTACGATGAACGTAGCATCCTGATTAAAATTTTGACGGATGTTTGGCCGGACAAAAGCAATTATGATTATTATTTCGGTATCATTTACACCGTTGATGTTGGTGATGATACGCTTGATGAGAAGAATTGGAGAAAACCTAACCCGCTTTTGGGTGTGTCTATCGATATTGAAACCATGCGCAAGGCAGCACATGGCGCTCGAGCATCTAACCAAAAATTAGCGAATTTTGAAACCAAACGGATGAATGTTTGGCGGCATAGTGCTGATGTGTGGCTTGATATGATCGCATATCAAAAATGTTACCAGTCGAAACTGTTTGATGAATTAGAAGCGCATACGGCCGGTGGTGGTTTTGTTGAGATTGGCGTTGATTTAAGTGAATATAACGACATTACATCGGTAGTGATTAGCTGGATTGATACAGAAAATAAACTGTGTTGGATTCCTTATCATTTTTTGCCGGAAATGACGATTGATAATCCTGAGCATAAAAACCATAAGATTTATCAAGATTGGCATCATGCTGGTTACTTGAATAAAATGGTTGGTGGCCGCATAGATTTGCGGGAAATAAAGAAATTTATTGTTGAGTTACATGGCGGCTTAAACATTATCGAGGTTGTTTTTGATAATGCGACTGGCGCGAGCGCCACGGCGGCTGAATTAGAAGAAGATGACGGCATCCCTGCTGTGATGATGCATAAAAATGCGGCGAATATATCGCCGGCATCATTGGATTTAGAAGCGCGGATTGGTGAAGGTTCGTTTAAGCATGATGGTTGCCCAATCTTGAAATGGATGGCTAGCAATGCATTTGTTGATAGGCGGGTTGATGGCTCAATTTTGCCGAAAAAAGAAGCCGTAAATAGTCAAAATAAAGTAGATGGCATCGATGCTGGTTTGCATGCCTCGGCGCGTTTGATGGTTATTAAGCCGCCGAAGCCTGTTCGAAGTCTTGGTGGTGTGTATTGATGAAATGGAAGTTGGGTTATGGGATTATTTAGCGGTTTATTTGGTGGCGAAAAGGCTGAACCTGTTGCGCGAAACCATTATCCTGACTTGGGTGGTGGGACTGAGTTGTTTGCACCATATTTGAGCGGGGCGACAAGTAATTATGTTACGCCGCAAGCGGCTATGCAGCATAGTGCAGTTTTTGGTTGTGTGCGGGTGATTAGCCAAGTGATTGGTTCACTGCATATTGACATTGTGAATGACGAAACTGGGGCTATTGATCGGGGTCACCCGCTTAAACATGTATTGGATACTAAGCCGAATAATTTGGTGACGGCAAGAGATATGTGGGAGCAAGCCTTAATTGATCAATTGCTTACTGGTCGTGGTTTTGTACGTATTATTAGAGATCGGCGGACTGGCTTAGCTAAATCGCTTGTGCGGTGTGAAGATTTTCACGTGCGGGTTAAAATAACGAAATCTATTGACCCAAAATTGATTTATTTGGTGACTAATCCTTGGGGTGGAACTGATGTTGTTGACCAGGCTGATATGTTGCATTTTCGAAATTTTGGTAGCTCCAATCTATTAGGAGAGACGGCAATTGAAATTGCTGGTGGCAGCATTACTGCCGCAAATACAGAAGAACAATTTAGCCATAAATATTTTGCCTCTAGTGGACATTTGAAGGATGTTGTCGAGTTTCCGATGGATGCTGATGCTGAACAGGTGAAGGAATTTAAACGGAATTTTAAAGTTGACCATAGTGGTAAAAATGCTTTTGACCAAGTTGGCGTGATTTTAAATGGTGGCAAGCATCGGCGGCTTAGTTTGAGTGCGCAAGATGCACAGACGTTGGAAGCCCGGAAATTTAGCGTTGAGCAGATTTGCAGAATATTTGGCGTGCCAATGGTGATGATTGGCAGCTTGGATAAGCAAACCAGTTTTGGCAAGGGTGTTGGCGAGCAATTTAAGTTTTTTATTAATTTGACGCTTAACCCGATTTTGCAAAAAATGGAATGTGAAATGAAGATTAAGCTGTTCTATGCGGATGATAATTTAGAGATGAGGTTTAACCGCGAAGGGTTGACTAAGGGCGATTTGGAGGCGACGACCAAGGCGGATACAGCTGCGGTTGGTGGTAACCAGATACCGGGGACGTTGACGCAAAATGAAGTGCGCAAACGTAAAGGTTACCCGCCAATTGATGACCCAAAGGCAGATAAGCTTTACCAGCCGATTGATAAGATTGGCAGAGTTGATAATAATTTGAAACCAACCAGTGATGAAGGTGATGACGATGAGCAAGAAGATGATGAGGCCGCTTAGTGGCTTGCCTTTAATGGGCATGGTTATAATGAATAAGCTGAATATTGGTGATGCAAAAAGCCAAATTGCGGCCTTGGCTGATTTTGGGCATTTGGCGGATAGATTTGCCAATAAATCCAAAGATATTGGGTTGAATGTTAAAAATATTGGCGATGAAGCGCATATCTATATTGATGATGACATTAGCGCATTTTATGGCATTACCGCCAAAATGGTAACGAATGCCTTTGAAAAAGCCCATAATAAAGACATTGTGTTGCATATTAATTGTGCTGGTGGTGATGTGATGCAAGCGCGGGCGATGGTTAGCACCATTGTGGCCTATGAGGGCAAAGTAACCGCGATGATTGACGGGCTTTGTGCCAGTGCCGCAACATTTATTGCTTGTGCCTGTGCCACTGTAGCGATGAATGATGGTGGTTTGTTTATGGTGCATAATGCATCCGGCCTTTGCTGGGGTGACCATGTTGACATGAATAAGCAAGCTGACATTTTGTTAAAAATCACCAATACCATTGCGGCGGATTATGCCGCTAAAACTGGTGAGGACAAAGAGGCGATGCTTTCATTGATGGACGCTGAGACGTTTATGAATGCTGATGAGGCGCTTGCTGCTGGTTTTATTGATGAAATTATTGAAACGCGGCATGACAAAACTGTTGAACCGAAAAACAAGGTGAAGCCGCCGATTGTTGAGAATGTGGGCGACGTGGCTGATGAGCCTGAACCGAATAAAATATCTGCAAAGCAATTGCACATGCAAGCTAAAGCTATGCAACTTAAATTAAGCGTTACTGCTTAAAAACTGGGCGTAACGCTCGCTTAACTAACCAACCGCCTTTTTTAGGGCGGTTTTATTATGGGAAAATGGAATGACTATTTTACTGAACACATTACGCGATAAGCGTACCGAAGCATTTAATGCTATGGGCGAAATTACTGGTGTGGATGCCGTTAATTACACCGACGAAATGCATGAAAATGTTATTAGGCTCAACGATGAAATTGAAAAGCTTGACGGCCAAATTGAAGTGCTAAACCGGGCTTTGAAAGACGATGCAGAACAAGCCGAATATGTTAATGTTTTGGCTGATGATCATAATATGTCGCCTGATCAAATTCAGGCCAATATGATATGCAGTGAAAGCATTTTTGACAATGTGTTGCGCTTTGGTGTGCAAGCAATGTCTGTCGAAGATGTTGAATTTGTGAAAGCTGCGCAAATTCAGAATGCGATGGATGGCACGACGGATGTGAAGGGTGGCTTTTATATTCCAACCGAGATTGCCAAAAAAGCCATTACGAAATTGCATGATTTGGGTGGTATTCGATCTTACGCCACGATTATTACGACTGGCACTGGTAACCCGATTAGCTTTCCGACCTTTGATGATGGCGACAATGAAGGTGAGCTTTTGGCAACTGCCGATGCTGCTACGGACGGACCCGACCCAGTTGCTGGCTCGATTACGCTTGAAGCCTTTAAAATGTCTACAAAAATTCTGGCAGTCGATGAATCTTTGGTGCAAGACACTGGCTTTGACCTGATTAATGAAATCTTGACCGCCATGGCAATGCGTTGGTTTAGGCTTGAAAGCCGGCTTTATACTGTTGGTACTGGTGTTGCCCAACCTAAAGGCATTGTGCCTAGTGCGGCGCTTGGGCATACGACTGATTTACCAGCGGCATTTACGTTTGATGATTTGATTGACCTTGAGCATAGCCTTGACCCAGTAATTCGGGAAATGGCCGGTGTGGCGTGGTCGTTTAATGATAAAACACTTAAAATTATTAAGAAACTTAAAAACGCCGAAGGTGAATATATTTGGAAAGGTGCAACATCTGCCGGCCAGCCGGCTACGATTTTGGGTTATCCGTACCACATTAACCAGAAAATGGATGATGTTGCGGCCAGTAAACACCCAATTATCTTTGGTATGCTGAGCAATTATTATGTGCGCGATGTTGAGCGTAAATCTATGAAGCGTTTTGATAATGCCCCAGAATACGCCAAGCTAGACCAGATTGCATTTTTAGGCATTAAGCGTGGTGACGGCCATTTACGTGACTTTGAAGGCCAAACCGTGAAAAAGATGCTAATGCACGCTTAATTGTTGGTTTTTAGATTGTTGTGAGGCGTGGCTTTTGGCTGCGCCTCTTTTTTATGAATGGTGATGAGATGAAAACGATTAAATTTACTGATGGTGTTAGTGGCTTGACGGCCAGCTATGCCGCCGGACAGACTGTTGAATTTAGCAACGAAAATGCGAAAATGTATGTTAAGGCCAAAAAGGCTGTTTATGTTGCCGCTGAGGGCGATGAAAAACAACGTATTGATGAGCAGAATACGGAAATTACTGCATTGACTGAGGCAAATGAGCATTTGGCCGGTGTGTTGAAAAACACAGAAAAATGGCTTGATCATGAAAAGCAGCAGGTTTTGGTGTTGACGGCTAGTTGCGAAAAATTGGTGGCAGCTTTGGCATCTGCTGAAAGTAAAGTTGCTGAATTGTTGAATGAGCCGGTTGATGATGAAACTGGTGATGATGGTGAAACATCGGATGAAACCATCGGTGACGATGATAAATCCTCTGATGCCACAACTGGCGATAATGGTGACAACTCAACTGATGCGCTAACTGGTGATGATGACAAATTATCTGATACCGCAACTGGTGACGGTGATGCTGGTGATGTGAAGCCGGCGGTTGTTGTTGGGGCTGATGGGAAGCGTAAAAAGGCTATGCCGCGTAAGGGTGGGGTGGCTGCTGAATAGTGGTTGTTTTGGTTTTGTTGTTTTTGGATTGATGGGCTGGGTTATGGGGCAAGAATATTTTTATAGATACCCGGTGCGGGCGGGCGCTGTTGAGCTGACGGTTGCTGATGTTAAGAGCAACATGAGTGTGTTGCATGATGCTGATGATGCTAAGATTGCGCGGCTTATGGCGGCGGCGATTGGGTTTTTGGAGGGGGAATATGGCCTATCGATTTACCGGACTGATGTTTGGTTGCACATTGAAAAATTTGAGGACTGTATTGAGCTGAAAAAGGCCAATAATTGTGAATTGTTGAGTGTGAATTATTTTGACGTTGATGGTGCTGAGCAGGAATTTAGCCTTGCTAACGTGCGGCAAAGCCAATTTATGACCAATTTTTTGAGGTTGCGGGCGCGGGCTGGGAGTGTTTGGCCGGCGCATTACCCGCAATTTGGGGATGTGGTGGTTAAATACAAGGCTGGTTGGGCGGTTGGTGATGCTGAGAAAATGCCGGTTGAGATTGGGCAAGCGGTGATGTTGATTGTTGGTGAGTGGTATAAAGAGAATTCCGACACGACCGATACTAAAAAATATGCGCTTTCTAATGGTGCGGCTAGGTTGATGAGTGGGTTTAAGGTGATTTAGGTTGTGGAATCGGTATTGATGACTTTTAATGATGAAAATCATTAAGGGGTCAAAAAATATGTCGTTAGATAGAAATAGATTGCTGAAACCACTGTCTGAGGTGGAGAGGCTTGTTAAACAGCGTATTGAAATTGCTTGTGAAATTGCGGCAATGGATATTGTTACGCAAGGTGACTATGACGATAAATATAAAGCTTATTATGAATGGCATGATTATAATAAGAGCTTTTTTCAATCTATTTTCACTTGGCAAACTATGGAAAATGATTACCGCGAAATTGCAGAAGCGCCGCTGGGGTTTTTTGGCGATTACACATTGCAAAATAAAATTACTGATTTGCGAATAAATATTGACATTAAAGTTAAATTTTTGACTTCATTGCTTGGTAAAATTGAGCTTTTTGAAGCCTATGAAGAAAAGGTATTGACCATGAAAAATATAGATAAAACTACTGATCGCGACATGAGTAAGGTGTTTATTGTGCACGGGCATGATAATGAGGCCAAAATTGAAGTTGCGCGATTTGTTGAAAAGCTTGGGTTTATGGCGATTATTTTGCATGAGCAAGCTAGTGAGAATAGCACCATTATTGAAAAGTTGGAGCGGAACTCTGACGTTGGTTTTGGCATTGTGGTTTATACGCCGTGCGACAAAGGTGGCAAGGCCGAAGATGGGGCGATTATTCGCCCGCGCGCGCGCCAGAAT
>NVQL02000005.1 GCA_002400495.2 Alphaproteobacteria bacterium | reverse complement strand
AATACGATATAGTCCCATACCGCCGACGCAAACATTTAGATTATCGTCAGCATCAAAGGCCATGCCCAACGGATGCCCGCCAATATGAGCAAAAACTTCCCAATTTTTATGATCTGGTGCAAAAAACCGAATTATGTCGCCATGACGATTAGGACAATAAAGATTATTGTCTCGGTCAAAAATGACATCTTCTGGCCCTTCAATTTCTCCTTTACCAATTAACGAAACAGCTTTTAAGCGATTGTTAAGTGCATAAGGGCTTGAGCTACCTTGATCTGTTTTAGGTGGAGTTGGAAGCTTGAAATATGTTGGTGAAACATAGACTTTGTTCAAAATTTTGTGCCTATTTTTCAACCATTTCACGTCTATGGCGACCACAAGCAACAGAACAAAACCCAAAATGGCTGAACTTACCCCCCCATTAATACCTATACGAACCATGCCGTCCGTTAGAACAAGCAATACGATAGCGCCCAAAACAGACTTCACTACTGATCCACGACCACCACCTAAACTATTACCACCCAGTACCGCTGCCGTCAAAACAGCAATTTCTAGTCCAACACCTGTATCTGCACCAGCACTTCCAAGACGTGCTGCAAAAAATAAGCCAGCAATTGATGCCAAAACACTAGACCATACATAAGTCATAAATACTGTACGTTTAACATTTAGGCCCGCATTATAGGCTGACCTTCTACCGCCACCTACTGCTGAAATGTGCCATCCCATACGGCCTCTAGTAAGGACAATATGCCAAATTGAAATAATAACAATCGCAGTAAGGAAAGCAAAAGGAAGACCAAATATTGTACCTTCACCAATAAAATACCATAGCTCCGATTCTGGAAAAACCATTGATATCTGCACAGCATATTTTAACAAAATAATATCAACAATAGAACGTATAATGATAAGAGTTACTAGCGTCGTTAAGAAGGCTCTAATCTTGAGGTAACCGATTAAAAAACCGTTAACCGCACCGCACAATGCCCCCACAAATAAGGTGGCAATAATTGTCGCCCAAACTGGCCATCCGAGCAAATTCATACAAATTAGTGCGGTGATATTTGCCAATGCAAACACACTACCTAAAGAAAGATCTAGACCACCTGCAAGTAATACGATCCCCATTGCCACCACGACAATAGAAAATTCAGATAGTTGACGAGATGTCTCGGTCAAGCTCGCCAAGGTAAAAAAGCCAGGGTCGCGCAAAAGAAAAAATGCAACCATTAATATTGTGGCAAAAACTGGCACCAGATTATCACTCCAGCGTTTTGTAAGAATCTCACCTAAAAATTTTTCTGGAAAATACCGATAATAAAGTCTTGTTACAACTTCCATAAATTCAACTCCAAAGAAATAGCTTTGTCATTGTGAAAAGTTCAATGACAAAGCTTTGATATTTACTATTTATTTGTTTCTTTTAATTTATCCAAATCCCAACAACTATCAGCCGTTAAATTGGATTTAGTAATAATTTTATTTGGCGAATAAAGCGCAAATTTTTGATCGCCAGCAAGGCTTTTAGACTGCAACAAAATACTAATAGCACTGTTAATGTCACGTCCCTGACCTTTCGCATCATATGAGACCACTTCGCTAAACACATTGTTTTCAATGCCCTGACATGCCGTTTTATTACCTCCGCCAGATGTTATCAAATAAATATCTTTTTTTGATTCCAGTATGGCCGCGCCAGTTCCCGCATCCATTACATCCCAAAAACCAATAATGCCACATAGATCTGGATGCTGTTGAATGACGGTCTGAGTAATACCGCGCGCTTTAGATTGGTCCCAATCAGCAGTTTGACTAGATACAATCATAATGTCGTCGGTGCCCCTCAACGTTTCGGAAATTCCATTCAATTGATAGACACTCGCAGCAGCGGTCGCGGGACCCTCAACAATAGCAATTTTACCACTTTTGCCTTTACTCTTACCGCACACTTCCAACATTCTGTTTGCAGCATGCTTACCGATGCCGTACCAATCGGCACCAACAAAGGCATCAGTTTGATAACTTGACCCCATATTGACTTGAATAACCTTGATACCCTGATCCTGAGCACGTTTTAAAGTGCGAGCATAAGATGCAACGTCAAAATTTTGCACAATAATAATATCTGGCTTTTCAGTAATTGCTTGTGTAATGGCGCGTGTGCCCGTATCTGTACTCCAGTTTGCATCGCGAATATCAAGCTTATACCCATGCTTATCTGCTTCTCTTTGCATTACTGCAGCCCAACCTTCAGGCAAATCAAAACTCATTGACATTGGTACAAAAACCACTGTTTTTCCATTTAAGGCGTCGAAGGTTGGCTTCCTAATTTGATCTACCAACCCGTCTGCGGCGAAAACTGAAGAAGCCATCATCACACTTGAAATAGCAGTCATTGTAATTTTTCTCATTATAGTCATTTTCTCTCTCCTTTGGTTATTGACATGTTGTCCTTCTTTTTTAAATATCACCCTGTTGTGCCGTTTGTTCATCTCTTGGGTTCAGCAACGCATCAATGATTAGCGCGAGCAACAAAACAGCACTTTTGATAAGGTTTTGCGTCGTGTATGAAATATCCATAATTGTCATTGCATTGAGTAAAAGTCCGATGAGAGCCGTGCCAACAAGTACGTTCCGCACTCCTCCACGTCCACCCGATAGACCAATGCCGCCAAGAATCACCACAAGAAGCACATCATAAATAACTGTTGAATTAATAATTCGCATATTCATACTAGCAACAGACGCAGCCGTTACCATTCCTGCCAGGAATGCCATTAGACCTGACAAAATATACTGAATGATAATCATCGGGCGAACGGGAATACCAGTAATTCGCGCAGTCTCTGGATTATCGCCTAAGGCATAAATGAACCGACCCAAGCCAGTTTTTTGAAGAAAAAGATAAACAAAGAGTGCGGTAAAACCAAAAATCCATATTGAGACGGGAATACTCAATATACTGCCACGACCGAGAAATACAAACCAATCTAAATCGTTGGGAATATTATTTACATCAAGGTCAGCAATGACCCCTCTACCAAGCCCATATATTATTGCAGAGACTGCTAAGGTCGCAAAAATGGCTGGTATCTCAATATAAGCTATGAGGAATCCCATTATCGTTGCCACTAATACAACAAAGATTAGCCCAATTAACAAAGCAACTGGAAATGAATAGCCCTTGTTGGCAAGGACAATAGATACCGTCAAAGAAACAGCCATCATGGCAACAAGGGATAAATCCACTCCGCGACCAATTACAACCACTGCCATACCTAGACTAAGCATCCCTAGCACTGAAACGTTACGTACAAGCGTAACCAGATTTCCTGCCGAAAAAAAATTATTAAGTGTAAAAGAAAATACAGCAAACAACCCAACGGCAGCTAATGCAACAATCAACTCCTGCTTAATCACAAATCGTTGTTTTGAAGTAACTTCAGTTTCCAGTTTCATATTTATTTTTGTATTATCCGTCATGATCTTACTCTTTTTTCTTATTTAAATTTCGTTTGGCAAAGCTTAACAATCCCTGTTTTACCTCTTCACTGGTAAATGTTCGTCGTCCCAAAACCGCTTCTCTCTCATAAGCATCATCAAAAGATAAATCTTGTAACGTCAGTACAGCTTCCTTTAATTGTTTGAACCGCATTTGCACTGAAACTTGCAATGTTGGTAGCCACAGCCTGTGCCCGATTTAACAATTGATAGGCTTCAACAATTTCATTTATGACACCACGCGAAAACATTTCACTCGCATTAAAACGGCGAGCCATCAGCAATATTTCCATTGCATGGGCATAACCAATTTGGCTCACAAGCCTAACAAGTGTTCCACCAGCAGGTGCAAAACCATGTTTCACCTCTGGAAATTGAAATATTGTATTTGGCGAAGCGATGCGAATAGATACCTTTATGCAAGCAATACATTGCTCTAAAGATAAAAGTATTAAGCATTGTATCCAAAACCAATGGTGGTTAGTTCAATGAAATGCAATTTAGATACTTAAACATATATGTCCTCCAACCATTATCGGCAAGTATATCCACCATCAACTGGCAATGCCACACCAGTTACAAATGATGCCTCATCAGAGGCCAACCACAAAGCCGTTAATGCAATTTCCTCGGGCTGACCTAAGCGGCCAAGCGGTACGGAAGCGAGAAGTTTATTTTTATTTTCAGCGCTATTCAAAATTTCGCCGCCTCGGCCAACAAAACCTTCCATCATGGGTGTTTCGGTGAGGCCCGGGCAAATTACATTGACTCTGATTCCATCGGCTGCAAAACTAAGCGCCAACGACTTTCCCAAGCCCACAACTGCAAATTTACATGCCGAATAAATTGGGCTGAACATGGAGCCAACCAGGCCCGATATAGAGGAGGTAAAAATAAGCGAGCCACCACCTCGCTTGCGCATATGTTGGGCTACTTCACCCGCGCCTAAAACGGCTGTGGTCACATTTAAAGTCATGGCTTGTTGATATTCAGTCATGTCTAAATTCTCGACTGACGCAGGGCCAGGAATGCCGGCATGCGCCCACAATATATCAATACCCCCTAATTTATCGGCGGCTTCATTAATGCTGCCACGCATGCCATCTTCGGTTGAAAGATCGGCTACTATGGTGATGATTTCACTGCCCTTGGCTTTCATTTCTACTGCCAATTCGGCCAGTGCCTCAGCATTAATATCTATTGCAGCCACTGTTGCACCTTCACGGGCAAAAAATACAACACCCAAACGCCCCATACCTGAAGCCGCTGCGGTAATGACCGCTAATTTATTTTTTAAACGCATTGTTCTCTCCCTATTTCAAATTACGCATATGCATCTGGAAATTGCCCCGTGGTACTGATCACTGTGGTTTTGGTGTCTAAATAACCATCTAAAGCTTCAAGACCATTTTCACGCCCCCAACCACTATTTTTAAATCCACCATATGGCGTTGACCATCGTATATAGCGGTAGGTATTAACCCACACAATACCAGCATCAATTTTGGCTGACACGCGATGTGCCCGCCCAACATCCTGTGTCCACAACCCTGCGGCAAGGCCATAACTGGCATCATTAGCAATGGCAATGGCTTCTTCTTCGCCCGAAAACGGAATCAACACTACCACGGGACCAAAGATTTCTTCTTGTGCAATGCGCATATCATTGCGCACATCGGCAAAAACTGTTGGTTCAATAAAATAGCCATTGACCAAATCACCAGTGACCAAACGCTTACCGCCTGCTACCAATTTGGCACCTTCATGTTTGCCGATTTCAATATAAGACAGGGTTTTTTGCAATTGCTCATCATGCGCTTGTGGCCCCATATGATTACTATCATCTAAGGGCATACCGACCCGCACTTTTGCGGCACGGATTACAAATTCAGCAACCACACGGTCATAAATGGATCGTTCGACTAAAACCCGCGAACCCAAAGCACAACTTTGGCCGCATAATGCCCACGCCGATGAAGTAGCAGCGTTAAGCGCCTGCTCAATATCAGCATCGGCAAAAATAATATGTGGGGCCTTGCCGCCAAGCTCGAAAGAAAAACGCTTCAGCGTATCCCCACCAGTGCGCAAAATTTTCTTGGCCGTAGCTCCCTCACCTGTAAAGCTAATTTTATTGACATCTTCGTGCGCCACTAAATGTGCACCTACACTCTTGCCATCGCCTGGCACTACATTCACTACGCCCGGTGGAAAACCTGCTTGTTCAAATAGTTTTGCGAGCTCAAGTGAGGTTACTGATGTTTGCTCTGCGGGTTTTAAGACCACAGTACAGCCTGCGGCGAGAGCGGGAGCTAATTTCCAAGCCGCAGACATAAGAGGAACATTCCATGGCGTGATGGCACCAACAACCCCAACTGGTACGCGAGTGGTAAATGCATGTACAGCTTCTTCAATCGGTATGGTGCGGCCAGATAATTTATCAGCCAACGAAGCAAACCAGTGATAACAATTGTGATGACTGCCAACATCAAGCCGCGATTCACGCAAAGCACGCCCCGAATCTCTGGTTTCAATTTCGGCTAATTTTGGTGCATTTTTTTGGTAAAGATCAGCAAACCGCCGCATTAACGCTGCACGTTCGCCGCCCGGCATCGAGCGCCAACCACCTTCAAAAGCTTTGCGAGCTGCCGCAACGGCACGGTCAATATCTTTGGTTCCACCAAATGCCACACGCGCCCAAACTTTACCAGTAGATGGGTCAACACTATCCTCAATACTGCCATCAATCGGCGAAACCCATTCTCCACCAATGTAAAGTTTATTATATGTGGTAACTTCAATATCAGTTTGTTGATTTAATGCTGTATCGTTCACAACCACCTCCCAATGATTTCCATAATTTCTATTAAAAAATTAGACATAATATTGAATATTGTCAAGAAAAGTTGGCAATAATTTTTTTTAAAAATTTATGAAAAAATACTTA
>NVQL02000004.1 GCA_002400495.2 Alphaproteobacteria bacterium | reverse complement strand
TCCCTAATTTCGTACTCCAGCAAATTCAAAATGCCATTGCCGTACGTTCAGTTCTACCCAAAGGCACTGACAGCATGCACTTGAAGTGGACTTATATCGGGTTTAAAGACGATACTCCGAAACAACGTAAAACACGCCTTAAATTATCCAACCTAATCGGGCCGGGAGGTTATGTTTCAATGGAAGATGGTTGCATCGGTAACTTTGTTCAACGAGGAACCGCTTGTGCGTCTGACGAGAGTGCCGTCTTAGCAATGGGAGGACATTCTATTGAGACGAGCGATGACAGGATTACTGAGGCTGCCATTCGTGGGTTTTGGACTGAATATCGTGGGAAGATGGGAATATGAGTGATATGAAACGACTAATAGAGCTAACAAATTTGATAGGTATGGTTCAAGCGAAGTATATTTATGCAATCGATGATGGCGACTTTTATGACTGGCCCAAATTCTTCACGGATGAGTGCTTTTATCAGGTTACCTCCGCTGATAATTTTGCCCAAGGCCTTGAAGCAGGTTTGATGTGGCTAGACAGCAAGGCAATGCTGCACGACCGTATCTTGTCCTTGCTTGAGGCCAATGTGTACGAGCGGCATTCGTACCGACATATCATCGGGCAACCCAATATTTCGAGCATTGAAGGCGATGAAGTCGAGTCTGAAACCTCGTTTATGGTTGCGCGTATTACCCGCGAAGGTCCAACCGATTTGTTTGCAACAGGGCGTTATGTTGATCGTTACAAGGTAACAGATGAAGATGCCAAAATAATGAAACGGATTGTCGTTTTGGACAGCGGCTATATAGATACTTTGCTAGGATTTCCTTTGTGATTAGTGCGAAGTCAAACCAGGTCTTATTGACTATTGGTGATCCCAACGGAATTGGACCAGAGATTGCTGTGAAAGCAGCCGCGGCATTGTACGAAGACTCGCGACATCGACCAATAATCATCGGGGATGAGTATATTGTCGAGCCATTGGTTCGATCTCTCGGATTTGATGTGCAAACTGATCAGAAAAACTGGGGTGGTAATACAAAATCGATTGATCTCTATGCGATTGATACTTTGCCTCAAGCGGATTATAATCCCGGTGAGGTTGATGCCGCAGCGGGACAAGCCACCGTTGACTATGTTGAAGCTGCATTGAAAATGTTGTCCGGCGGTATTGGGCGTGGCGTTGTGGGTTGTCCTCATTCCGAAACAGCGGTAAATGCCTCAGGACGGGTGTTTTCAGGCTATCCTAACTTGCTGTCTGAGTTGCTAAAAACAGGGTCTGACAGCATTTTCCTTATGTTGGTAGGTGGCGGACTTCGGGTGGTGCATGTCACATTGCATGAAAGTATCAATACAGCTCTCAAACGGATCACTCCAGAACTGATTGAAAGAGCAGTGTTGGTGGCACATTCAGCATTGCAACAATTAGGCATCGAAAAGCCACGTATCGGTTTGTTTGGAATCAATCCTCATGCCGGAGAAAATGGTTTGTTCGGCAATGAAGACGACAAGATCGTCTTTCCTACTGTTCAGAAATTGCGCGAACAGGGCATTGATGCATGGGGCCCTGAAGGTGCGGATACGATGTTAGCACGTGAAGGGTTTGACGCCTTTGTCGCCATGTATCACGATCAAGGCCATATTCCTGTCAAGCTATTGGCGGGGCGCAAATCTGCTGCCTTATCGATTGGTGGCAGCACATTATTTTCTAGTGTCGGACATGGTGCGGCATTTGATATCGCGGGTAAAAACTTAGCCGATCCTGAAGCGGTTATTCGGGCAATCAAATTGGTCGGAGGGGCAAAATGACCTATCAAATCACCGTCACGGGCGAGGATATAAAATTTGAATGTGATGCCGATGAAACTGTATTAGACGCGGCAGAGCGAGCGGGGTATTCAATTCCATATTCTTGTCGCAAAGGAGTTTGTTCATCCTGTGAAGGCGGCATTACCGTGGGGACGGCCGCCGTGCGTGGTCAAGGGACTTGTAGCGGACAAGTTGACGGCGTGTTTTTGTGTCAGGCCCGACCTAGAACTGATCTAGAGATAGCTCCTAAAAGTATTAAAAAAATTGAACCCGTTTCACGTAAAGTCTTTGATGCAAAGGTCCGTAAAATTGAACAGCCTACTCCCGACGTGTCGGTGATCAGTTTGCGTTTTCCAAATGGTGGTAGATCAGTGTTTCTGGCGGGCCAATATCTTAGCGTCCAAATGACAGATGGCGATAGCCGAAACTATTCAATGGCTAATCCTCCGCACAAAAATGATGGTGTTGAATTACATATCAGACACGTTCCAGGAGGAAAGTTTTCCGAAACAATTCTGACAAATCTAGAAAAGGGTTCTATCCTTTCGGTCGAATTGCCTTTCGGTACGTTCACCTTGAATGAAGAGGCGCAAACAAAGGCGATTCTGATTGCTACGGGGACAGGTTTTGCTCCGATTAAGTCAATTGTTGAGGATCAAATTAAACAAAATAGCACACGTGCACTACACCTCTATTGGGGGGGCAATACCGAGACCGATATTTACATGCAGACTTTGCCGCAGAAATGGGCGGACAAGTATGACTGGTTCAGCTTTACGCCCGTCTTATCTGATCCCGCTGGGGATTGGCAAGGTCGCACCGGTTTTGTGCATAAGGCCGTTCAGGAAGATTATTCCGATATGCCTAATCTAGAGGTCTATGCCTGCGGAGCGCCTATGATGATCAGTGCTGCACAAGAAGATTTTTGTGGGGACTCTAAGCTGAAAGAGGAGGCATTTTATAGCGATGCTTTTGTACCTTCGGGTGAATTAACAGAAGAAAAAACCTCGCTGGAGACAATAAAGCAACCGACAATCTAACAAAAGAATATATAAAAGCTTTGAACTAAAGGAGGGATAAGTCATGAAATTTACACAACCACCTGAGGGTGAATATGAGAAACACATAGTCCCGGTTAAAGGAGTGTCTTCGCTCAACTTCGACCCATACGCTGCCGAAGTTTTAACGAATCCATATCCTCATTATGAAGAATTGCGAGAAGCGGGGCCAATTGTTTGGCTTGAACGGTATGGAGTCTATGTGGTTTCACACTATAATACCGTTCGTGACGTTTTAACCAACCCAGATGTATTTTGTTCTAGTGCTGGTGTTGGTCTTTCTAATTTTCACACAGAAAAACCTTGGCGGCAACCGAGTATAATTCTCGAAGCCGATCAGCCAGAACATACCGGAGTAAGAGCGGTGTTCGCTCGAATTCTCTCACCCCGCGCGCTTAAAAAGCTGACAACTACTTTCGAAGCAGAAGCGGAAACAATGATCGATAGAATGCTTGAAAATGGCGAATGCGATGGGGTTGTTGATCTTGCACATGCTTTTCCAATTAAGGTGTTTGGCGATGCTGTCGGCATCATGAATGAAGGTCGAGAACACTTGTTGCCTTATGGTGATATGGTGTTCAACGCTTTTGGTCCCGTGAATGGGCGCTTCAAAGAATGTCTGGCAAATCTTGGCCCAGCAACCGAATGGATTTATGAGGCGTGTAAGCGTGAAAATCTAACAGATGATGGATTCGGCGCAGCATTCTATGCGGCGGCTGATGCTGGTGAGATAACCCATGAAGGAGCCGGTTTACTGGTGCGCACCACACTTTCCGCAGGATTGGACACCACAATTTTCACAATGGGTAACGCGTTGGTAAATTTGGGGCGTCACCCAGACCAATGGGCTATATTGCGTGACGAACCCAAAAGGGCACGTGCGGCACTTGAAGAAGTCCTGCGTTATGACAGTACATTCCATTCGTTTTACCGAACAACAACGCGAGAAATCGAGCTGGAAGGTGTCAAATTGGACAAAAATCAAAAAGTTCTTGTTCTTGTGGCCTCTGCAAATCGCGATCCTCGCCATTGGACAGAACCTGATAAATTTGATGTCACTCGTAAAGCGACCGGGAACATGGGGTTTGGCGCAGGAATTCATGGCTGTGCAGGTCAAATGATCGCACGGATGGAAGGCGAGATCGTTCTGCGCACTTTGGCCACCAAAGTAGAAACAATTGAACTTTTGGGCGAGCCAAGCTTACATTTCAACAACACAGTGCGTGGTTACACAAGCATGCCAATGCGTATTACAGCTAAAAAACATTAAGGAGGGCGAGATGCCAATTATTACCTATTTACTTGCCGATGGGACAAAGATGAATATCGAAGCAGAAGCAGGTGCAAACGTTATGCGCACCGCAATTGATGCCGATGTTCCTGGAATTCTTGCCGAATGCGGCGGAGCGGCGATGTGTGCAACATGTCATGTCTATGTCGAAGAAGAGAAGGCTTCAATATTTTCTGAAATTAGCGATGTTGAAGAAGAGATGCTCGAATGTGTGACTGAAGAACGCAAACCTGAGAGCCGACTTAGCTGTCAACTCACCATCCCTGTGGGGGTGGATCAGGTAACGGTTCAATTGCCCGTGCCTCAAGACTGAACTCTAGCGGATTACCAATAAAAATTAGGAATATATCATGAGTACTGAGAAAAAAGTTGCTATCATCACAGGTGGTGCAAGCGGCATTGGATTTGCCTTCACCAGAAGTTTGATTGAGGCAGGTTACGCAGTTGTTATTGCTGATATGGCTGGTGCAGATAAGGCAGCTGCTACACTGAAAAACGAAGGTTTTGATGTGATTGGAGTTGAAGCGGACGTGACTAGCGTTGATGATACCAAAAAAATGGTTGCCGCCGCTGTTGAGACCTTTGGTGGCCTTGATTTGCTGGTGAACAATGCAGGAATATTTACCTCCCTGAAACTGAAGCCTTTCGATCAGATTGAGCCCTCTGAATGGATGAAAGTAATGGAGGTCAATACACTAGGGCCTTTCCTTTGCGCCAAAGCGGCTCTACCCGAATTGCGCAAAAGCTCTGCGGGGAGGATCATAAATATCGCTTCGACTTCGCAAATGAAAGGTGCGCCTTTCATGCTACATTATACGGCCAGTAAGGGGGCCGTTATCTCTTTTACCCGTTCACTGGCGCGTGAACTTGGCGCAGACAATATCACTGTTAATGCAATCGCTCCTGGCTTCACGCTCAGCGATGGGGTGCTTGCCACTGGAATGGAAGAGGTGATGGGAGATGTTGTTAGAAAAACTAGTCGCTCAATTCCGCGTGATCAAGTGCCAGACGATTTAACCGGTGCATTGCTGTTTCTTGCTAGCGATGGTGCTGCATTCATTACAGGACAGACTATTGCTGTTGATGGCGGGAGCTATTTCTTATGACTAATACATATATTCCACTTTCGATGTATATTGACGGTCGCTTTATTAGTGCTGAAGATCGGGAGGTCGAGGCGGTATACAACCCCGCCAACAACGAGGCTATTGGCCAATTGCCCCATGCTACGATCGAAGATTTGGATATGGCGATTGCTGCTGCCGATAAGGCGTTTCAATCGTGGCGTTGGACATCGCCAATGGAACGAAGCCGCATTATGCGAGCTGTTGCAGGCATGATTCGCGAACGCGTCGAGGATATTGCGCGCAACCTGACGTTGGATCAGGGTAAACCACTCGCCGAAGCCAGAAATGAAGTGATGGGCGCCGCCGATCATGCAGAATGGCACGCCGAAGAATGTCGCCGGATATACGGGCGGGTGATTCCTTCACGTGACCCAAGTGTACGTCAGACAGTTATTCGTCAGCCAGTTGGCGTTTGTGCCTCGTTTTCACCTTGGAATTATCCGCTTAATCAAGCGTTGCGCAAAATTTGTGCTGCGTTGGGATCAGGCTGTACAATCATTCTCAAAGCTTCCGAAGATGCGCCAAGTGCTGTCGTGGCTCTCGCGCAAATGTTTCATGAGGCAGGGTTGCCGCCTGGCTGCTTAAATATCGTTTGGGGTGTACCTGCAGAGATATCAGAGCATCTGATAAAATCACCAATCGTGCGTAAAATATCGTTCACTGGATCAATTCCTGTTGGCAAACATTTGGCTGCAATGGCAGGAAGCCAAATGAAGCGCACCACAATGGAGTTGGGCGGACATTCGCCGGTTCTTGTGTTTGACGATGCAGATATAGACAAAGCGGCAAGCCTCCTTGCGATCTATAAGGGGCTGAATGCAGGACAAGTCTGTATGTCACCTAGCCGTTTTTATGTGCATGCAAACGTGGCAGATGAATTTGGTGAAAAGTTTGCAGCAGCATTTGGTTCCCGCATTGTCGGAGACGGCATGGATAGCACCACCACGATGGGGCCACTGGCTCATAACCGGCGCGTTAACGCTATGACCGAATTTGTTGATGATGCCACGGCTAAAGGCGCGAGCATTTTGACCGGCGGTAAGGCAATGGACGGCCCTGGTAACTTTTTCCCACCTACCGTTTTGATGAATACGCCTGACTCTGCTAATATTATGATTGAAGAACCCTTTGGGCCAGTTGCACCGATCACCACATTCAGTGATGTCGATGAAGTGTTGGCACGGGCGAATGCATTGCCATTTGGGCTTGCATCTTATGTCTTCACGAAATCCTCAAAAACATCACATTATGTCACTTCACGGCTTGAGGCAGGAATGGTGAATGTCAATCATTTTGGTATTGCTTTACCAGAAACGCCACTGGGCGGCGTGAAAGATAGCGGGATGGGAAGTGAAGGCGGCAGCGAAACATTTGATGCCTATCTAACCACCAAATTTATATCCGAGGCGACTGCATAGAGGCTTAAATGAGAAAGAAAATTATTGTCATAGGGGCAGGGCAAGCGGCTTGTTCGCTTGCAGGTAAATATCGAAAACTAGATGGAGATGCCGCAATTACGATTGTCGGTGAAGAAACATATCTTCCATATCAACGCCCACCATTGTCGAAAAAATATGCGACAGGCGAATTGAATGTTGAGGCTTTGTTTTTACGGCCTCTTGCCTGGTATGAAAAAAATAAGATCACCCTTATTACAGGTCATCGCGCGGTACGTATTGATCGCGAAGGTATGCAAATCCACCTGGATGACGGACGTTCGCTTGACTACGATAAACTGGCTTTGACAACGGGTACGCGCCCACGTCCGCTGCCGGATGCCGTTGGAGGTGCACTTGCAGGCGTTTATCTGGTAAGAGGCATTGATGACGTGGATGCATTTACTTCCGAAATTTCCGCTGGACGACGCGCCTTAGTCATTGGTGGAGGCTATATTGGGTTAGAGGCAGCAGCTGTGCTGAAAAAACGCGGGCTTTCTGTACGGGTTGTGGAAATGGCTGACCGCATCTTACAGCGTGTCGCCTGCGCTGAGACGTCAGATTATTTTCGGATTTTGCACAAAGAAAACGGTGTGATTATTGACGAAGGCCTCGGGCTAAAGCAGTTGATCGGTAATAATGATCGGGTGGTTGGTGCCGAATTTTCCGATGGTAGCAGTATGGATGTAGATTTCGTTTTGGTTGGTATTGGGGTTTTTGCCAATGATGAATTGGCTACCGAAGCAGGGTTGGATGTAGATCAGGGTATTTTGGTCAATGAATTTGGACAGACCAGCGATGTTAATATTTATTCGGCGGGTGATTGTACGCGATTTATTTATCAAGATCAGATGGTGCGGCTGGAATCCGTGCAAAATGCTGTTGATCAAGCTGAATCAGCTGCGTCGAATATGGCTAATCTTGAGACTCCCTATGTTCCGCTACCATGGTTTTGGTCCGATCAGTATGATGTGAAATTGCAGATAGCAGGGTTAAACTTGAATTATACGCAGACTGTGACCCGTATGGGTGTAAAATCGGGAAGCATGTCAGTGTGGTATTTCGCCGAAGGGCTGCTGGTTTCGGTTGATGCAATGAATGACCCACGTGCTTTCACAACTGCTAAGGAGATGCTGGCGACCGGCCAATTGATTAGCGTCGAACAGGCCAAAGACGCTACTTTCGAACCAAAATCTGTGCTGAGGAAATAAAGATGGTAGTTTGCTATGGATGGCTGCGAGGTGCCAAATGAAGCAATCCTTTGTGTTGGAACTGCGGATAGGTGCAAGTGCTCCATTCGGGCCAAACGACAGCAAAAGCGCTATTATCAAACATGCGGTCAATAAGCCCGTCTGGCTTGCTACACTTGGGCTAGACGGCGATCAACAAGCAGATCATCAAAATCATGGCGGTCCAGATAAAGCACTGCATCAGTATTGTGCTGACCATTATCAATACTGGAAACATGACCTACCCAATGCTGAAATTAGCGTGGGGATGTTTGGTGAAAATATAGTCGCAAATAATCATGACGAAACTAATACTTATCTAGGAGATTCATTTCAAATAGGTGAAGCAATTGTACAAGTGTCACAGCCGCGTCAGCCATGTTGGAAGCTCAATGTCCGGTTTGATGTCAACGGATTTGCCAAGCGGGTACAATCTTCGGGCTTAACGGGTTGGTATTACCGTGTTTTACGGCCAGGATGGGTTGCTTCGGGGGATTTAATCACTCTTCTCAAACGACCAAATCCGCTGTGGTCCTTGCAGAGAGTACATAAGACTGTCTATCTTGATCGGTTCGATTTTGAACAAAATTCAGAATTACTCGCAATAGATGAACTGTCCTCTGCATGGAAAGTCGTCATTCAAAAACGTCTCAAAAACCGAAAAATTGAGAGCTGGTCCTCGCGCTTGCAGGGTCGAGTTTAATACTGCTCAAAGTACTTCGTAAACAAATTAAACTATTTAAAACAACGGGGAGACATAGCTATGATGGGACAAAAATTAAATGAAAGACTAACACAAACGGGGCCCGGTTCGGATGCTGGCAATGTGTTGAGATATTATTGGCAACCCGCGGCATTAAGCGATGAATTGGCTGGTAAACGCCCGGTTATTCCTGTACGTCTTTTGGGTGAAGATCTCGTGCTTTTTCGTAATGGTAAAGGTGAATTGGGCTTGGTTGCTCGTGCCTGTCCGCATCGCGGTGTTGATCTGTGCTATGGCCGGCTTGAGGATAATGGGTTACGTTGCTCTTTTCATGGCTGGCTTTTTAACCGTGAAGGCCAGTGCGTTGAGCAACCTGGTGAGCCAGAAGGTTCGACCATGCATGAGCGTATTCGTACAACCGCTTATCCTGTTGTCGAAAAAAACGGTATCATATTTGCTTATCTAGGTCCTGACGAGCCGCCAGAATTTCCTAATTTTGATTGTTTCCGTGCACCTGACACACATGTGTTTGCCTTCAAGGGGTTGTGGAAATGCAATTGGTTGCAAGCGATGGAAGTTGGTATTGATCCAGCCCATGCTTCATTTTTACATCGTTTCTTGCAAGATGAAGACCCCGCCGATGGCTATGGCAAGCAATTTCGCGACAAGGCCTCTAATACCGACGTTCCTATGACAAAATTGTTGCGAGATTATCACCGCCCCGATATCACCGTCGAGGAAACTAACTACGGCATGCGTTTGATTTCTCTACGTCATATGGATAACGATAAAACTCATGTGCGTGTTACGAACCAAATCTTCCCGGTTGCAATCAGCATTCCGATGAGCCGTGAAATGATTATTACCCAATGGCACGTGCCGGTGGACGATGAAAAATGTTATTGGTATTCAATGTTTACTAGTTTCGGTAAACCCATCGATAAAGATATAATGCGCGCCCAACGGCTGAAAGAACATCGATTACCTGATTACGCCCCGATTAAAAACAAAGAGAACAATTACGGCTATAACCCCGATGAGCAGACCAGTGAGACCTATACTGGGATGGGCTTCGATATTAATGTTCACGATCAGTGGGCGGTTGAAAGCCCTGGAGCAATTTTTGATCGACGCAATGAACATTTGGGAAAAACCGATGTTGCTATTATAAAATATCGCCGCATGTTGACTGCCGCGATTGATAACCTAAAATCAGACAACGCCGATGCATTGCCGATGTGCAATGCATCGGATGTTCAGACAATTTTTGGTCCAATTTCAAATGACACCATTGGTACTCGTGACAATTGGCGCGAAGAATTTCAAACGAGTGATACTGCGCGACGCGAAGCCTGTTCTGATTGGGACGCTACATTATGAGCAAGGATCAAA
>NVQL02000121.1 GCA_002400495.2 Alphaproteobacteria bacterium | reverse complement strand
CGAAAATTGCAATCCATTTAGGGCAGTGGCTTAGCCCTGAATTTGCGGTTTTTGTGACTGAATTGGTGTTTGATTGGCAGCAAAAAGCGATTGAGCCTCCAAAAGTGGCTAGAATTGCGCAAGAAAAGCCGAAAAAAGAGAAGATTGAGCCTGTTGAGCAGGTTTGGCCGGAACGTGAGACGGTTTTGAGTGAGCAGCAGTTGGCTAGCTTGCAGGAAAATATTGCTATGTCGGTTGAGAATTGTTGGCCGAGGGGTGGTGTTGTGCGGACTGTTGGAGAATATTGCACGGCGGTTGCTAAGCATTTTGGGGTTTTTAGCTACCAAGATATTTTGCAGACGGATTATGCTGCGGCGATTGGTTTTGTGGTTGGTTATGCGAATTGCAAATCCAACCAACAAAAAGACATTATTTTGCGGGTGTTTGATGGGCGGAAGGATTTGACTGATGCTGAAATGTTTGAGCGCAGCCTTGCGGATGTTGTGGGGCAAGCGATGAATTTGGTGCGCGAGCGGCCGGTGAAACGAGGTTTGTTGGGTTGAAAATTATGGGGTATAGCCAATTAAGCAATATGGGTTTGATTGGCTATACGCTTTTGAGGATATTATTTGATCTAATGTAGATGGAGTGGGTGAGTTTGCGCCATTATGTTGCAGGTTTTTTATATGGGCGTTTAGGGTTTTGATTGCATTGGTGGTTGCGACCTCTAAGGTTTCGCCTTTGGCGGTGCAGCCGACAAAATCTGTAAAATTGATGTGAAACTCAAATTTATTTAAAGAGTTTTTTTGCACTATGACGATAGCGTAATAGTGCATACTACGTTCTGCTCTGATTTGATTCGGATAGCGTTAACTTGGCTTTTAAGTCTTTATTAGATGTTTTTAGAAATTCGATCATCTTCTTTTGATCATCGATCATCTGAATTGCTGTTTCTAGCGTGTCTGCGACTGCTTCGGGGTCGGTTTCTGCAAGTTGTTGGATGTCGAAATCATCGATTGTGTTGGTATCGTGAATGAAAGGCTTTGGTTTGTTGCGGCCTTTGTAATAAAGAAAGCCGCCTAAACCGATAAAGATTAATTGCGGAATTGATTCTTCGAACCTGTTTTGGGTTATTAATATTAGGGCGGCAGACCCAGCGCCTAAAATTAATATGATGCCAAGGGCAGTAAAAATAAAATTTTTCATTGGTGTTTACCGTTTGTGACTTTGTTGCAAGCGACAATGATTGATTCTGGAAATAATTTCAAGAGTAGGTTTTGATATGAGTGGATTGAATGGTGGTGAGTTGACCGAATTGATTGAGTTGCAGCAAAAAGTGTTGGTGACTGGTGAAGGTGGTATTTCGACTGGGGATTGGGTTGATGTGCAGCCGGCGCGAGCGAAAATTACGCCGTTGCGTGAGAAGCTTGAGCTAAAATCTGGCGGCCGGGCGAATGGGCAGCATTTTAAAGTTGTGGTTTATGGCAAGGCGTTTGGTGTGCCGCATGTTGTGACGGTGCGTGACCAATTTATTTGGAAAACTAGCGGTGACCGTGTTTTGCGGATTGATGTGATTACTGAGCGGCCGGTGCGAGATAATGCGCTTGAATTTGAATGTTATTTGGATGGGTGATTTTTAATGCGGATTGTTGGGGCGCGGAAGTTTGAGCGTATGTTGCGCAACTTGCCTAAAAAGACGCGTGAACCGATATTTGACGCAATTGAGCAAGGTGTTGGTGAAATTACTGACTTACAAAAAAGCCTTGTGCCGGTTGATACTGGTGATTTGAAGAATAGTTTTGAGCAAAAAAGATTTACGAAAACTGATACACAAGCCACTTTTGGTGTGCGTTGGTGGGTGAGTGATTTTAAAGGGCATTTTGTTGAATATGGCGTAACTGGTGGCAGTAAGATTATTCAGGTGCGCGGACGAAAAGGCAAAAAATATCGCAAAACCATTACATGGGCTTCGCAGGGTGCGAGGCCTTTTTTTTGGCCGGGATATTGGGTACTTAGGACACGGGTGACGGCGCGGGTGTTTCGGGTGATGAAAAAAACATTGAAAAAAGAATTTAAAATATAGGTGGCACGATGAGTGAATTTGGCTGGCCTTTGCAAGTGGCATTGGTTGCTAAGCTTGTGGCTGAGAATGTATGTGACGGGCTGATTTATGAAACCGTACCGAAGCATATTGATTATCCATATGTGCGAATCGGTGAGATTTCTACCCGCCGGGCGGACGCAACTAGCGTTGATCAAACGGTTGAGCAATTGACTTTGCATATTTATGCGAAGGGCGAATTTGGCAAGCGGGATGCTTTGCGAATTGCCGGTGATATTAGCACCATTATTTTGAAAAATGACATTGAAATTGGGGATGACGTTGACAGTTTGTTTGATGTGATTGCTGAGACTGGCCGACATGATGTCGAGGCTGGTGAATATATACAGAATTTGCGTATTGAAGCGCAATTATCAAAGCTAAAGGAGCTTTAAAAATGGCTATACATGTAGGGCGCGATTTTTTGGCGCAGATTTGGGACACAACATTATTGGCCGGCGCTGGTGATTGGGTGAATATTTGTGGTTTGGATGGACGTGAGTGGGCGCAAAGCACGGAAACGGTTGATACAACTACGGCTGATTGCGATGACCCGACATTGCCGTTAAATAAGACTGTTTTACCTGTAATGGTTGAATACTCTTTTAGTGGTGATGCGATCTTTAAGAATGCCGCGAATTTTGCAATTTTGAATGATGCAATTGGCAATTTGCAAACCATTAAAATGAAATTGACTATGCCTGAGATTGGCAGTTGGGTTTGTGAGGCCGGTTGGGTGATTACTGAGCTGAAAGAAACTGGCGGCATTAAAGATGCGATTACAGCATCGATGGCGTTTGAGCCCAGTGGCAAGGT
This sequence comes from Alphaproteobacteria bacterium, assembly GCA_002400495.2. GTDB lineage: Bacteria > Pseudomonadota > Alphaproteobacteria > Rhizobiales > OSC116 > OCS116. Next base: position 3,783 of record NVQL02000121.1, on the reverse strand, counting down.
TGATTTTACGGCTGCGTAAATTCAATTTCATAGAATTCTAATTCCAATTATAGGTTAAAAAAATGGCTAAAACTGTTGCAAATGTGGTGCGTGGTGAGGTGAAAGTCACCGTGCGTGGCGAGGATAAAGTTATGTATTTAAGCACGGGTGCGCTTGCTGCGCTTGAGGATAAATTTGGCGCGTTTGAAAAAATGGCGGAATCATTCTCAACTATGCGATTTGCGAATATCGTGACGTTTTTGAAAATTGTTGCCGAAGTGAATGCGAATGATGATGACTGTGATTTGGTTATTGTTTCGCAAATGCGGGCAGATGAAAGCCCTAAAGCGCTTATGGATTTGATGGCTAGCTTGCCACAACCAGACATTGAGGATGGGGACGGGGTGGAAAAGCCCAAAACCAACCGCAAAACGCGACGGGCGGCGGTGAGCAAGAAACCGACGGTGTAGGGTTTGACTTTGTGGCGATGTTGGAATTCGCCACAGGGTATTTGATGCTTACGCCGCGTGAATTTTGGCGCATGACTATGGTTGAATTTACGGCGGCGCAAAATGGTTGGTTGCGGGCAAATGGCCACGCAAATGATGTTGAGCCAAAAATTGATATTGACCGGTATGACGCTTTAGAGCGCAAAGTTGCGGCAATGAATTTGTGATTTTTATTGAAAGTTGTTGGATATGGAAGACCAAGAAGTAACTTTGGTTATGCAATTGGTTGCCAGCCAACGCAAATTTGAGAAGCAAATGCGGGCGATGAGTGCTGCCGCTCGTAATAATTTCAAAAAGATGACCAAATATGGACGCAAGTTTGAGCGGAGCATGGGGCGTGTTGCTAACCGGGTGAAGACCATTTTTGCCGGTGCGTTTGCTGGCTTGGCTACTGGGAATTTGATTTCTGGCCTTTTTGACGTGAATAAGCGGTTTCAAGATTTTGTGACTAGCTTAAAAACTGCGACTGGTACGATTGCAAAGGCGCGGGGTGCCTTTGCTGACATACGAAAATTTGCTGAGACAACACCTTATGGTGTGGCTGAAATTACCGATGGATTTATTAAGCTGGTGAATAGGGGGTTGCGACCCACTATGAAGGTGATGCGATCTTTCGGTAATACCGCCAGCGCGATGGGTAAAAGCCTTGACCAAATGATTGAGGCGGTTGCTGATGCGGCAACTGGTGAGTTTGAGAGACTTAAAGAATTTGGTATTATTGCCCGTTCGCAGGGCAATAAAGTTGTGATGACATTTCAAGGTGTTAGTAAAAAAATTGGCAAAAATGCGAAAGAAATTACTAATTATTTGAAGTCTATTGGCGAAACGAAATTTGCTGGCGCAATGGCGGATAAGATGAAAAACCTTAGTGGTTTGGCTTCTAATTTACGTGACAAGATTGATAGCCTGTATCTGAAAATTGGTGACGCTGGCGCGACTGGCGCGTTTGCTTTTGCGATTACTGCGGCTGGTGGTGCTGTTGATTTTTTTGCTCAAAACATGAATGTTTTGCAGGGTATATTTGTTGGGGTTGGGGTGGTTATTGTTGGTGCGTTGATTCCCGCCATTAAAGCCATGACGCTAGCTTTGCTTAAAAACCCATTTGGCTTGGCTATTACCGCTATTGCGGCCACGGTTGGATTGTTGGTCTCGATGAGCGATGTAATGGTTGGGACGGGTAAAAACATGGCTACGCTTGGTTCGTATTTTGGTGTTGCGTTTGATAAGATTGGTAGTTTTGCGGCTAAATTATGGGATGGGGTTTTTGGTGATTTGGTTGCTGGTGGTTGGGTGCCTAGCCTTTTGGACTCGCTTAAGCGGCTTTCGAGTGGTTTTGGTGGGTTTATTGTTGGTGCGATTGCGGGGGTTACAACTCTTTGGAGTGCTGCTGTGCAAGCTGGCGGTTTTATTGTTGATGGCTTTGTTGCTATGAAGGATAGGGTTGCGGCGATATTTAATGGGTTGTTTTCTGCGCTTGGTACTAAATTTAGTAATTTTGCAGATGCAGTGAAAAACATATTGACCGACCCGTTTTCTGGCTGGCACATGAAGGAAAGTTTTGGAATTTCCGAGAGAATTGACCAAGAATTGTCTAAAGTGAAATCAAAAACACCAAACATTCAAAAGACGATGGAAGGCATTGGTAAAGCCTTTAAGTTGGAAAAATCGTATTTTAAAAATTTATTAGATTTTTCAGACATTGGTGATGAATGGACTAAAGCTGCGCAGGAGCTTGATCAGGTTAATAAACCTAAAGCAGATGAAGTTATTGATAAAAATTATTTGCCTGATTTTCCGGCTGGCGGCGCTGGTGGCGGTTCTGGTTCGGGTGGTGGAGGCGGTGGTCGTGGTGGTGGTTCATCTGCAAACGACAATGCGCATTTGGAAACTATTGCAAAATTTGGCTCGGTATCTGACAAGGCGCGGGTGGCGGCTGATGAGTTTAACAAAAGCTTGCTTGCACTTGGAAAACAGGTGAATACGGGCAAGATTGATCAGGAAACTTATAATAATGCTGTCGACAATTTAAAGGGCGTTTATGACAAGGCGAAGGCTGCTGCTGCTGATTATGGTGGGGTGGTTGGGACTATTATGGATGGGGTTAAAGATACTCTAAAGGGTGTTTTTAGTGAGATATTCAAGAATGGTAAAATTACCATGAAAAGCCTTGGTGACATGGTCAACAATATGATGAACCGTATTTTTGATAAGGTTATGGGGTTGGCGATTGATGGCATTTTTAAGCTTATCGGGTTTAAAGATGGTGGCTTTGTGCAGGGGTTTGCTGGTGGTGGCGCGGTTARTGGTGCTGGGACTGGGACTTCGGATTCGATACCGGCGCGGTTGAGCAAGGGTGAGTTTGTTGTTAATGCGGGTGCKACCTCGAAATATCGGGGGTTGTTRGAGCARATTAACAGTGGCAATAAGATTGCTTTTGCGAACCAAAATGCGGTGATGCAGAACATTAATGTTGCTAATGAACCTACYGTAAATGTTAGTGTTATTGTGAATAACAATAGTGCGGCTGGGGTGAATGTGCGGCAGAATGGCAGTGACATTGAAATTGACATTTTTGAGCAAGTTGAGAATGGGTTGGTGAAGCGCATTCACGATGGTGATAGCAATTTGCCGGCGGCGGTTGCTGGTGGATTTTAGGTTTTTTGTGGGTTGAATTTATGATTACATTTCCGGAAAATAGCCAACATATACTTGGTGTAACGCTTGGGCAGAGTGGGCAATTTGCTGATGGGGTGACCAAAACAGAGATGGAGCAGGGGGCTGCTAAGGTGCGGGTGCGTGAGAGCAAACCCGCATTTTTAGCCTCGGTTAGTGTTTTGTGTACCTATGCCGGGCGTGGGCAGATTATGGAGTTTTACCTTGTTGATGCTCAGCAAGGGGCGAACTATTTTAAATGGCCTTGTTTGCATGGGTTTGAAACTGATGTTTTGATGAAGTTTGCCGCGCCGCCCAGCGTGCAGGAAAAGATTGTTAGTGGTGTTGGGTTACATGAGATTACGTTTAGTTTGGTGATACGTGAGATACCGAACGCCTTGCTAGCTGAGGTGATGAATTTGGCCGGTAGCACTGCTGAATTTGAAGGGCTTATGACGGTTATGGATGCTTTGACATTGCAGCCGGAGCTTGACGAATGGGCGGGCATTGAGCTTGTGGCTTAGTGCGGTTTTGTGTGGTTTGGGTTTGGAAATATTTTTATGACAACCGAAGAAATGAGCTTAGCTTACCGGAGCGCTATGGCGCGGGGGCGGTTGGCGAATGGCGGCGCTGCTGTGGTGAT
>NVQL02000106.1 GCA_002400495.2 Alphaproteobacteria bacterium | reverse complement strand
AGCAAACCCGCGATGGTAAAATTAAGGCTGCGAATGTGTGCATCACGCCCAGCTAAAGCGTTACGAAAACCTTTCTTAGGAATAAAGGGGGCAAATAAACCCATCAGACGTCCTCCTGTTCCATGATGGGGTCATGATAAACACCCGAAAATTGACCGGTGCCGATGTATTCAAATTGAGTAAAGCCAGCGGACTTGAACAAAGTGAAGCTAATGGCAGAGCCAAAAAAACATTCCATGTCATATTCATCACAGGTCGCAAACTGCGCCGCGACGTGGCTGTCTGCCACATTCGCGCGATTGGATTTAAGGTGGCGTGCGCCCATGCAGCCCCCTTGGTCATTTCGAAACAAGCGGGATAAGAGGGTGCCTTGTGGTGTCGTGACTTCGACACTGGACAGCAAGGCGCCATTAAATAATAAGTCTCTGGTGTTTTCGCTGAGATTGGACAGGCGATGTAGCGCGTTGGCGGATTGACTCATTCGGTGTGCCCCCCTATACGCTGCACGTACTCAACCTCAATCTCAGCCAGCAGCGCTCTGACAAAGTCGCGTCCGACAAAAAAAGACGCTAAGTCATGTTTGTTACGGGTTTTAAGCACGCTGTAAGTGGGCGGGTTATGAGCAATAGCCAGATTATCGCGGTGACGGTAGGTCACTTCTGCGCCAATCCACCATCCATCATCACTTTCGTAGATGGATTGAGATACCCGCATTAAGGAGGTGGTCTTGTCCCCTGGCACACGGATTTGTGCGTCATAGTCGGCGTAGGCACGCAGCCAGCCAAACAACTTAATCGTTGGCTCACCATCGGGTGGGGTAATGTCATAACCATCGGGCACTTGCTCCCCTGCGGCGTTGCTCGGTAATGTGCGGGTCTGACCTAAAGAGATATTCATTGAGGGTCCTTGAGTTTGAGTGCAGCGGCGTGCAAACGCTTGCCTTGGTAAATGCCGGAGGCAGTGATATAGCGGGAGGAATAGAACCAGGCATCAATACGTCGATAGAGGTAACCAGCCGGTTTTCCTGCCCTGAGATGAATCAGTGGTTGAGCCAGCGCCTTGGGTAATAAGAATATCGAGGTGGCACCCACTGCTACCCCTGTGAATACAGGCATCAATGAGTGGGTCCATAGCACCGCGATAATTAGCCCCAAGAGCAATCCAATAAGTGAAGTGCAGGCACAAAACAGCCCGACTTCGAGCATGCTGAGGCCCTTTAAGAACGGCGGCCTTTCGTTGAGGGTCGAAGGCTTCTTCACCTAGATGCTTTCCAACAAGCCGAGAGAAAAGTTGAGCCCCCAGATACTCAACAACACCAATGAGGCACCAATCACACCGTCAGCGATAAAATCATTTTTTGTTTTTTTCTCAGCCCGGACTTCTTTCATTAGCCCCCACATGTGAATGAGAAAATAGGTCGTCCCCGCGACAAGGAGCATCGGACCGCCATACAGCACAATGTCGTAGGCAAAATTAAACACCACCTTGAGAATGTTATTGTCATCTCCGCCTTGGGAGGGATCTTCATTGCCTGGGATCACAGCCCGCGCCGGTGAAGAGAGAAGTAGCATCGTCACCGCAGTGATAAGGTCACGCGCGCGAAGTCTGAGGATGTGAGTCAACATGTAAGTTCCTTCAATTAAAAATCAATGACGCTAGTGAATAAGAGGTATTGCATCAGTAGCCAGATAAATGCGGTTCTGAGCAGCACGGTTTGAAACTTGGCTTTATCAGTGCGATCAGATTTGAGACCGCGAAAAACACTCCAGTTAACCCACATAAACCATGCCGTGGTCACTATCATGCCCAATACGGCCACGACTACGGCCACCGCGTGGGGCGTGAATCCGGCGCCATGAGTAAACCCTTCAGTGACACTGCTCATGTTCACGGGTGCGCACTAATCAAGTAATCACCCGTGATAGGCGCAATGGGCACCGGCGTTAATCGAGACGGGGTGAGGTAGGCATCAATGCCCGAGCTGATAATGCTGAGTTCACTGCGAAGCAGGCCATAATCCATGTGCCTGCTGTAACGGTAATCCGCAGCTTGCTCGGCACGCTGAATGAGAAATTCAAGCCGGGTGAGTTGTTGGTTAATCGCCGCAAGTTCACGGCGTTCATCTTCAACGCTGGCCATCGCTGGACTCTGGGTTAGCAGTAGCGCTAAACAAAGCCAACGGGTAAAAGGGGGAGTAAACATAGCACCTTCCAAATCCGATAAATGGGTTAGACAGGATGCTAAAGAGAAATCAAGCCGAAAGTTCAATCAACCCGAAATAAATTATTTTTCGGGTTGATTGTCAAAGGTGGTGCTTTTTTGTGATATATTGCTTGGTTGCTATAAAAACTTTTTGTAGCTTGCAACGAACAATCTCACGGTTAATCCCATCACGATGGCGAACGGTAACAATATCCAGGCAGGATGCACTGGCCAAATCCCCGGAATAATCAGCCAAATAAGCGTGGCGTAAAACCCTAACGGCCCTAATAGCAGCTTCGCATGGTAATTCATGGTGACGGTTTCACGTCCGAAATGGGCAATGCGTCGCTGCCTGACCATCAATCCATCAAAGCCGCCAACAAACATCGCCAATAGGAACACCGGGTAAAAGCCTAACAGCATTAATATCCTGGTCAGTAAAGCTAACGTTGAAAACACCAGCCCTTGCCAGTAGGGCATCACAGCGGCAAAGAAACCGGTAAACTGAATGCTCATCATGCCGTCCACTTCATCGAGCAGTTGCAATAATATGCTCATCAAGGTCTGGTTCGCGGATGGATAGTCTTGCTCAAACAGGTTGATTTGGGCATAGAGGATATCCTGGGCATGGATACCCACCTGCCAGCCCCATAAAGCAGAAGACCATTCCAGTACGACAAGGGTGAGCCATACCCAGAGCAAAATCTCTAATCCTTTAAACGGTAACCAATACCAAGGTGTGATAGGTTTTTTATCAGGCGTTTGAGGGCGAGGGCGGTTTGGTTGAGTCAATGCAAGCTCCTTGGGCGTGTTTGACCACTTTGCGCAAATAAAGCGAGTTTATTCTTGCTCAGCGGCTCCGGGTTAAAAGCAATCAGGCGAGGCTAAGCTAAGCCATTGTCAGTTCAATACTAATGTCGTCATCAGCGGGCACTGTCATGGTGGTGTCTATCTCGATGTCGTCAATGTCCAGAGCAGCTTGCTGTAAGGTCTCATTAAAGTGACTTATCTCTGATAACCACGCATCCGATTTTGGGTGGGCAAGGGAGATCCCTTCTATGTGATCAACAATGGCCTGTACATCATCGGGGATCATATCGTCACCGATGCTACTGGGCTGGGGAAATCGAAGTTTCCACACCTTACTGCCTTCAAGCTCTGCGAATGCTTGGCCGATAGGCAGGTTGGTGAGATCATTGTCGTTGACCAGCAAGATTTCTTTGGTGGTTTTGGTGTCTTTGTTACTTGAACTCCAGCCCATGTCTCGCCCTGGTGTGTCAGTCACGCCAGAGTCGGCGGTAATGTCATGGACGTTCACGCTGCTCATGCGTGAGGTGAGTATTTGGGCGGTGGCTTGCTCGCGAACCCGCATAACAATGAGGGTATTGAAATTACCTTTGGTCTGCGCTGCCTTGGCTTTTGACCCCAGCCTAGCTTCAATATCAGATTCGGTTTGGGTGTAGGCGGTAACGACAAACTTAGCCCCACGGGCTTTATTCAGGATAGGAATGAATTCATCCCCGATCAATTCATTGAACTCATCCGCGTGGATCATGATATTACGAGAAGGCACATTACCTAGCCCTGGGGCATTACCAAATTTGTATATTTCACCGGCTAAGGAACACAAGTCAGAGAACATGCTGTTGCCAAACGCCGCCGCGACGGTGGTATCGGACAGCGCATCGAGGCCCACATAGACCACGCCGCCCTGCATAATCACCTCTCGCCAATCAATCACCGTGCGTTCATCGGCTGCTTGGTAATTGGGACTGATAATTTCAGCCACTTTACCGGTGCCTAATTTTTCGAGCAGGGGTAATAATGACGCAACAATTTTATCGAAATAGGTTTTGTCGTACTGAATGGCGCTGCGAAGGCCGAGCAGGACGTCATCAGCCACAGGGTGTTCGTTGAAGTAGCTTTCCAGCGCGACCACTCGTGGCGCACGGCCTTGCAGGTGCTTGGGGGTGTTTTTGGGAGTTACATCTGCTTCAAATGTGGTGACAATAGCGACGGCATCAACATGATATTCGGGAAGTTTTATGGCGCAGTAATCGATATAGAGTGTATCAATGGCGGTCACGTAGCGCTGAATAGACTTGATGTCAGGCCGCCGTCCTAGTGCGTCGATGGCTCTTGCGATAACGTTAATGAAACGCCAGGCAAACTCTTTAAATGCTGAGCTTCCCCCGTCTCCAGAGAGTTGCCCGGAGATACGGGTGGCGACTTCGGTGATGCGGCCAAATCGAGCCACAGGGCTGTAACGGCCACTTTGGTCTGGCCAGCCCAAATGGATAATGTAGAACTCATCGAGTCTGCCAGCGCGGGCACATTCTGCATACATGCGTTTGAGCATGTCAGCGTCGCCTTTGGGGTCAAACATGAACACCACATCTCCTCGATGGATATCCTGAGTCACTAATAACTCTGCCAGACGGGTTTTTCCGACCCCCGTTGTTCCGAGTACCAGGGTGTGACCGGCGCGAGCCGACATGGGCAGCAGACAATCGGTTTCTTCTGCTACGCCTACGCCGTGCATACAACTGTCCCCGCCGAGTGGCGCAAGAGGCGGCACTGGATTCATCAACTTCAATGCAGTATTAAAAATGGCTAAGGGATGATCCTTGGGGTAGGGCACTTTTCCTGCGAGCCATAACCCAAAGTACGTACCTTCATGTCTGGCTTCTAGACGTCTGGCGAGCAGATAGAGGGCTGAGGGGGTAATGTATTTCTCTGCCCACTTTTGACGGGTATCGTAGAGCCGTTGGGCATGACGGGGACGAAACAGAAAGCCTTTACCTAAGAACAGTTTATCCTGATAGACAGGCATATCCTGACTGGATAAGGCCCATATCGGCAATTTGACCAATCCTCTGCGATACGCCAATACGTCCATGCCTTGCCAAAAGCGAATAAAAGCGGGCACAAGTAGCGCCGTAACCACATACAGGCGCAGAACAGGAGGAATAAGGAATATATCGGGCCGTAACCCGACAAATAACGCGCAAAGGAGAAACATCAGCGCACTGTTTAGCTCCTCCGCTGGCCTAAGTAGTCCTTCAAGCGCTTTCATGACTGAACTCCTGGCACGGTTGCGTCGTTGATGTGCATGATAAGTTGCTGAGCTATTCGATGCAGCGTGTCACTGGCTTCTGCATTGTTGTAGGCTTTTAATTGATCGTATTGATAGGTATCAGGTTGAGTTGATATGCGGTGAATACCTAATGTCGCCCTTTCAACCTCTTTCTTAGTATCGAGGTCGGTCAACGCTAATGAAAAGGCGCGGTAGCCGCTCTTACTGCAATATTGACGGTAACTGTAAATACAATGGGCTAAGGCACTGCCCTCTGAATGTAACGATGCTGCATCACACAGTTGACGGATGGAGAGAGTATGTTTAGGAGCGCTTATATTGGTAAAATCTTTGTCAATGGCATCCCAAGTCAACTCATTGTCTATTTCATCGTCTTCAATTTCGCAATCATAGAGTTGTCGTGTCCACGTATTGGCTAACAAGTCTAGTCGTGTCCAGTTCGTGTTTTTTTGCAGGTTGTTACCCGCAGACACATAATCAATGACATGCTCAAGAGAGCTAATGGTGCGCTCCCAGAGTGTCGAGCCTTTACGGATTTTGATTTTTTTTACCATGCTATCGTGGTGCCTGGTCCACATTGATAGCAATAACCGTGTTTTGTTTGCATCGAGTCGGTTAAACCGTAACGCGTCAGAGGCAATACATATCAGCTGGGTTTGGATTTTACTGGGATAAAGTGTAAATCGGTTAAGGTTGATGATTGAGCGGGCTAGCTCGATGATTTGCTTCTGCATATCCTTAGTTTCATTTAATATGTATGCGATCGTTTTTAAGGTGTTTTTGGGCAGGGAACTGAACGCGCGGATGTCACTTTTTGTCATCGAAATGTGCTGTTGATGGAGCAGTGGGATCAATACTTTATAGTGAAACAGGTCGTGACGATGGTAATGTCGCTTATCTACCAGCCGAGCGATAGGGATCAGGTTTGCGTTGCTTAGCCATAACGCCGTTGATAATCGTGTGCTCTTTAACCGTAAAATGTCGGTTAAAGATAAGTTAAAAATATGCCTTGAGGCCTTTTCTCCTTGAAGTTCACTTCTTAAAAAAACAGACACTAGCGGCTTATCAACAAAGCGCCATAAGTGTTTTGTCATGGCTTTAGCCGCATCCGTTGCATGTTTATTTAATTTCCAGAAAAATAGATCCACTATCGTTTTTTCAGCATTGGCTGAAGTGATTGACTTGCCCTGTAACAGCTTAATGCCGAGTGTTCGACAGAGTTTCACTATTTGAATCACTGCCATGTTGAGAAACTGGTTGAAGAGTTGTCTGTAGTTTTTCCCCTTGCAATAGAAAAGGTCCAACGCCAAATGTCGGGTTGTTTTTTTCCAAAGCACAGTCAATATCCCATTTTGTAAGGATAAAGTGGCTATTTCTGTTGTTACCTTATCGGTTTTACGCACTTTAACCACGCGGGTAAATCCACAGAAGTACAGATACTGGTGTGTCTGAGTTTCCTCAAATGTAACAAAT
>NVQL02000122.1 GCA_002400495.2 Alphaproteobacteria bacterium | reverse complement strand
CGTATTTTTCAAAAACAAACGATAAGTATCATCGTCCATTCCAACATCTTTTTTGGCGTTATGTATTTGCGCCAACAATGCATCACGAGCCATTATTGTACATCCCCTTTTAACGCCACACCCATAGTGTCAACTAGGCGCGCAATATCTTTGTTTATGTTTGGGTATTTACCCATCAAACATGCAACTTTCCCAATAATTGAAGTTAAGACTTCATAATCCTCGCCAGTCTCATCATCATTGAGTTGTCCAAATGCGCGAGTGGACTTCAAATATATTGTCCCGTCAGGTAGAATTTGACCAGTCGCCATCACGCAGCCTCCCCACATTCAGAGCAAGCACCCTCTAAATCATCTCGCAACTCGCCGCATCCCGCACAGGTATATTCACCCATGCAGTCATCACATAATTGCGCCACACCGTCATATTCCTCACAGCAACCATCACATTCAAAAACTTCATCATTCATTTTTCTTCTCCTTTTAAATAATCTTCAAAAGCGTCTGAACAATCGCTTAAATATCCAAAAGCAGTAAACAGAGCTTCCAATAAGGCATTTATCAAAACCACTAGAAGCAGGACAAAATGAAAAACCGGCCACCCACTCAAAGCTGCTAGTAGAAAAATTGGCATCAGAACAAACCAAAATAAACCCTTCAACACCGCGCCAATCATAATTTCAATCATCACGCCACCCCATTATTATCAGTTTTATCGAACTCAAAACGCATGTGAGTGTGGCCATCCTTAACGACTTCAAGCGTATGAATGCTAAACAGTCCGCCCAAAGTCCAATTACACCCCAGATCAGGGACTGACCTGCCAATGCATGAAAAACCTATTTGATGATCAATCGTTTCACCGTCAATATCATGAGCCTTGAAATCTTCCGCAGATTGAGACAGGCCGCAAGATGGACAAATGAATTTCCATTTTTTAATATCTTCACCGAATAAGGTTTTTCCTTCGGCCATATACTCATCATAATTTTGAGTTTTCATTTTTTCCATCAACTTGCCTCCGCCAATTTTTCATCATGCGGCTCAATATCAAAGGTTTCACCTTCACTACCTACGGTAATGCCCTTAATGGCCCCTATGCCTTTAGGGTCATCAAGAATGGCATCTTTATTAACCTCCTCTTTGGTGCGCACAAACCTCGAAAGCCCCGCAGCTTTCAATGCCTTCAATATGCTAGGAATGCCCGACAACTTAACCTTAGCAGGCAGTGAACGCCATTTAACTTCACCACTAGGGAATATATGGAACTTCACCTTTCCGCCCCGTGTAAGCTCTTGGCGGTTAGCCTCGCAATAAACTTGCACACCACTTGAAAGTTGCTCCATTTCATCACGCAAGGGGTCAGCCTGTTGCTCATGAATTTCTTTAATGCCAGCAACACCCTCAGCCATAGCAGCCTCAATAAGGGTTAATTCGCGGTTCAATACACCAATTCTAGAAACCGCCTTAGTGGCTTCAATTCTGTTTTGCGGCACATTCATTATCGCCGCTTTTTTAATGGTTTTTCTAGCCATGTTTAGGCCTCCTTTTTTGTAGACATTACCGAAGCGACTGCCGCTTCAAGTTGTAAATACTTTTGCTTTTGCATACTGCAAACTTGCAAAATATCTCTAATATTTTTCATGGGTGCAATTAGGCTATCCATTTCAGCTTGACGCATTTTTCCGCGCCCAACTAAGGATTGATATTCAATATGCTTTTTACTGATCAGTTGATCTTGATGTTTGAGCAAATCAAAAAATGTAAGGTTGGAGACTAAACTCATGCCGCCACCCTCCCTAATCTACGTTCAAGCTGGTTCACCTTATCGGCAAAATCACCATCCCATTCACACTTAGTCAAAACACTGTTCGGGGCGGTTTCAGCCATCTTCACCGAACGGCAAACCACACTAGCAATGGTCGTGGCATCATGGGCGGTATACTGCCCCGCCAAATACATATAAGTCAGCCTAGCCAATGCAAATCTACGCTTTCGCGATCTAATTTCAGCCAAACTGATGCCGAATTTATTACAAACTAGCTGGGCGATATTGTTAAGTTCATCAGGCTGTTTCATGCCGCACGTCCCCCATCATCATCACCGCCAAGGTTGCGGGTGTAATGGTCAGCGCCATTTATGTTGTGTTTAGTTCTAAATGTCACAACATTCTCAAGGCTAGCCGCCAACTCCATTGCCGATTTTTCAATCTGCAAAAACCTCTCAAGCTTCACCTCATCTTCGGTGGCTTTATCCGCCAAATATAAAAACCAATCACCGTGCGCCATAATACTTTTAACAAACGCCTCTGGGCTATTCAGCATGCGCATTGCAATGCTGGAAAGATGATCACTAATTTTCGCCTCGGCAAAAATCGCATCAAAATTCTGGGGTATCAATTCTAATTCACTCACAACTGTTTTCCTTCTCTAAGGAGCAGTCGACTACGCAATACTAAAAATCTCTGCTATTATTTATGTTTAAAATTTGGGCATTTGGGGCAGGCATTTACAAAAAACCGCCGCTCAGTCCCACTCATTAAATTATCTTCAAGTCGCGTCTGATTTTCCAAACATCTTGCAAGTGTCATTGTTCGGTCAAATGCAGGGCATTCAACATTTTCACTCATCAAGTGGCTCTTTACTAAATCAGCAGCATTGGCATAAACGCCTTTATATTGGCGGTTAATAATCTGGCTTATTTGCGAACCAGAAATACCCAAAACTTTACCAACTTTATTTTGGCTAACTTCGTCACATTTCTCAGCAAGCTTCATCACCCAAACAGGCAATTCAACACCCCAAGCCATGTCAGCCTTATCAACAAATGCCATATCGCGCTTATTCATGCGGCCACCTCTTCATATTCAGGCTCACACATCATCTGGCAAAGGTTTGCATCCCACACCACTTTCGAGCGCATAATTCGCGGTGCAAGTTCGCCAGTATCCATAGCTTTCAAAAATCTATACCGCGTCAAACTTGTATTCTTATGGGCTTTATAAATAGCCAAATAACCAGCCTTACAAAGCGCCTGTAAATATCTATTCGCCGTACCCAAAGCAATTGGCCGCTCAACCTCGGTTGTAGCTCTATCGGCCAATTCATGAGCATCAAATACATTCAGCGCACGCATGGTTTGCCACATATATTGGTTTTTAGTCGGTAAACATTCACTGCCATCACGTCTTAAGCGAGGTGCATTAATCACCATTTTCATAATTTTATAATGGTAAATTGTAATGATGTTATGGGTTTTAATACGGCTAACAACTTTTAGATATTTAGCCTTAACCAATCGCTTAACATAGTCCGAAACAGACTTTGTATGCCCATTCGTCAATAAATAAACATCAGACAATATAAAGCTCTGCTCATTAGCGCCCAGCACTTTAATAATATTCCAATATCCTTGGTGTCCACGCGGTACTTTAACCGTAATTTTATGAAATAAATCGGTAGGTATCTGGCTCATTGGTTTGCACTCCCACCCATTTTTGCATGGTTTGGAGTAAAACCAATTTCTTGCAGAAATGTCGGCAAATCCATTTCGGCCATATCATGCGCCAAGCAATAATTAGCGACCTTTTTAACCTCGTTTTCAATTTTACGGGTAATGCCTTTGGTGCGCACATTAATTGCATTAGCCAAATCATCACTAAATGTAATATTTGGTGCATATGCATCAATTAAACTCAGCGTATCAGCTTCGTCCGCACGCTCAGCCACCACCCAATCAAGCACGCGGTTATAAACCCGTTCAATCGGCATTAAATTGGCTGGCAATTGCCCTTCGCCCAATAATATCACAGGGCAATTAGTAGCATCCCTAATCTCACGAATAAGCTCAATTTTCGGCACTTTCAAACCATCAATTAAATAATCCGCTTCATCGATAATTATTGGCCGAATTTCAGCATGCAAAGCATCAATAATTTGCGCCACGCCATCAGGAATTGATTTAATTTTCTGAATAGAAAATTGTTTCGCTAAATTTTCAATTAAAGTGCGCTTAGTCCAACTAGCACCCACCTCAATATATTTTGCACGGTGGTAATTCATCGCCCAAATCGCGCTAGTGGTTTTACCCACGCCACTTGCACCATAAAAACATGCAAAAGTCGATGTGCTGCCCTCATTGGCAATCACCCGCTGCATTAAGTTGTTAAAATTCCTAACATTGGTTAGCTGTTTAAAGTTAGCAGTCATAACACCTCACCAATCCATTCTTGACATTTGCGGTTTGCTCTGCCATTTTCATATTTATTTCAGTCATATTGAGCCTCAATGTTGACTTGTTAAAATTACCGATCATCAAATGCTGTAACATTTGGTGATCATTTTTTACTCAGTACTAATCTCCATTCGCCATCGCGAAATATTCTTCTAAATTCTTTTCAGATATATAATCAGCATGCTTCACATAACGTGCAGCCCATTTTCTATCACTGTCAGTAACAGGCTTATCAGCCTCAATATCAGCTAAAATTACATTGCATTTTTTGTACAATCTCTGGCGCTTTACGTCTGGCTTTTCGACCTTCGGCAGTTTAACAATATTACTTTCAACCCCATGATCTTTAACAGGCACATAGCCTTCAAGCGCGTCACCCGCCAATTTAAGCCCTTCGCTAGAATAGTCAGTCTCAACCTTCGGAAAGCTAATCACATCTTGTGCTTTGGCAATGTCATTGGCGATAATTCCCTCAACCAAATCACTTTGTTTCATCTTGCGAGATGCCGATTTCATTTCTTTAAGTAGGCGGTTATGCTGTTCGCGCTGATGAGTGCGTTTAGCCTTAATCATTTCTTTAGGATCAATGCCGCGCAATGTGGGGCAAACCGCCTCGCAAATAAACTCCGCACCATCTTCACTAAACAAATAAACAATGCCCAAATCGTCAGGGTTATGGCGCACCATAACGCGCGTCCCAACTTCAAGTTCAGATGACCAGTAAAACTCTCTTTCAATCCTGACACCCTGCTTAGTAACCGTTCTATAACCGCCGCCTGCAGCAATCGGCGCGAGCAATAAATCAAGCGCCCTAATATCGCGAATTTTCTTCACAGGATGGTCGCAAGATTGCATCTTTTCAAATGGCGAAATTCCAAGTGATTCATGCTCATCACGCCCATAAGTAAAGTCAGCCCAATTACTGCAATATTCCTGTAATTTTTCGGGCGATGTTTCAATGCAAAATACATCATCATCTTTAGCGCCAAGGCGTTGGGCAAAACTCTTTCTAGCCTCAATCTTTTTACGGTCAGCAACACTGTGCCCAATATATCCTGGCACCATCGTCATAAGTCCGTGGTTTATGGTCTTAATAACCCGCTCAACCGTACCTTTTTGCTCAGGACTGTAAGCCCCACATCTATGCAATGTAATTTCAAGGCCTTCTAAAGCTTTTTGGCATTGTGCAGATACAAAATCTGAACCATTATCGGTGGCAATTTCCTCCGGCACGCCCCATCTAATCATGGCAGCCCGAAGCAAGGCCAAAACCGCCTCGCTTTTGGGTGTTTTGCTAATGTAAATAATCAAGCTACGGCTATAAACATCAATCAATGCATATAATGTGTACCGCCCATCGGTGGTCAATATGTCAGTAGGGCTGGCATCAACTTCCCATTTTTGGTTAAAATGCGTCACATGACTATTCATATTATTGCCAACTAGCCGAATGCTATTTTTATAGCCATCAGGGTCAACAACCATCATAAAGGCATTCTTATATTCAGCCATAAAACTAACGTACCAACGCTCCAAAGTGCGAATATGTGGCAGCTTAACAAGCTTGCCCTTATCTTCAAATTCAAGCCCAAAATCTAACTCTAAATGCCTGTAAATTTGCGGTATGCTAATGTGCGGCCGCTGTAAATAATAAGCACCAATTTGCGTCTTGATTTTACCACCCAAAGCCGTCTCAAAAAAGCCAGTTCCAGTTCGGCCACTTGGCTTATTGGCAAGGCTAGAATAACCACCATTTGTCAAATCTCTACGCCAACGTTTTAACGTCACAACCGAAATAGATTTTATCTCATCATATTGAATGCATTCAAAATCAGCCTGCCCACTATTGTACATCTCGCAAAACACTTTATCAGCCTGCGCCAATGTGCCTAAATACTGCTTTCTAAACTTAGTAGAGCGGTTTAAAATATCAATCCGAGCATCACATACTGGCACATCTTGCGGCGCGGCTGGCAAGCCAATAACCGCCGCTTTTCCAGCATATACATCTTCCAAAAATGCCGAGTTATCCGTAGCGATATTTTGAAACCGCCGAACAATAAAATCATGTTGGGCGGGGATCGGAAATARGGAGGGATTATATTCCCATCCACCGCCACGGCCAGAGCGTTTGCGAGCCAGATTCTCGCCTGCTTCTTGCCATTTWTYAMSCTTTRYSAAAWCYYSAATWSCKCKYWYWGWRYCMGSCARTCCATCAAAGCCATTMTCYGCAATTTCTTGCGCATTCATAAATATATTTTTRGGTATAATATCACTCATAAATYWAWACCCTTCTGSSYWGCWAWGGTYTTRAATTTACGWYTATGAGTYTTTAATTCAGCTTCCATTTCGGCAATTTTATCACCGTATAAAGTCGCCTTAATCAAATGRCTATAAACCGCATCYACCACAATRTTTTTAAACTGAGCRGCAAGCAAAGAGATCAATCTCAAATCACCAGTCACATGTATCAACGCTTCCAATCTAGTCAGCGGTATCATGTGGGTGTGACGAGTTTCAGCAGCATACGCATCAAGCATATTTTTGCCAAATTTTTCACCCAAATAATTACTCATTCCCATTGAAATCTCGTCTCTCGTTAATTCACATTCGTTAAGCGTTAAGGCAATTGCCTTGGCATATTTTGCGCCTATATTTTGCGCCCTAATATCCCGCTCTTTAAATTCTTTTGTAATCTTGGCAGGCTGCCAGCTCAGCAAATCGCCCGTCAAACTATCTTTCTTCATCTTGGCCATACGCCACACACTTTCGGCTCTATGAAATGGAGTTATTTTTTAGGAAGCACACCCTCAATCAAGTACTCACGAAGATATTCTTCTTCCAAATCATCAAATGGATAAACGTGTTCACGTTCAAATGTAAAAGTAGCGGTTTTTGAAACACACTCATGGATGATCTGGGAGCGAGTTTCTTCAAAACATGGATGAATTTCATCTCCAGCCTGCACTCCGCCGATCTTAAACAACCCGCCAACGGCACCAATTTCGACAGACAAACCAATATATTTATGGCCAGCAGCAAAACACACTTTTACAATTAAGTTTTTGCCAATTCTATCCATTCTACCCATAGATAAATTTGCAATACCCCATTCAATTGCGGCTTGCTCTGCACTACAACTAAATATCAGCACTTCGTCATCTGGCTCATTACCACCAGTTACAATAAATATTTTTTTATCTTTAGACGCTTTTTTAATTGTTGCATCTATTGAAGCTTTGCAAATATGCAAATCCAGCACATGCACTTCAACGCCACAATCGGCACATTTTTCAATTTCAACAGACTTGTTCATGCCGCTTCTCCCATTTTACTAGACCCAAGCACAATTTCTCTGTTAGGGTATGTTTGTTGAACACGGCGCATGCCATCAGAATCATAGCGAGTAGGCCACAA
>NVQL02000001.1 GCA_002400495.2 Alphaproteobacteria bacterium | reverse complement strand
TAAAATGGCTGGGCGTAACCCGAATAATGTTACTCCTTTGCATCCTTCGCAACGGATGGTTGGAGATGAGCCGGCGGTTGAGGAATTTGAAAAGCTAAGTGAAAATGAGATTAAAGACATTTGCCCGGCTGAGTTTGAACCTTATGAGCAAAATGTTTGGCTTGAGATTGCCAGCATGGTCAATCAGGTTGGCTTGTTGGCCGAAAAGAATTTGCTGCGGATAAAATGCATTGTGCCAATTATTGTTATTTTTCGGCGGGCGGTGCGGCAAGTTGGTGACGAGGGTCTGACTTGGGAAACCGGCACGAAGGGTCGCAATGGGAATCAAAAAAAACCGCATGCGTTGATACCAACAATTACGGCGATGAATAAGGAAATTACAAGTTTTGTATCGGCTTTTGGGCTTGATGCGGTTAGTGAGTTGCGACTTAAAAACCCTGATCAAAAGGAATTGTTTCCGGAAAACGAATGGTAGTTTTTAAATGTCAGTTCAAATGGAGGCAAAGCAAAGTAAGGACTTTGTCGCCATATTTGACGCTTATGTTAAAAAAATTATTGCTGATGTAAATGGCAAAGAGTACGGCATTGCCGAGCGCCAAGCATGCCAACGGCATTTGAATGATATAGAAAAATCGAAAAGTGATGATTTTCCGTATTATTTCGATGCTTGGTTTGTGTTTGATGTTTGTAAATTTGCTGAAAAAATTAAGCATGTAGATGGTAATTGGGACATTCCAACCATTGTATTGCACGAAACGCAGGTTTTTATATTTGGCAGCTTGATTGGCTGGCGACATAAAACCGACTGGCGGATTAAGCGGTATAAGCAAGCTTATTTGGGGTTTGCGCGGAAAAACGCGAAATCTACCGATGCGGCGATTTTGGGGCTTTATGCTTTATGTAAGGAAAATGAAAACGGCGCGCAAATTGTAACTGCGGCCACAAAAACCGAACAAGCTGAAATTGTACTTGATATGATGCGGCGCATGGCTTTGGCCTCGCCCTCAATGTGTCGGGCATTTGGGCTCAAGATTGATAAGAAGAAAATATATTGCCGCAAAGTTGGCGGCGTGGTTAAGGCGCTATCGAACGATGCGAAAACGCAAGACGGATTGAACCCGCATTTTGCGATATTGGATGAGTTTCATGCGCATAGAAAACGTGATTTGTTTGACGTTATAAAATCGGCTTTTGGTGCAAGAAAAAACTGGATGATGTTGATCATCACCACGGCCGGCCATGACCTGATTAGTGCATGTTACGCTGAATTTAAAATGTGCTTAAAGATTTTGAGCGGTGAGAGTGAAAATGATGAGTATTTCGTCATGGTTTATACCATTGATGAAGGTGACGACATTTTTGATGAGAAGGTTTGGCGCAAGGCTAACCCGCTTTTAGGTGTTGCGATACCGCTTAGCAATATGCGTTTGATGGCAAAATCGGCGCAAGATAATGAGGCAAACCTTGCTGAGTATAAAACCAAACATATGAATGTGTTTATTGGTGGTAGTGCTTGCTGGTTGAATATGGATGAGTGGCGGGCTTGCGCTAACGAGAATTTGTTGGAGCAGCTAATTAATCATGTCGACAATAAGGGGATTGTTAAGATTGGCATTGATTTGTCATCATTGAAAGATATGACGGCGATTGCTGTTTGTTGGCGCAATGAACTGAATAAATTATGTGCCATTGTGTACCATTTTTTACCAAAGGCGACGATTGAAGACAATAAGAACCCGAACCATAACCAGTATATGATCTGGCGGCATGAGGGGTATTTGAATGAAATTGACGGTGCGAGAATATCGACCGATGATTTAGAAGATTTTGTTTTTGATTTGATTGAAAGCGTTAAGCCTAGTGAGGTTGTTTTTGACTTTTACGGTGGCGGCGACCAATTGGCTGCGAAAATAGAGAAAAAATATTTAGAATCTGCCGGCGTTGAATCTTATGTGTTTAAGAAAAATACGCATAATGTTGGCACATCTACCAGCGACCTTGAAGATAGAATTATCGCCGGTGAATTTGAGCATGACGGTTGCCCTATATTGGAGTGGCAAGCCGGTAATGTGCATGTGACTAGAAAAATTGACGGCTCGATATTGGCTAAAAAAGAAGACCAAGACAGCCACAACAAGATTGATGGCATGGATGCAATTATTCATGGCAACACTCGGTTGTGTGCTGAGTTGCCCGACGTTGCTGCGCCGGTTACTGACATTGGTTCGTTTATTAACGTTTAGAAAGTTTGGATATGTGGAAATTTAAGTTTCTAAGCAAAAAGCAGCCTGAAACGGTTGATAGAATTGAGCCCCGAATAACCAGTATTAACAATATTGGGATGAGTGATTTTTTGGGTGAGTTTGGGCTTGGTGCTGGTTTGACACCGACGCGGGCGATGCAACATACTGCTGTTGCGGCTTGTGTGCGGTTGCTTAGCCAGATGATTAGTACTGTGCCGATTCAAATTATTGATACCTCTGACGATTCGGTGGTTGATGACCATGAATTACATTACCTGTTTGATCGTGCGCCGAATGATTTGCTTTCTGCTCCTGAGTTTTGGGAGCAAGTTATCCGGGATATGTTGCTTGAGGGGGACGGATTTTTTTATATTGACCGCAATAAAAGTGGTGAAGTTTTGGGGTTTGAGCGTTATGCGCCTAGCTCTGTAGAGATTAAATATAGTGACAAAGGCAAGAAAAAATTAATCTATAAATTAATTGAGCGGGACGGGCGTTTTAAAATTGCTCCGCAAGATGACGTTGTTCATTTGCGTTACATCGGCAGCAATGGGTATATGGGCGATACACCCATTCAATTTGCTGCGGGTACGATTAATGCTGGCCTGACGGAAAATGAGTTTTCGGATAAATATTATACCAAGGGTGGTACGCTTGGTTATGTGGTTTCTTATGCTGAGAAAATTGCACAAGAAACCAAGGATGATTTTTACCAGCGGTTTAAAGAGAATAATACGGGCATGAATGGTGCGGGTAGTGCGCTGATTTTAGACCAGGGCGGTAAAATGGATGCGCTGAAAATTAGCGCCGCTGATGCCCAAATAATTGAAGCAATGAAATGGCGGGTGACTGACATTGCCCGGGCTTATGGTGTTTTTCCGTTTTTGATCGGTGAAAGTGAAAAGCAAACCGCTTTTGGTAAAAGTGTTGCTGAGCAATTTAGAGCGTTTGTTAATACTACGTTGCGACCGTTGGCAGTAAAGGTACAGGGCGCTACATCTAACAAAGTGTTTGGGCGAAGAAGTCGCTACGTTATGCGGTTTGACCTTGATGTGTTGTTAGTGGGTGATATTGAAGCGCGGGCAACATATTATTCTGCGGCGCTTGGTGGCAACCAAATGGCGGGCTATATGACGCCAAATGAAATACGCAAAAAAGAAAAATTAAAACCGATGCCTGATGAGCAAAGTAACCAGCTTTACAGGCCGTTGACTGCTGATAATAACGATATTGAAAGCGAAATTGATGAAAAATAAGACACTAAAATCTAAAATTGAAGCTTTAAATAAGAGTGATTATCGGGCTGAAAAGCTTAAAAACCGCGCTAAAGATTTTGCGCTAAAGGTTCAAAACTCTGATGATGTTGCTCATATTTATATTTATGACGACATTGGCTATTGGGGGGTACGGGCGCAAGATATGGTTGATGCGTTTGGCCTTTGTGAGAACAAACCCGTTAAGCTGCATATAAATTGTTTTGGTGGGGAAGTGTTTGAAGCGCGGGCGATTTGTGCTGCCATTAAAGGGTATGATAATACTGTTGATGCTGAAATTGATGGCATTTGTGCCAGTAGTGCGACTTGGATTGCTATGACATGTGAGAATGTGACTATGCAGGACGGCGGAATTTTTATGATACATAATGCCACCGGCGTTGCGTTTGGTGATCATAATGATATGCGCAAAACGGCAGATTTAGTGGAAAAAATTACCCATGAAATTGCACGGGATTATGTGGCAAAAATTACTGATTTATCGCTTAATAAAATTACTGACTTGATGGCCGATGAAACCTATATGACTGCGACTGAGGCTAAAGATTACGGTTTTGTCGATGATATTTCCAATGAAAAAGGCGGTGAGGGTGGTGAGCCTGAAAATAAAACTAACCCCAATATCGTTAACGAAAATGACTATGAAAAAGCACGGCGGCAGGCTGAGCATGAATTTTTGAAATTAAGCGCATAACGCTGCTTATTAAACCGAGCGTTATGCTCATAAACTTGACTTAAACCGCCTTTTTCTGGGCGGTTTTTTTATGTGAAAGGTTCAGAAATGAGCAAGAAACTTGAAGAATTGCGCGAAAAACGGTTAAAAATGGCTAACCGTTATGATGCGCTAATGACCGAAGCTGAAAAAGACGGCACTTTTGCCGATGAATCGGTTAAAAACGAATTTGACAATTTGCGCAAAGATATGAAAAATATTGATGGGCAAATGAAGGTGCTTAACGACCTGTTGGCGCTTGAATCTGTGGATGCTGAAATTCTGGGTGGTACTGCTGAGAATTTGGGTACATCTATTGATGAGGCGGCGGCTTGTGACAAGATTGCTGATTTGTTGGTGGTTGGTTATATTACCAAAATTAAGCCAGCTTTTAACGAAGCGCAAACCAAGTTAATTGAAAAGCATGATTTGATTAATGCGCTAAGTACCGGCACTGAAAGTGAAGGTGGTGTATTTGTGCCAGCTCGATTTAAGGCTCGTGTGCTTAAGAAGCTTGAAAGCTATGGTGGTGTACGCGAGTTTTCGACTGTTCTCAGAACCGCTACTGGTAATATAATTAAATGGCCTGTGCTTAACAATAAAAATACTCAGGCTAAAATTGTGGCTCAAAATGCGGCGCGTGGTACGGCAATTGACCCTATTTGGAGTTTCATTTCACTTGGCTCGTATGGCTTTACATCTGGCGCGGTGCCAGTGCCGAAGGAGCTTATTCGCGATTCTGATGTTGATATTCAAGCTGAAATTATCGACTTTTTAAGTGAAAGTTTATATGAAGACGAAGCGCAACGCTTTACGCTTGGTACTGGCGTTGATGAGCCGAAAGGCATTGTGACCGCTGCAACGTTAGGCGTTATTGCTGCATCCAAAACCGCTTTGGATTGGAAAGAATTTCATCGTTTGAAATTTAAGATTAATCATCGTGCGCGGCGGGTCGCAAAAACTCGCGGGTTTGTGGCGAATGATAGCACTTATGAATTGTTGACCGAAATGGTTGATGGTGATAATCGCCCGATGTTTAAACCTTCAATTTCAGAAGAAGCTGGCGACCGTTTTGATGGTGACCGTATTTACATTAATGATGCGATGGATGGTTTTGATGCTGCAAATGGTGGTTTGCGGCCTTGCATTTATGGTGACTTGTCAAAATATACTGTGCGTGATGTGGGTGAAATGGAAATTATCCGTTATACCGAAAAGTTTGCTGGTAACAGCCAAATTGGTTTTCAGATCGATAAGCACGCTGATGGTCAATTACTTGCGCCTGAGGGTTCAATTGTGGCTTTGCAATTGCCCGCGTAATTTTGCAAAACTTGAAGTGATGATATGGGGCTTAGATTTTTCTAAGCCTCTTTTTTATGGGATTATATAAAATGTCTAAAGTTACCATTGTGATGCTACAATCGATTGTTGTGGCTGGCGGTTACAATTACCGCCCGAATGAAGTGGTTGAGGTTTCCAAAGCCACGGCTGATGAATTTATTGCTGCTGGGTGGGCGGAAAAACCAACGCAAGTTGCACAGCAAAAATTGATTGTGTCTGAGCTAAAAAAACAAGTGGTGCATGATAAATCGGTTATTGATGGCCATGCTAAAGTGGTTTCAGATATTGAAATGAAATTTAATGATGCTATTTCTGAAAAAGATTCGGCCAATGCAGAATTAACCGAAACTATCTTGGTGGTTACAGCAGCTCGTGACGAATTAGCAATTGAAAATGTGCGATTGACCGAAGATTTGACGGGAATGACTGGGATTAAAATCGGTGATACCGAGCGGATTAATGAGTTGCTTGCTGAAAATGAGAAGCTGACCAATGAAATCGCTGATATGCGCAATGAGCCGGTTGATGACGGTGATGATGAAAAATTAGCGGATGAAACCGCCGGCGATGAAAAATCCTCTGATGCCACCACTGGTGATGGTGACAAATCATCTGATGCAATAACTGGCGATGGTGATGCTGGTGATGTGAAGCCGGCGGTTGTTGTTGGGGCTGATGGGAAGCGTAAAAAGGCTATGCCGCGTAAGGGTGGGGTGGCTGCTGAATAGTGGTTGTTTTGGTTTTGTTGTTTTTGGATTGATGGGCTGGGTTATGGGGCAAGAATATTTTTATAGATACCCGGTGCGGGCGGGCGCTGTTGAGCTGACAGTTGCTGATGTTAAGAGCAACATGAGTGTGTTGCATGATGCTGATGATGCTAAGATTGCGCGGCTGTTGGCGGCGGCGATTGGGTTTTTGGAGGGGGAATATGGCCTATCGATTTACCGGACTGATGTTTGGTTGCACATTGAAAAATTTGAGGACTGTATTGAGCTGAAAAAGGCCAATAATTGTGAATTGTTGAGTGTGAATTATTTTGACGTTGATGGTGCTGAGCTGGAATTTAGCCTTGCTAACGTGCGGCAAAGCCAATTTATGACCAATTTTTTGAGGTTGCGGGCGCGGGCTGGGAGTGTTTGGCCGGCGCATTACCCGCAATTTGGGGATGTGGTGGTTAAATACAAAGCTGGTTGGGCGGTTGGTGATGCTGTGAAGATGCCTGTTGAGATTGGGCAAGCKGTGATGTTGATTGTTGGTGAGTGGTATAAAGAGAATTCCGACACGACCGATACTAAAAAATATGCGCTTTCTAATGGTGCAGCTAGGTTGATGAGTGGGTTTAAGGTGATTTAATGCATTTAGCTGAATTGATAATGTTGCAACGCAAGGCTGTCAGTACTGATGGTATGGGCGGGCAGAATGGTGAGTTTGTCGATGTGCAGGCGGCGCGGGCTATGATTACGCCGATACGGGCGAAAAGTGGTTTGATTGAGGGTGGTAAAAAATCGGTTGGTATTTATAAAGTTGTGGTTTGGCRCAATGCTTTTGGCGGTAATGCTGGTGGGGTGTTGCAGGGTGATCGGTTTGTTTGGCAGACGAATGGTGACAAGAAATTGTATTTTAATTTGGAGCATAACAAGCCTGTGGGCGATGCTTATGCTGAATTTGAGGCAACATTAACCGATGGATAGGCGGGTTTTATGGCAAAATTTGTTGGTATGGAAAATTTGCGTCGTAAATTGACGGCTGTGCCTGTCGAAATTGAGAAAGATGTTCGCAGGGCTATTGATATTGGTGCTGAGGAATTTGCGAATGCCGCWAGATCSGCYGCGCCAAAAGGTGCGACTGGGCAATTGGCTAAGGGCATTAAGATTCAGAAAGCTGATATTGTTAAGCGCGGCAAATCTATTGACGGTGCGAAGCGCGATAATATTCGGGTTCGGGTGGTGAATGAAGCATTTTATGCCCGCATGGTCGAGCATGGGCATGTTCAGGTTAACCCTAGGACTGGCAAATATATTGGCAAAGTTGCCGGGCGGGCGACATTTTACCCGGCTTGGAACGGTTTGAAAAAGCGCATTGGCACTCGTATTTTGACGGCTTCGCGTACGGCTGCAAAGCGGGCTTGGTTTAAATAATTATAGGCAAATTGACATGAGTTTTTTTACTGTGCCATTGGCAAAGGCGGTTACTGCTGCGCTTGTGAATGCCGGAATTTGTGGCGGGCAGGTGTTTAGCTACGTTTCGGAGGGTACGGAAAAGCCGTACGTTTTGATTGAAGATTTTAGCGCCCGTACTGAGCATGCTCAGGGCATTTATGTGGTGCATGAACAATTTAGTATTAAGGTTTTTGACGGTGGCGAAACGTTGGAAAATGGTTTGATTATTCGTCAACAAA